>JAYTRM010000100.1:0-4744 GCA_043746165.1 Bdellovibrionales bacterium | reverse complement strand
CCCCCCCCCCCCCCCCCCCGGCGGAGCTGAGTCCCCCCTCGGCTCCGCCTTTTTGCGTTTGAATGACTTAAATGTTCTGCACTGTTTCAAACTTGCGTTTAGCTCGCTGTCTCGCGATATAATCGGGCGCGATGGCGCTTGAACTTTGGGTAGAATTCTTTTCGGATCTCGAACAAATACGTGGGCGTTCGCGCAACACGGTGATGGCCTATCGCCGCGACCTCGAACTTTACGAGGATTATCTCAAAGCCGGTCGCGATATCCCCGGCTTCTATTCCCACATGAAAAAATGCAAGCTCTCGGTGCGCTCACAAGCTCGGGTGATCTCTTCTTTGCGCACTTATTTTAAGTTTATCGAGGCTCGTGGTTTTAAAGCACCCGAACTTCGCGATCTCAAGGCCCCGAAAGTTAAGGTCGGCCTGCCGAAGGTTCTGTCGCCAGTCGAATTTCGTAAGCTCTACGAAGCGTGTGAGACCGAAGACGTGGCGCGCACGGCGAGAAACCGCATCACTTTGCTTTTGCTCTACGGCCTTGGCTGCCGGGTGAGTGAACTGATCGGTCTGAGTCTGCAAGATTATCACGAAACAGACAGTTGGCTCTCAGTGATCGGTAAGGGCAACAAAGAGCGCGCCGTTCCGCTCACTGAACATCTCAATCGCGAGCTCAAAGCCTACCTTGAATCGGCTCGGCCCCAGCTTGTCCGTGAGTCGAGCAGTTCGCTCTTGATCAACGACCGCGGACACCGTCCGTCGCGCGTTGATATTTGGCGGTGGTTGTCTGCTTGGTCGACCAAATCGGGCTTTGATGAACCCGTCAGTCCACATCGCTTTCGCCATGGTTGTGCCACCGCTCTGCTCGAAGCCGGTGCCGATTTGCGTTCGATTCAAATTCTGCTCGGCCACGCCAGTATTCAAACAACTCAGATTTATACCACGGTGACCACGAAAAACCTCACAGACACCATCGATCAGCATCATCCGCTCTCGCGCGAAAAAGAAACCTAAAGTCCGCTGAGCGGACCTTGTTTGCGTCAGCTCCGTTAAGTTTTGCCAGCGCAGCGGCGCCGGATCTGCAAGGTCTCGGTCCGAGGTCGTGCGATGCGCGTATTTTCTTTTGTCAGACAAGACTGGCGGCTCGTTCCAGTCGAAATTGAACTGGCCCTCGTGCCGGGCCTCCCGATGATTCGACTCATCGGGCTTCCCGATCAGGCCATGCGCGAGAGTGCCGTTCGCATCCGGGCCGCGATCCGCGCTCAGGGGTTTCGCCTGCCGCGCGGAAAGCAAATCCTTGTTCAGTTGAGACCTCACGATCAGCGAAAGAGCAGCCAGGGGCTCGATCTAGCCGTGGCAGCGGCGCTCCTCTGGGAGACAAAGCAGATTCCGAGGTGGTCAGTAGCGACTGCACCAACCCCTTACCTTTACGGCGAGCTCACGCTTGGCGGCCAAGTCATCGCGCCCGAAGATTTAAGCGATGCCGATTGCTCCGAGAGCGATGTTTTAGTGACGGGTCAAAACGAAGTTGCGGGTTCAAGTGCGATGGTCGTTTTGCGCGAGCTCAAAGATTTATCTTCGACGCTCAAGATTCGGCCTGGGTCAGATATTTCCGAATCCAGTTGGCGGAGGCCGCAAGTTCGCATTCGAGAGTTGCCGGTAGACCTTGCCGATCTTGCCGAAGTCGTTGCCGCTGGTGAACACTCGGCTTTACTTGCGGGGCCACACGGGGCAGGCAAATCGACACTGGTTGATGCCGTAGCAAGCTGGCTCGAGCCTCCACAAGGTGCAGACGGAGTCCGCGCCGCTAGGCGCAAACTTTGGCGCCCGGTCGTCAGGCCCCATCATTCCATCACTCCAAAGGGCATGATCGGTGGCGGTGCAGCACTTTGGCCTGGCGAAATGGCTCGGGCTGATACTGGAATTCTGATTCTCGACGAGCTTCTGGAGTTTCATCCGGCAATCCAAGAGGCCCTGCGCGAGCCTCTCGACTCTGGCGATCTTTCACTCGCGAGATCCGGCCGCCATCGATCGATTTCGACCCGGGTTCTTTTGCTAGCCACGACCAATCTCTGCGACTGTGGTCATTTTATACCTGGTGAACGCGAAGGCGGGTGTCGTTGCTCAATTCGCGTGCGGAGCCGAATTCTCAATCGGCTGAGTGGACCTTTTGCCGATCGTTTTGCAGTTGTTTTTTTTACGCGCCAAGAGCTTCGTGCCCAGCCGACAAGATCTGTGAGCGAAATTGCGGAGCGCGTTCGCGCTGCGATTGACTTTAGAAGCGTCAGCCGCGGCCAAGATCGGCCCAACAACCAACTCGAGATCGAGGCAATTCTGCCCACGCTCTCAAGCCTGCAAACTGATTTCATTTTTGAAGCGCTCGACCGATCCTCTCAAAGGCGGCGAGAGGCCGTTTTGCGACTGGCCCGTACCTTTGCTGATCTCCGCTTGAGTCTTAAAGTCAGCCACCGAGATCTCGATCAAGCCCTTAAACTCGGGTTTGTTGGCCACCGCCTTTTAGAACAAGCGAGGACCTAAAGGTTTTGCGCGAAAGACAATTGACTGAGGCCCGCTTCAAGGTTTACCGCCGGGCCCCCGGCATTGCCATATATATAAGCCCCACGGCGGCCGTTGCAACCGAAGTTTGGGAGTCGGGTGGTGAGCAACAGAAAGCAGCCACACATGGCGGAGGCGCGAGTCATCAAAACGATCTCCGGGGATGAGCCTGCAACAGATCCCGCTTTTCTCACACAGGTCGGTGAGCGCCCTTGTATTTACAGCCTATATGTTGTAGGCTAAACCATGCCATTGAGCGGAAAAGACCTCATCAAATTGATGCGCCAGCAAGGCTGGGATCTTATCCGAGTAAACACGGTAGTCACCACGTCCTGGCTAAGGGCAACGAGACCGTGGTGGTCCCAGTGCACGCAAATAAATCACTGGGCAAGGGTCTCGAGCGCAAAATCTTAAAACAAGCTGGAGTGAAAAAGCCATGATGTACTACGCAAGGGTAAAAAAACAATCAGGCGGTTGGCTGGTCGAGTTCCCAGAGCTTCCTGGCTGCCTCACTGAGGGCACGACCCGTGAAGATGCCCTGATAAACGCGGGTGAAGCTCTGAACGGTTGGCTTGCCGCCAACTGCGACCGCGACCTTGACATCCCTAATCCTGTCAGTCGCAAAAGTCGCGTTTATGAAGCGATTGAAGTCGACCTACCCGTAGCGTTTGCAATCCGCCTGCGCCGCCTGCGTGCGCATAAAGGGCTTACCCAAGCACAGGCCGCCAAAAAGCTCGGCGTTTCCCAGCAGGCGTATGCGCGGCTTGAATCGGCAACTAAGTCCAACCCTTCGCTGACGACGCTGCAGAAGATTGCGCGGTCGCTGGATGTCGAAGTGGATGTGCGGTTGGTGTGTTGAGCTGTTTGCCCTGAATCACCAGCTACCAGGGTAACACCAGGTCCGACGCGGGTTCTGCCAAGGCTCTCCTGAAGTGGGTGCTGGGCAAGCAGTACGAGCTTGCGATCTGGTTCGGCGTCTACGTGGGGCTGAGGGTTGGTGAGATTCAGGCGTTGCGCTGGGTTCACATCGACCTTGATCGAAGAGTGGTTCGTGTCACGGCGACCTCTGCACGTAAAGAAAAAGTCATGCGTGATTATCCCAAAGGCCGTAAATGGCATTTGCCGACGCTTCCTGATGAGTTGATCGATATGTTGAGACGGACCCGCGAGAGCGCTGATGGTGAGTTCGTGTGTCCTTCACCAGACCAAGCCATGCTGACTTATTACGGGTACTACAAGGCCCTGAGGCGATATTGCAGGCAGGCCCGACACATGGCCTTAGGCATTCGACCGCCGCGATCTATCTGGCGCACGGTGCCACCAAAGATGACTTGCGTGAACTCTTCGCGCACTCATCTTCGCGGCTGACCGACCGGTACATCGATGGCAAGAGTAAGCGTCTGGAGGGCGTGGCCAAAGGCATCCGGCTTGGAGCGGAGGTCTCCGAGGTTCCCAAAAATGTTCCCAAATGAAGTTTTGGGGCTAGACGGTGAAACCGTGCCCGTGCTAAGTGTTCAGAACGTCTTAAGTTCTTTTCCATATGGTGGTATGGCCGAGTAGTTAGGCACACGCCTGCAAAGCGTGCTACAGGGGTGCGAATCCCTTTACCACCTCCAACTGTCTGTTCAAAGATAGCAAGTTTTTTAAGCAAATAACTAAAATCAAAAGCGAATAGATTCAATCAGTTAGCCTTTTTCATTTCTTAAAACATAACCGCAAATAATCCGAAATAACCGCGTCTGCTGGAAAAGTGCTGGAGCACTGCTGGGGTTGGTTTTGCCAAATCCTGGCGAGACTCGGTTGGAAACTCACAATTTCGGGGTCGTCGTTTCATGAAAAATGGCAGAAATTTCGCTTGCTCGGTAAAGGAGCAGAAATGCTTTTTGCTCCTTCAATGGATGAACTTGAATCCATGGACCTGCGTAATCTGCGTTTGATATTTGTCAAAAAAATAGCCCCGTTTCGGAGCTGAACTATGTTGTTTCGCGAAGAATTTTGAACGTTCGCGGGCGCAATTGACGCACCCGAGGATTTGCGATCAAGGGTGCGAGCCGCTAAAAATTATGAACACTGAGGCCGCATTCTGTAAAGAGCGGCGTAGCGCTGGGCCGGAAATGCCGGGATAGCGGGGGCCATGGGCCAATGTTGATTTCTTGAGCATTTTGATCTTTTGAACACTTGATCGGCGTGTATTGAGT
>JAYTRM010000099.1:0-13934 GCA_043746165.1 Bdellovibrionales bacterium | reverse complement strand
GCCACGCCGGTCGAGCGCTGCGAGCATTGCGGCAAATCCATGGCGCCGTTTTATTTCTTTGATGATCTCGCGGTTGCTCCGCTGAGTGACCTTGAGCTCAGGCCGCAAATTGGATCTGAACCTGGCCAGCGCCTACCGATTCGGGGCTTTACCGCATACTGGTAAACGGCTTATCGATTGAACTAACGTACAAAATGGACTGTGATTGTCTCTGACTAGCAGGCTGTTGAAAAAGGCCCACCTGACTTCGTTGGACCTCGCCAGCTCTCCCTGCGGCGTAGAGGAACTACGCCTCAGTCGAGCTGGCGAGGCCCACCTCGCATCTGGACCTTTTTGAACAGCCTACAAATCTATTTTTCAACAGCCTGCTAGCTTAAGGAGACAGCGTGGATCTATCTTTGAATCAGCAAAATTGGCGCAAAATCGATCTCCAAGACGTCAGAAAAGCTCGTGAGTTTTTGCGCTCGCGAATTTCTCCCACACCTGTCAGTCGGTGTCCGGCCGCATTTCAAACCAGCGGCGTCGACCTCTATTTCAAATATGAAAATCTTCAGCTGACCGGTAGCTTCAAAATTCGCGGCGCACTCAATAAACTCAACTCGCTGACCGCGAGCGAACGAGCCCGCGGGGTTGTGACAAGTTCGGCCGGCAATCACGCCCAAGGAGTCGCACTCGGTGCGCGCCAGCTCGGGCTCGCGGCGCACATCGTGATGCCGCTCACCACACCTATTATCAAAGTCAACGCCACCAAATCATACGGGGCCGAAGTCATTCTTCACGGTGAGGTCTACGACGAGGCCTTTGCGCACGCTAAAACTCTTCAAGAGCGGGAGGGCTACGTCTTCGTTCATCCCTATCAAGATCCCGAAGTCATCGCGGGACAGGGAACGATCGGCCTCGAAATTCTCGAAGATTTGCCAGATCTCGATACGTTGGTGATCCCCATTGGTGGTGGTGGCTTGATCAGCGGAATCGCTACGGTGGTCAAAAGTCTTAAGCCTTCAGTTCGAGTGATCGGCGTAGTCTCCTCACTGCTCCCGGGCATGGCGCAACTCAAGCGCGGGCAAACTCCAGCGGTTGGCCTCTCTGGTCGAGTGGCGACAATTGCCGAGGGAATCGCCATCAAGGCCCCTTCGCAGTTGATGTTTGATACGTATATTTCTTCGTTAGTCGATGACGTGATCGAAGTCGATGACAACGAAATTGCCCAGGCGATCGTTTTCCTGCTGGAAAAAGCCAAGACCGTGACCGAAGGAGCTGGCGCCGCAGGTTTTGCCGCAGTCCAATCGGGTCGTCTCAAACTCGGGCCAAAGACCTGCGTAGTACTTTGCGGCGGCAACATCGATCTCAACGTGATGGCTAAAGTCATCGAGCGAGGGCTGCGCCGCGAACATCGGCTGGCTCGCCTCGCCGTCGTCTGTGAAGACTTACCAGGAAACCTCAATCGCCTGACCAACGTCATGGCCGAAAGTCGAGCGAATATTCTCGAAGTGTACCACGACCGCGTCTCGCCCGAGCTCGCGTTGCGTGAGACGCGAATCGATCTTCTCGTCGAAACCTCGAGCGATGAACACATCCTGCAAATCAAAACCGAACTTCGCGACAAAGGATTTAAGATCGTGCGGGAGTGAGCGAGAGGTACCCGGTTCCCTTTACAGAAGCGCCGCGCCAAAGAGGCCTACAAAATCTGGGGCTAAAAGTTTGCCTGCAACAACCCGCGAATCATTCCTAATTCGGGTGGCAGCTTCTCTTGGAATTTCTCAAAGAGCATGCCATGTCCCGCGATTTCGCTCTTCCACTCATCCCGGTCGAAATTGAAAAGGGCCGCAAACTGCTGCGGAGTCATGCTTTCTAAACCTGTCCAGTTGATATCTTCGTAACGCGGCACCCAGCCAAGCGGGCTCTCGAGCGCGTCAACTTGGCCGCGCGTGCGGCGAATGATCCAGTCGAGCACGCGGGTGTTATCGCCGAATCCAGGCCACATGAATTTGCCTTCTTGATTTTTGCGAAACCAATTGACGCTGTAAATTCGTGGCGGCTGCGAACAGCGCTTACCCATCTGCAGCCAGTGGCGGAAGTAATCGGCCATGTTGTAGCCACAGAACGGCAGCATCGCGAAGGGGTCGCGACGAACGACGCCGGTTGCTCCGGTGGCGGCCGCAGTGGTTTCTGAGCCGACGGTCGCGGCCAGGTAAACCCCGTAACTCCAGTTGAAAGATTCGTAAACGAGCGGGATCGCAGAGGGCCTGCGCCCTCCGAAAATCATGGCCGAGATTGGCACACCATTTGGATTATCCCATTCGGAATCGAGCGATGGGCACTGCGTGAGAGGAGAAGTGAAACGCGAATTGGGATGAGCGGCGAGACGCCCGCAACCCGGCGTCCAAGCTTTGCCCTGCCAATCTGTCAATTGATCAGGCGGTACATCTGTCAAGCCTTCCCACCAGACGTCGTTGTCAGGTGTCAGTGCGACGTTGGTAAAAATGGTGTTCTTGGCTACAGATGCCATGGCGTTGGGATTCGTTCTCAGCGAAGTTCCGGGTGCTACGCCGAAGAAACCGTTTTCGGCATTCACAGCGTAAAGGCGGCCATCGGGACCGGGTTTGAGCCAAGCAATGTCGTCGCCGATCGTGGTGATCTTCCAGCCCGCCATTTCTTTGGGCGGAATCATCATCGCAAAATTTGTTTTTCCACAGGCGCTGGGAAAAGCCGCCGTAACATAAGTTTTCTCGCCTTGGGGAGATTCGGCCCCAAGGATCAACATGTGCTCAGCGAGCCAACCCTCGTCGCGGCCAATCACCGAAGCGATACGAAGCGAGAAACATTTTTTTCCTAAAAGTGCGTTGCCGCCGTAGCCACTGCCGAATGACCAGATGGCGCGTTCCTCAGGGAAATGGACGATGTACTTATGAGTGTTATTGCACGGCCAAGGAACGTCTTTTTCGTCGGTGGCAAGTGGGCGACCGACGGAGTGCAGACATGGTACGAAACCGCCTTTTTCACCGAGAGCCGACCAAACTTTTGCGCCCATCCGTGCCATGATCTTCATGTTGACGGCGACGTACGGACTGTCGGTGAGTTCGATTCCGATCTTGCTTAAGTTTGAGCCGATCGGACCCATCGAAAACGGCACGACATACATGGTGCGCCCACGCATCGAATTTTGAAAAAGCGCGCGGAGCTTTGTCTTCATTTGCTCAGGATCCATCCAGTTGTTGGTTGGCCCGGCGCCCTCGCGGTTGCGACTGCAAATGAAAGTGCTGTCTTCGACTCGTGCGACATCGCCCGGATCAGAAAGCGCCAAGTAGCTGTTGGGGCGCTTTTCAGGATTGAGCTTTCGCATCGTGCCTGCCTTAATCATTTCCGCGCAGAGCTGGTCAAACTCACGCTCGCTCCCATCGCAGAAGTAAACCTGATCGGGGCCGCACATTTTGTAAACTTCGGTGATCCATTCGCGCGCCTTTTGGCTTGCGACGTAATCAGGAAAGGCAAAAGCCGGTTTGAGTTTTTCTGAGGAAGTCATCGTTTCAGGCATAGCAGTCCCTCTCAAAAATCAGTCACGTTCGAAGACCTAAATTGGATTCAGAATAGCTCAACATAAAGCGTGTTTTCATTCGGGTTTGTCAAGTTCGGTTGAGCAATTGCACCAGCAGTTGGCGACCTTAAGGTGACCTTACGGCGACCTTATGGCGACTCTATGGCGACTCTACAATGAGGCCTTGCGAAATCAAGGCGGCGCATGGTCTCCGTCGTCTTTGTCGTTCACGGGCGCGCCAAAACCGCCGCCACCGCCACTTAAGATATAGACGCGGTCGCCGGCTCTGAGTGCGGTTTTTCCTTCAGGCTCGCGATGCTCGTCGCGGTCAGTTTTGCCGGCGCGAATAATCTCAATAGCGCCAGGAATTCCGGGGCGTCCGCCGTCGACACCCGATGACTTGCGGCCGAGTGAACCGTCGAGCCATCGCAGTTCGCAATCCTGACGAAGTTCGAGAGCTAGGATCGCACCGTGGCCGCCAGAGTTTCGGCCTGCTCCGCCCGAGTCCGGTCGCTTTGCAATCTCAAGCCAATGAATGGGAAAGGCTCGCTCGATTGCTTCGGGATCGGGCAGAAATCGTTCCTGACGTGACCAAGTCCCCGCAACGTCGGAGCCGCTCGCATTGACGGCCGCACCTGATCCGCCTGGCACCTGCAAGCTGAACATCAAAGTGTCGCTAAACACCAACTGGAAAATACCGACGCCGCTCGGCGAGGACCCAGTGCGAAACCCAGATTGTTGTTTACTCTGTAACTTGCTTTGCAAGGTGCACAGGGCGTCCTGCACAACGCGTCCGACACTGGCGATTCCTTCGGTCATGCCGCGTAAGGTCGCCCGCGGTGCCGAAGCAGAGAGAAACGTTCGGCTCGGAGCGCTCACCTGGAGATGCTCAAAAGTCGCAGAATTGATAGGTACCGATTCTCCCAGCGTAGATATGATCGCAGCCCAACAGGCTCCAAAAGTGGCCAGTTCGGTCAATGCAAAAGCGGTTGAATTATCTGAACCGGCAAAATCAAAAAGGAGGCGCTCTTCGGAAATTTTTAGGTGCAGCTTGAGCATTTCGCCTGAGGAAAGTGTCGTGCTAACGTTGACGCTGCCGAGTGGAAGTTTGGCCATCAAAGTCTCAAAAGCACGACCTGAATCCTTGAGATAATTTTGAAAATTAAGCGCCCGCAAAATCGAGCCTGGCTCGCGCGAAATTCGTGTCAATAAATCCGCCGTTTGTGACAGTTGCTCGATTGCCGCTTCGACGCGAGCGAAAAGGTCCTGGGGTGCCAGCGGATGGGCGGCGATCGCCGTGAGCAATTCGCGGTTGAGAACTCCGGCTTGCGCCAGCGGCATCGGCGGCACGCGCACGCCTTCGCCGTCGAGTTTTTCTGCCGCCGGGAGGCGGGGGTTCAAACTGATTCTCGCTGCGATCAAAAGATCAATGTTTCGTTCTTTCGGATGAAATCCTAGGCCCATCACCAAAGTAAAATCGGAAGCGAGAGTTCCGCCCGAATAAGGATCGTTGGTCACCGCCACGTCGCGATTTTGCAAAGTCAAATAGCGATGGCAGAGAATTGTCGCTTGCGGCAGTGTCGCGACGTCTGCCGCAGTCTTGGGCTGAACAAAGAGAATGGTGCCATCGGGCTGTACAAGTGCGGCCGAATCGAGATTTCGCAAGGCGCCGCCAAAGAGTCGCGATAAACTTTCAGATTGATTGCTCGAACTCATCGCCTAAACACCACTTTCTGCAAGATTCGCTGACGCCGCCGCAAAAGCCTCAAGAGATTCATCGATTGGTAGCTCCGCCCTCCCTGAACCGGCGCGCAAAAGTTCAAATCTCAAATCGGCCCGTCGCCTGGCGAGCAAGGGGAGAATGGCGGGAGCGAGTGGACCACTGAGGACAACAGGCGAATCTTTGAAGTCGATGGGCAGTGCTACAAGGGCCAGCGCGCAGCGTTCAACAAAAGCTCTTTCAAGATTGGCTGCGATCTGCAACGGATCGGGCGGTCGAGCCTTAAGGTCGAGTGCCGACTGGGATTTGCCAAGTGACATTAAGGACTCGAGAATGCGCTGGCGGCTTTTTTCATGAATGAGCGAACTCACGGCATCAATTTCGCCGAGTCGACCCAAAACGTGGAGAACATCAAAGACCGCGAGTTGCTGAGATTTTCCAAAAGCCATGGGACCCGGAGTCCATCCGGCCGCGTCTTCAGCAATCGAAGGAAATGGCCAGAGCCCATGGCGAATCAGCGCTGTGGGACGCAAATCAAAGATGGTGTGCGTGTCGGCATCTGAATCTTGACTTAGGTCTTTCGTGAAAAGTAAAAACTGATCGAGTCCACAGTGAAGGCCGGCTGCCGCCTTGCGATCCTGCAAAGGACCCCGCCAAAAAGTTCTGAGTGCTTTTTTCACGCCACCGCGAAGGGCAGCTGCGCTGTACTGACTCCACGGAAGCGGACCGCTCGCACTCCACAAGCCGAGTTGCCAATCGCCGCTCGGCTCATCGGTGCCCAAATAGCTCTTAGCAGCGTTTTCGATTTGCTCTTTTTCGTCTAGCAATGTGGAGGTCAGAAACGCATTTTCAATTGTTTCGCGGAACCGATCTGTCTTTTGATCCGAGCCGGCTTGCAGGGCAAGCTCGTGGCTGCAGACGACCCGAAAGCCCTTTGCCTTTAAAAATTCTGCGATGCTTTTTTCATGGGTGGGATTGAGATCGGCATGCATTAATGTGACAGCGACGTCTTTAACCTTAAGCAGCTCAAGCTTGGCGGCTAAAAACTCAAGCTCCTCGATCGGCTGCGCGACAACAATTTCGCCACTCGCAGAAATTCGACCGCTCGCCGCAAAAACGAAATCGTCATCGATGGGAAGGGATCTCCGCTCGGTACGCCTAGCAAAAATAGCGCTTGAAATCGGCTGGTGCAGTTTGAGCCAAGACTCAAATCCGCGACTGACGATCACCGCTGGCGACCTGCCGAGATTCTTGTCGAGAATTCGTCGCCAGGAATTGGAGGCGACCAGAATAGTCCCGCCGACTATTTCGTCTCCTGACCCGCCACCCTTTGGGAAGTTCCGAAGAGCCTCCCTCAGGCCTTCTGTTAGGCTCTTTTTAGGAAGATACCACCGTTGCCTGAAAAGCTGCGCAGGGCGCGGCGAGGCGGTATCGAGCCCTACGGCTTCGGCAAATGACTCCCCAATAACTAGGCCTAAAACTTTCGACATTCAGCTTCCTGTCGAGCGGTTAAAACTGTCTTCTCTGAGCTTTCGGTTGACCGCGGCTTTGAATCGCGGGTTAGATTCAATTGACAACCAAAATAACTTCCAAGAAAAGACATCCTTCATAACACCGTCGGCTCGATGGACGAACTAACCGACATGGCATAGACATGTCACCGATAAGTTGGTGGGAGAGCAAAGAATTTATTATGCCTTTGAAATTAGCCGCACGTTCTGTTCATGAAAACACCATTTTCGGCAATCCTTTCATCGTCACGATCGACGGACCCGCGGCATCGGGCAAATCGTCGGTAAGTCGCGAATTAGCGCGAAGGTTGGGATGGAGTTGGGTATCGACCGGAGCATTTTACCGCGGCTTGGCTTACGTCGCCGCCCGGCTCGGAGCCGAAATGAGTGACGAGGAAGCCATCGCAGATCTCGCCCATTCACCTCTTTGGAAGGTGCAGATGACGGCCGAGGAAACCCGGGTTCTCATGATGACTTCGGGAAAACTGGACAACGCTCCCATGACAGATGTCACTGCCGAGATCGGCCGAGAAGAAAACGGCCTGGTGGCCTCGCGAGTGAGTTCATTCGGCAAAGTCCGCACGGCGCTTCTTGATGCGCAGCGAAATTGTGCCGAAGGCGTGATTGGCTTGATCGCCGAAGGCCGAGACTGCGGAACAGTCGTTTTTCCAAATGCCCATGTGAAAGTCTTTCTCACGGCCCGGGCCGAGGATCGGGCTGCACGGCGTGCGCTGGAGGAGGGGCGAGATTTAGATCGCACTATTTCGGAGCAAAAGCATCGCGACGCTCAAGATGCCGGGCGCAAAGTGGCGCCGATGCAGGCGTCTGTCGACTCAATGACGATTGATACAACGACCTTGAATTTGGATGAAGTGGTCGATCAAGTCGAGGATCTGGTTCGCCAGAGGTTGAGTTCGCTATCAAATTAAACGTTTGCCTGGGCCGATCGGGTATCGCAGCTGGTGGCGGCATCTGGGCTCCTGGACGACAAACTTTAAGTTGCCGGGCTAAGGGCTCGCCCGTGACCCACGAAGGCTTAATTCCCTTTGACAATCCGTGCTTTGGCTCCCATAACAGTGTTTCTTCTCGGCCTAACCAAATACGAACAGTCTGCTCCTTGGGATCAATAAAAGGTCACTTGCTCGCCGACTGATATGCGGTATTTGAATCATTAGTCAGAGAAGAAAAAAGAGAATCGGCCCGGTCTCGTGCTCGATCGCAAGATCGACGTCAAGATCAAATCTAAGAGTCGATTTTCCGGGGGAGTTAAACAAAGTATGACTACAAGTATGACCAAGGCGCAAAAAGAGCGCCAACGTGTGTTGGAGTTACTCGATATTGAGGTTGGTGAGGCAAAGTCCGTAGGTGCTGGACCTGGTGATCAGTTCACCGAAATGTTTGAAGCATCGGTCAAAGAACGTGACTTCAAAGTCGGCGATGTCGTTCAAGGCACCGTTGTCGAAGTCCAATCTGACTATGTTTTGGTCGACATCAACTACAAATCTGAAGGCCTGATTCCAATCAACGAATTCCGCATGGTTGAAGGCGTTCGCAGCGTTAAGCCTGGCGATGTGGTCGAAGTGTTAATTGATCGCGTTGAAAATGAAAACGGCATGGTCGTTCTGTCAAAAGACAAAGCTGACATGCTCCGTGCTTGGAACGATATTTCACGTGCAGCTGAAAATGAAGAGCTCATCGAAGGTACGATCATTGCCAAAGTGAAGGGCGGACTTTCGGTCGATATCGGCGTCAAAGCTTTCTTGCCAGGATCGCAAATTGATCTTCGCCCAGTCCGCAATATGGACATCTACATCGGCAAAAAGTACAAATTCAAAGTTATCAAGTTCAACAAAAAACGTGGCAACATCGTGTTGTCTCGCCGGGCTCTCCTCGAAGAGGAACGCGAAAACCTCCGTTCGCAGACTCTCGATGCGATGAAAGAGGGCTCAATTGTGACTGGCGTCGTGAAGAACATCACCGATTACGGCGCGTTCATCGATCTCGGCGGCATGGACGGACTCTTGCACATCACTGATATGTCGTGGGGTCGCGTGAAGCACCCTTCGGAAATCCTCAACATCGGCGACGAAATTCAAGTGCAAGTGTTGAAATACGACACCGAGCGCGAACGCGTATCCTTGGGCCTCAAGCAATTGCAGGCTGATCCGTGGGAAGCCGCAAAAGACAAGTACCCGAAAGACCTTAAGCTTAAGGGCAAAGTTGTCAGCCTCGCTGACTACGGTGCATTTGTGGAGCTTTCTGAAGGCATCGAGGGTCTCATTCACGTTTCCGAAATGTCGTGGACTAAGCGCGTGAAGCATCCTTCGCAAGTCATCAATGTCGGCGATGAAGTCGACGTGATCGTGCTCGAAGTTGACTCGGCGAACCGCCGCATCAGCCTTGGCATGAAACAATTGATGCCGAACCCGTGGATCGAACTCAAAGAGAACTATCCTCCGGGAACAATCATTGAAGGCGAAGTAAAGTCGATCACCGACTTCGGAATTTTCGTCGGTATTGAAGAGGGCATTGACGGTCTCGTTCATATCAGTGACTTCTCGTGGACTAAACGAGTCAACCACCCTTCCGAAGTCTTCACCAAGGGTCAACGCGTCCGCGCGGTTGTTCTCGGCGTGGATATCGAAAACGAGCGTTTCTCGCTCGGCATCAAGCAGCTTGAGGCCGATCCGTGGGCACGTATCGATGAAAAATATCGCATCGCCACTCAGCACGACGTGAAAGTCGTCAAGCTCGCTGACTTCGGCGTGTTCGTTGAGCTCGAAGCTGACATCGAAGGCTTGATTCACGTCTCCGAACTCACGACTGATCGGATCACGAAGCCCGAAGAATTCACCAAACCCGGTGACGTTCTTAAGGCCGAGATCATCTCGATCGACAAAGAGGCCCGTAAAATCGGACTTTCTTCAAAGCTCGTGAAATTGCGTGAATCCAAAGCCGACGTTGAAGATTACGTGAAAAAAGCAACCTCGACTTCGAAGACCACGATGGGCGACCTGTTTGGTGATGCGCTCAAAGGCATCAGCACTGGCAAGCCCGAGTGATCTGAGCCTCAAGCTTATCCGCACAGTCTTTAAGAGGGAGCCCGCAAGGCTCCCTTTTTGATTTGTCCTTAAAGTAAAGTCGCAAGTTGATGCAAACAGTTGACAATCTCCGAGCTCCAGCTTGCCTTTTAGGCGCGAGTGCGGTGGATTTGACTATGGCTAGTAAAAAGTCGAGGCCACGTCGGATCAAAAAGCCTTCAGTCTCCTCAAGTCCCGCGGTGCTCTTTCGGCCCGAGCGCAAAGTCTACGTGCGCGGCGAACGCAGAGCTGGTGGCTGTGTTTTCTGCCAAGCTCTCAAGCGCGGCCCCAGTGCTGAGAGTCTTCTACTTCACGTAACCGCGCATGCCATGATCATCATGAATAAATATCCCTACAACAGCGGGCACCTTTTGGTTTTGCCTCGCCGGCACAGTGGCGACTTTTTGCAAATCACGAGCGAAGAGCACGTCGACATCAGTCGCTGCCAGACGCTGGCTGTTTGCGCGCTCAGCGATGCTTATCAGCCAGCCGGATTCAATATGGGTTTAAATCTCGGAGCAGCATCTGGGGCAGGAATTCCCGAACACCTTCATTTTCACGTGATTCCGCGTTGGGCGGGCGACACCAACTTTTTTCCGCTGATCGCACGTAGCAAAGTCGTGATCGAAACGCTCGAGCAAACCTATGAAAAATTGCGGGCGTATTTTACCAAAGCAGATGCAAAAGCACGCAAAGGAGCTCGAAAGTGAAACCCGGCGATGAACCGGCCAGCCCGCCCTCAGGTCTGCCCAAGTTTGAACTCGATCACATCGGCATCGCCGTCGAGACATTGGAAAAGGGCTCGGAGTTCTACAAGATTTTAGGATTTGACGCGATGAGCGTCGAAGAGGTGCCGTCCGAAAAGGTCAAGGTCGGGTTTCTCAAGCTCGGAGGCGGCAGCAACCTCGAGCTTCTTGAACCCACCGCAAGCGATAGCACCGTTCGAAAGTTTCTCGATAAACGGGGTCCAGGTATCCATCATATTTGCCTCCGGGTCCGAGGCATCGACCAAATTTTGCAGGATCTCAAAGCAAAAGGCGTGCGTTTACTCAATGACCAAGCGAAACTAGGAGCTCACAACTGCCGAGTGGCCTTTATCCATCCGGCCTCGACAGGTGGAATTTTGATTGAATTAAGCGAGCCGGCAGGCGAGTGAAGCTATCGCCGGAGGCGATGCAAAAGCAACAAATGCCAGCTGCCGCGAGGCAGATGGCATAGAGCCGGCAGGCGAGTGAAGCTATCGCCGGAGGCGATGCAAAAGTGATTATAGAGCGTGGAGGCAGTGCTGATGGGGTACCGAGGGGGCAGTAGCCCGCAGATGAACATGGTGCCGATCACCCCGGTCGTCAAATGGCTGATCGGAATCAATGTCGGCATTTGGCTTGTTTTGCAGGTGATCGTCGAGCAGTACGTGCTGCGCGAGCCTTTTTTCACGATGGTTTTTGGCCTCGTTCCTCAGACCTTCATTCAGAAGTTCTTTGTTTGGCAACCGTTCACCTACATGTTCTTACATTCGCACAGTCCCTTTCACATTCTCTTTAATATGCTTTTGCTTTGGTGGCTTGGCTCAGAGCTCGAGGGCCGCTGGGGCTCGAAATTCTTTCTGATTTACTATCTCGCTTCCGGAATTGGCGCAGGCCTCATTTACGGTATCGTAACCTTAATCTATACTCTCCTAGTCGGTGTCTCTTCCGTTTGGACGGTGCCGGTCGTGGGCGCCTCAGGAGCCATTTTTGGCTTGATGCTCGCGTACGGCATTATCTTCGGAGAACGCGTCGTGTACTTCATGATGGTTTTCCCGATGCGTGCAAAGTACTTCGTGATGATTCTTGGCGGAGTGGAAGTCGTCACTCTCTTGAATAACGGATTCGCCGGAGGCGAAGTTGCCAATCTCGCCCACGTCGGGGGATTGATCTCGGGCTTTGTGTTTTTGAGACTCTATACGAGATTTAAACAAGGCAAATGGCGCAAGAAGTCAGGTCAACGTGGACGTGGCCTCAAGCTCGTGGTAAATAACGACAAAAAAGAAAATGGCAAGGGCGACAACGGAAAAGGCCCGCGTTATTGGAATTAGACGAGCGAGCGATAAGCGAGTCGTCAGGAGAGCAAAATGAGCTTAAGCAAAGAACTTGAAAAATTGAAGTACGATAAACGTCTGCTCGACTGGCATGTGAGCCGCGGCAAATTTCCCAAAGAGGAACTCAAAAAATATCTCGATTCTCTCCCTGATCTCGCCACCAACGTCGATCATTTCGGCCTCGGTGGCGGAGATGATGGCAGCGATGTTCTTGGAAGGGCTCTTGGCGACGGCCTCGGCGAATAAGCGTAAGAGAGACGGCGGGCCAGGCATTACCCCGCTGTTGCTTAGCCTGACATTGAGATGAACAGTTCTTTTGCAGTCTCAGATTGAGACAAAGCTTTTTTTCTCCTGCTTTCATGGACGTCACCCGGTTTGCCTTCATGGCGATTGGGCTTAGGCTTTGCAACACCTTTGAGGTGAATCAAAGTCAAAGACCGGGGAGACGCCGCGCATGGACTCAATCGAAACACGAAGTCGAGTCCTTTTCTTAGCTGCGGGAATCGCCGCAATGGCGATTGTTTGTGAAGCGCGCGCGAGCGACACTGTCGGTTCGCCGGTCACCTGGAATGCGGGATCGCCGAACGGCAACACCACCTCAGCGCAAGGTGATGTGTCGGAAGAAAGACTGACCTGCATCCTCAAAAATGCCGGCACTATGCTCGGTGATCTCAAGAAGATGAGTAATGATTCAAACTTCGATCGGACCCCTGTCTTTTCTGAGCAAAAAGCGGAAGAAGCCGGAAAGGCTTTTGCTGCTGCGTTTGCAAAACTAGAATCAAACGGGGTCGCGCAGAATCTCAGTCATAACTGCCTCATGCAGCTATTAAGTTTTTCGATCGAAGAGTCCGGTCTCGACGGGACCAATGTGCAAAAGAACGAGAGCAGAGAAAAGACCGGTTCGGGCTATATTCAGATCACCGGAGGTGGCAATTTCACCGGGATCAGTAGCTGCACCGGCTCGGCTGAATCGATCGAGTCAGTCTCGGCAAGTGCAACAAGTTCTGCGCTAGCCGCCGTCTGCTTCTTTGATCAGAACTACGTTAAAAACAAGGCAAACAAGGATATTTGCGACAACTCTAACGATACCAGTGGCCAAACTAAAATGTTGGCGCTCATGAATTCTGGACATGTCGATGGTAATTGCACGGACCGCGCTTCGGGAAAGCAAATGAAGTGCACGGAAGCGACCGAGGAAGTGCGTCGGCGTCTTTCAACCTTTCAAATGGTTGATCAAGCTAGCGTTAAGTGTCCAACCAATTAGGAGAATTGTCGTGAACTCTTTTGACTTGCGTAAGTCGCTTCAAACCATGATCTGCTTTGCTCTGCTGATGGCGAGCGCTCAGACGTATGGTTCGGATTGGACTCGACTCAAGAGCTCAGAGAAATTCGGCAAGATTTGCACCACTGCACATCCTTGCCAGGTCGAAGCCCACGGCAAGGTTTACAACATCGAATTCACCGTCGCCACGGAGGACGACTTTAAAGTGATTGACGGAGTCGAAGTGTGGCGTCGCGTTTCGACCGGCATCCACCAGGAGAGCTCAAGGCAAAGCTTTGAAATAAAAGGCATGAATCAGATTGCGGGCAAAGAGTATTTTGAAATCTATCAAATCGATGGCCTGATGCCGGGCCGAACCGGCGATTTCGCTATTCACACGACAAATTCGCCAAAGAGCGGGCCTGTTTATATTTACTTTCTCTATGATGAAGTGACCCAAAAGTTTGTGCAATCAAAGGGGCCTTACCCGAAGCTGCAGTTTGATTCAAAAAGCCAGCAACTTGTGACTGATACCACTGACAATGTCTATGAGGTGGGGCGGAATTTGCAAATTTCGAACTTTTATCCAGTAAAAAAACTCGCCAGTCCTGCCAGATTTAATAGCGCCGTCGCAGAACATTAGGTCGAGCTGCAGCAATTCCCGCCGAAAAACAGTTTTCGCTACCAGCAAGGGTTTTGCGGGAACGGTCGAAAATCTTTTTCGTAGACTTTTGACGTGATTTTGGTTGC
>JAYTRM010000098.1:0-3807 GCA_043746165.1 Bdellovibrionales bacterium | reverse complement strand
TTGTTCGAGCGCCCTGGCGGCGTGAAAAAAGAAAATAGTTGTCAAAAAGACTGTCTTCAATTCGCCAAGCTCCACGAAGTTTTAAAACTGTCCGCGACGTCTTGATTTCGCCATTCGTTACCATTTTGATCGTCAGTTGATTCGTCAAGTGTCGGCTCAGCTGACGGCTAACGATGCTCGCCAAATAAAAGGTCTGACCATCATTAGAAATGGAGACTACTTCTTTGCTCGACCGATCTGGCTCTTCAAGAGGCCGAATCACCGGACCCGCTGCGCCAAGTCCGATCATGACAAACTGCGAATCGGAACTAGCCTTCAGGTGTCGAAGTGCGAGAATTCCCAATCCATCCGGAGTCACCTTGACGGCTTCGAACTCGTCCGGACCTTTTGTAATTTGTTGGGGAATACCGTGTGGATGTACGAGCCTCCAGATCTGCCGCTGACCACCCAAATTCCAGGTGAAATATCCGATTTGCCCGTCAGGCGACAGCATCAGAGGACCGGCCTGCCATTTTCCATTGGCGAGCTCAAACGATAACACTTTTGACTTTTGACTTGGCGTCGTCACAAGCGATTGCAAAGTGGGCGCTTGGCAGCCCGGGAGTGCTAGCAACATCGGCAGGATCAATTTCGATGTTTTCAATTCCTGCCTCGCGAGCGGCATGGCTCACAAAAAGAAAAAGGGGAGCCAACTTAAGCTCCCCTTTTAAAATCAAACTGGTATTCAAGTTTCAGTTTAACTTACACCTTGAATGCCGTTTGGAACGTAAATTACATTCCCGACTTTTCTGCATCAGCAGGTTTTTTGGCGTCTTTTTTCTTGTCGCCTTTCATTTTGCCGTGCTCTTTTTTGTCAGCAGGTTTTGCAGCAGCAGTAGCCGGTTTTGCTTCAGCGCCAGCAGCCGGAGCAGCAGCTTCTTCAGCAGAAGCGATAGCACCAACAAACAGAGCAGCAGCAACCAAAGTCATAACGCGTTTCATGAGGCCTCCATAAAGGAAAAAAGGATCCGTTCGAACAACCGCTCGGATCAATGAACATAGCTTTTGAGCAAGTGTTAACACTTTTTAATCATAGGTTACAAGTCACGTCAAGAGCCAGGTCGATCTCGAAGACGAAGAGTTCCCAAAACCATTAAGATGCGATAGGCCTTTCGTGCAAGCGAAGACAATTCACTCGTCCCAAGTCTGTAAATGAATTTAAAGTGAAGCGAAAATGAAATGAGGGTGAATTTATTGAGCTACGATGTTCGACCTTTCCACCTTCCTCCTCCTCCCTTCGAGCGAGGCGACTCCCGGCGCACCTCCAAGATCGCTCCGTCCACAGTCGAGCTTAAAGACCTTCTTTGCGTCGAATTTCTCGATCTCGAAATTGGCTGCGGCGCAGGGTGGCATCCAATTCAATACGCGGGTCAGAGCCCTCATCGGCATCTCATTGCGATCGAACACACGAGCACAAAATTTGCGCACTTTAAGTCGCGGGTTGATTCGCATCCCCACCTCTTGAATCTTCATCCAGTACAGGCCGATGCGATTCTTTGGGCCGCCCGAAATCTTCCAAAAAAATCAATCGACCGTTGTTTTATTTTATATCCCAATCCAGAGCCCAAGGCACCCAACAAGCGCTGGCTTCGCTCGCCATTCATGCATCGCTTGCTTGAAATCATGAAACCTTCTGGAAAATTAATTTTGACGACAAACAAAAAAAAATATTTCGATGAGGCCCTTCTATGGGCTGAGCACGCGTGGAAACTGGAATGCGTCGAAAATCGCAGCTTGTCCGCCAAGGACGGTGTTTCTCCGCGCAGTCACTTTGAAAAAAAATACTTGCAGCGTGGCGAAGTCTGCTACGAGGCCCATTGGAAAATAGGAAATCGCTCATGAAATCTCATCAGATCGTCGATTCATTTTCTCCAGATGCCCTTGCTCTGCGCGAACAATTTGAATCACGGTTTCGTGATCCAAAATCGGCAGGTGCCGACCGCTTTGTCTGGGACTATTGGCATGTGCCCGATCAGTACACCGCTTTGCGAACTCCCGCGTATCACTATTTTACAAAAAAAGTTTATGATCGATTTCACAATCAACTGGTGTGGTGGGGCCGAAGAAATCTCGGTTGTCACGACGTCTCGCCGCCTTGGCTCAGCTGTTATATTGATGGTTGCCATCAGGAGTTTCACGGTGATCTTCCCCACGGCCCATGGGCTTTTGTTTTTTCACTGACGCCCTGGAAAACCAGATGCTTTCGCGGTGGCGAGACAATTCTTTTACGCGATGAAATTTTAGACTATTGGCGAAAGGCCGAGAGCGAACATGGCATGGAACGTGACGATGTCTTGACTAGTATTCCTGCTCTTTTTAATCGCCTCACAGTTTTTGATCCCAGAATTCCACATGGTGTACGCAAAGTTGAAGGGACGCACGATCCTCGCGAAGGCCGGCTAGTCATCCATGGCTGGTTTGTCCAGCCACGCCCTTTTATTGAAGGGCCGCTTAAGACCCGCGAGCTTCAGCCGGTGATCGACGATCTGAGCGGAACGATAAGTGAACTGCTGTCGCAAGGTCTCGATGTGAGCGGAACTCTGGCACTAAAACTTGTCGTCAATCCCTCAGGAAAGGTGGCGAAGGTGACTCGCCTTTCCAACTCTCTCCGCGAGCGACAGTGGGAAAGTCAGGCGGCTGCGGTTCTCGATCGACATATTCAAGATTTTTTACGCAGAGTCAATTTTCGCCGTCATCCAGCGAAGTCGACGATTACGCTTCCGCTGATCTTCGATTAAACAGACAGTTCGGCCGCAAAGCGTGCCATGAGCCGAGCGCAGACGATACCGGCAGATACAACCGAAGCCGAAATGGTCGCGCGTGAGCGTCCTTTTCTTTCGAGGAGATTGAGAAACTTTTGATCGCTGCCAAGAATTTCACCGTCTTCTGATGACCATTCAGCCGTAATCGTGAAATCGGTTCGAATTGGCGTGAGGTATTCAATGCTGGCATCCTGAACGACGACATACTCGGAATTGATTCCGCGACGACGAATCGACTCAGTCACCAGCGCCCAACAGCTCATGACGGCCGTAGCGTAAATGCTACCACCAAACGCGGTTCCGTGGTGATTGCGATTCGGTTCAAGCGGAACAGCGAGGACCGCTTGTTTCTCACTCAGCTCGAGAGTGCGAACACCAAATTGCACCGAGATGGGAATATTCTTATAGATTATTTGATCAAAATCATGCGCCATTAATCGACACGCTACGGGAGCCTTCTCAAAAGTTCAAGTTAGGATCCGACTGGCGCAGTCCGGTAAATGGAGAAATGCGCAAAGTGTTCTGGACTCACAACTTGTGAAAGCCAAGGAGTATTGCGTTCGATCGCATCTCGCGAACTTCGGCCACGACCGATGACGGTGATCGCCCTGGCTTGAGAGACTTTTCGCAGTTTATCCAGGCAAATATTGATGGCCCGCCGATTCCCAAAGTCATAGATAAAATAAATTTCGGCGCTGGGAATCTCAAAATCCTCATCTGTTAAATCCGCGCAAATCATTTGGGCTGAGAGCACGCCTGCCCAATCGAGTGCCCGCTTGCTCTCCGTCACGCGGTCGAGAACGTATTCAATTCCAAGGAAACTGACACCTGGAAAATGTCTGTCGACAACAAAGCCCATGCGTCCATAACCTGCTCCCAGATCAACGATCGTGGATTTGGCCGGCGGGCAGCAATTCCCGCCGAAAAACAGTTTTCGCTACCAGCAAGGGTTTTGCGGGAACGGTCGAAAATCTTTTTCGTAGACTTTTGACGTGATTTTGGTTGC
>JAYTRM010000097.1:0-5332 GCA_043746165.1 Bdellovibrionales bacterium | reverse complement strand
GTCATGAGACCGTAAGAGCGAAAAAGTATCAGCAGCGAAAAACCCACAAGAACAGAGCTCGGCGAAGAAAAGCCGAGCCAGAGTTTGCGTTGCCAGCCTGAGGGTTGGGCGTAGCTTAAGACCAAGAGAAAGAATACAATCAACAGCCCAGTGCTGACTCCGATGAAGACGGAGCCGGCCAGGAGTTCCGAGAAATTGCCGAGTACGTCTGCGAATGCGCTGGCCGCACTGACTGCACTGAATGCAGTCAGTGCGGCGCGTACAAGTCCCGCAAGCAGGAGAAGAGGCGCAATAAGGGTGATGATATTTCCCAATGGAAATGAGCAAAGCCGCGGAACCGAGGTTGCGGCGGCGCGAGGTGCGGATTTTTGCCGGCCGAGAAGCGAAACGATGAGCGCAATCACAATCACTTGCATCAGCGAGAGTCCGAGGGCTTGGGACCAATCAGCCGAAATGCGAATTTTTTGGTAGATCAAAACCTCGAGCGTTGTGGCGCGGCTTCCGCCAATCGCGAGTGGTACCGCGAAGCTACAAAAGGATAAGGCAAAGACAAACGCAAAGAGCGAACCCAGATCGCGGCGAAGCAGCGGAATTCCAATCTTAAGCCAAAAGCGCAGAGGTTTTGCGCCGCCCTGCCAAGCGACTTCTGAAAGTGTAACCAATTTCTCGCTAGTTGCGCGCGCAAACGAAAGGGCCACTAAACCTGCATTGAGTAGCACATGCACAAAGACGATACCGCCAAGTCCCCGTGCCTGCGGAATGAATTGTTCAACTGAGAGCAGCAGGAATAAAACCGGCACTGCATTGGGAAGCAATACGAAAAACTCGAAAATCCGCACGACCAGCCTCGAGCTTCGCGCCTGAAGCCAAAGCAACCCAGCGCCACCGACTGCACCTAGGACAAGTGAAGCGGTAGCACTGGCGAGCGCTTGCGCTGAGTTAACAAGCAGGACTGAAGAAAGCTCCGAACTCCAGCTGAGATCAATTTGCCTAAAGTGAATGAATACGATGATGAGCGGCAAAAGAAGTAGCGTGAGCAGGGCCAGGCTGAGAGTCGATTGGCCGATTGATTTGAACATTCACATTCCCAGTTCGCGCCAACGGCTAAAGAGTTCGCCGCGCTTAGCCAGAAGCTCGGGAAGATTTTTCCAGGCGCGCAGCTTGAGCTCGGGAAGTTTGGCAAATTCAGTACCAGACCTGACAGAGTCAAGAACTGGCATCATGAAATTCTTGGTCATGAGAATCTTCTGGGCTCGCGGGCTCAGCAGAAAATCGAGAAACTTCTCGCCCTCGATGCATTTGACACAATCGCGAGGAATGGCGGCGTATTCGATCTGAGCGGGATGCCCGTCAGAAAACTCAGCAGCCCGGTAGCGCAAGTCGTGCTCACTGACCCAATGATAAACAGGTGAAGTTTGGTAGGAAAAAACCAGGAGCGCACCACCCTTTGAAGTGAATGACCCATAGGCCTCAGTCCAGCCGCTTGCAACGGAGCGAATATTACTTTTGAGTTTTACAAAATAGCGAAAGCCTTCATCAATGCCAAGGTCATCCAGAACCCAAAGAAAAAACTGTAGCCCTGGCGCGCTGGTGCGCGGATCTTCGAGGGCAATTTGCCCCCGAAATCGCGCATCGAGAAGGTCTTCAAGTGAAGTCGGCGGCGCGATTTCAGCATTGCGAAACACAAACGTGAGCGGCGCCCAGTCAAAGGCGACAAATTGTGGGTCGCGAAAGCGCGCGTTCACTCTCCCGGGAGCGATCCGTTCAATATTCTGCCAGGGCCTCGCCGCTCTCGCTTCAGGCAGTTGGAGTTCATCAAAACCCAAGACCACATCGGCCGGCATCAGATCTAATTTTTTAAGAATCAGTCCGGCATCGCCAGCGCTGTAGAATTGGACGTCGATTCCACTTTCAGAGCGAAAGGCCTCGGCGAGCTCAGGGCCTGGTCCCCATGAGCTTGAAAAAGAGCCGTAGCTGAGAACGCGCAAAGGATTTCCTGGAGAGGAATTACGAAGCTTGTTGAATGAAAAATAAAGTGCCGAGATCGTAATTGCGACAACCGCAATCGAAAGCGAAGCTTTGGCACTCACCACCAAATCCCGCGACGACGCTTATAGAAGTGATAATCGAGCCCGAGGCAACGGCCCGCGCCAAGCCAGCCGAGCGTAAAATGCAAAATCAGAAGAATCATGGGCTGTGATTCAATTGGGCCTGGTCCAGTTGCAAACAAAACTGCGACGCCGATTGCGATCGCCACAAGCGAAAGCGGCCGCACCATAAAGCCAAGGATGTAGGAGAGACCGATCAAAAATTGCGCGACCACCAAGGTGATTGCAAAATATTGCCAATTCGGGATCATCACGTTCTCTAAGATTGATTTGTACCAATCAGGAGATGGACTGCGCGGAAGGTAGCTGCGAATGTCTTCGGCAAGATAAGCATGGGTCAGAAAATCGCCGCGCATCCGGAGCAGAGCCTGATTGAAGTAAAAATACCCCAAAAAAATCCGCAAGAAGGCAATCGGCAAAAGATGCCCAACGTATTTTATACTCTCAACGAATGCGACTAACACTTGAAGGCTACCTCTTAAAATCAACGGATCTGGCCTCACATGGTGACGCAGGGTGGAGTTGACGTCAACACTCCACTCGACAAACGACCTAATCGGGCGAGCCAGACTCACAGCGCAAAGGGGGGATCGGGTAAACTGATAGATGTTGGCGCGAGCTGCAAACCAGCGCCGACGTAAGGGAGAGCCATGGAAGGCCCACGCCCACCGCACGAATCAGAATTTCCCTCAGTCGTTAAATTTCTCGACTCCGAGTTGCGCGCGTCGCAATCGTGGTCGATCACTCACGAGTACCCAACCGCGCTCTCTGAAGCCAACCGAAGCAATATCCGCATCATCACCGAACGCGATCAGGTTCTCGCCCACGCGGTCATTCGCCCGATGATCATCAAGTCGCCCGCCGGACTTATCAAAGTGGCCGGCGTCGGCAGTGTGGTGACTTCAAGCGAGCACCGCAATCTTGGCCTTTCATCAAAAACGATTGAGAGCTGCCTGGCAGCGGCCCGCGGACAAGCTTGCGAGCTGGCAATTTTGTGGACCAATATTTACGACTTCTACCGCAAATTCGGCTTCGAACTGGCCGGGAGTGAGACCAGCGTCGTGATCGACCGAGATCTTACAGGCACCGACGCTTCGCTGAAAATCATTGAGGGGAATAAAGTTTCGGCCGAGGCCATTCACCGACTTTACGGTCAGCACACAGTGACAGCGCTGCGCACTGTGGAAGAAATCCGCAAATACTTACAAATTCCCAACAGCAAGGTGTACACGGCTTGGGATCACTTGGGGAGCCTTAAAGCTTACGCGATCGAAGGCAAAGGCTGCGACCTCACCGGCTACATTCACGAATGGGGCGGTGGAGTGAAGGCCCTACTCACGCTTTTTTCCCACATTCGAAAATCGCAGGGAAGATCGATCACGGTGATCTCTCCTAGGCATTCTGAAAATCTCATTCGCCAGCTCAAAACCCAGGGTCTCACACCCAATCAAGGCTATTTAGGAATGATTAAAATTCTCAACACCGAGTCATTATTTGCCAAGATCAAACGCCACGCGCGCAATCTCGGCCTGGCCGACTTCGTGCTTGAAGAAGACGCTGGCCAAGATGTGATCGGCTTTGGAGACCAGCGAATCGCGACCGGAAGCGAGCACGATATGGTGCGCCTGCTCTTTGGGCCCGCGAAGCCGTCTGAAATTTTGACCGATAAATCTGTCGTGAGTCTTGGCTTGGCGCTCGACCGGATACTTCCGCTCGATCTCTGGGTCTGGGGGTGGGATTCAGTATGAAACTCAAAACAACTTGTACGACATCAGGTAGTTTCTTAAGCGCTAGGCTTTTGTGTGCTGTTGGCGTGCTCTCTTGCATCTTATTTTCGTGCCTTATGATTTCGTGCAAGGGCCCGACCGATAGCGGTGGGCCGCAGGCTGTCGACTACGGTCCCGAAGTCGACGTCAAGGATGTCGGAAACGCAATCGCCAACACTTATCGAGACTCGGACCCGACTCAAACCAAAGTAGGAAGCTTCGTTCACTTTGAAACTGACGATGACGTCGGCGATGGCACTCTGCAATTGCTGACGGGTGACACTTCGCAAACCATCACCAATAGGGTTGAAGACGCTCAATCGATCACCTTTGACATTCTCGAGACGCAAGTGAAGTACAACCAGAACAACAACACATCGTCGACAGTGACGCGCGGCTACCAGATTCCCTTTCAAAAATCAGCGGTCGCCGCCCGCCAAATGGCGAGCGCTCAGAGCCTTGAGGGAGTTCGCAAGCTCTACAGCCACCGTGTTGGTTTGGCTTTGCAAGCTGCACTTCGGGCTCCCGCCGCCGGCGCAGGAGCACAGCCTTCGATCGACCCGGCCTCGCCGTTTGCACAACCCGCACCCACTGCGGCGCCGACGCCCGGCTCGTCACCGGCTCCAGGTCCGACTCCAGGTCCGACTCCAGACGGCGAAGTTAAAATTACGTTTCATCACCTGCGCACTTGGGAAGACAGCGGGCCGGTACCGCCCGGCGTGCAAGCCCGCGCAGCTTGCCTCGGAATTCCCGGCTGCAAGCTCACCACCCGACACGTCAATTTCGATATCGTATTTTGGAACATACCAGGAGGAGATCGCACCCACGTCGAACTCACCACGAGCCCGCAGATCCCGCAGCTGAGCGGCTTTGAAATGGCGGCTGTGCAGCCTTACATTCCGGGGCTGCTCAAGAGCTGTGTGACGCAATTAATACCTCTCAACGATGGCCACACGGTTTCAACAACGCTGATCACCGAATGTCAAAAGGTCGACGACTTTCTCTTTGCGGCCCCCTGAATCTTCGTGCCCGGTCGAGCTCTCGATGAAGTTCTGCGCTCCTCGAGCTCTCCATGACGCTTGTTGGCGGTTGCGGACATTTACTGGTTCGTCGTCGCAGCACTTGCGGCCCGGCCCACCTTTGGGCAGACTGCCTTACTTGTTGTGTGGAGGCGAAATGAAAAAAGTAGCGGTCGTACTTTCTGGCTGCGGATTTCTCGACGGTTCTGAAATCACCGAAGCGGTCTCGACGCTGATCGCACTTTCAGAATACGGAGCAGAAGCCACTTGCTTTGCCCCGAACTTAGAAATTTCGGCCGCTGGCTATCTCGATCATATCGGTCGGGGTTCAGCGCAAGTCTCGATTCGCAACGTGCTCGTTGAGAGTTCGCGCATCAGCCGCGGCGTCATTCAGGACCTGACGAGTTTTCGCGAAGCGGATTTCGATGCGGTCGTTTTT
>JAYTRM010000096.1:0-14466 GCA_043746165.1 Bdellovibrionales bacterium | reverse complement strand
AAAACTCACCCGGACTTAGTCTGACGTACGCCATTTCTCACCCTTGAGATAGCGTATATCACATTTGGCTGACTGGGTACGCTTTTCCGATAAGCATGCGAGGCGCGGTACGACATAGACAGAGCTTGACCATTGCCTACGGTCAAGCCTCAAGCGAGCCCGCCTCAATCCTGTCGAAATCCTACCACTGCCCCGCCTCTCAATCTCGGAGAGGCCGGGTGTCGTCTTGCGTTAACGATCGATTCTAACCTATCAAATGCACAAATGAATTGACCCCAAGCGGAGCTTTTTTAAGATGGCGCTGGATGAAGCCGTCTGTTCGTTACGGCGACTTATGAACAGACTCATGAACAGACTCACGAACAAGTGATCATCCTCAGCAAGTGACAACCCGGCGCAGGACAACAACTTGAATTTGACCGCTCGCAACGCTGTCTTTGAAAAAATATTCACTTTCCCACAGCAGATCTGTCGGAAGTGGTGTCGGCTGGCATTTTGGCTGCTTTTTGGCTCACTGACAGTTGCAGAGTTCAGTGCATGTGCGACGTACACGGTCGCAGGCCAAGTGAAAGTGCTGGCTCTTTCAACCGATCTCAATCGCGGCAAAAGTGTCGGCACGGTTCGCGGCGAAGACTGTACTTGGACGTATTTCGGTTTTCGCATGCAAGGCCCCCCGTCGCTCGAGCGCGCCTTAGCAGGAGCGCATCCGGTGATCGATCCGTCGCCCGATCGTCAAGCGTCGATCCCAAAAGTACCAACAGAAGTACCAAAAGGCGTACCACCAGACGCCCCGCCAGACTTACCACCAGAGGCGCAACCAGTGGCGCACGATGTTGGACACCAAATTCGCTATATTGAAGACGCCAACACCCAGACGGACGGAAGTTTCAATGCGGGCTTGGTAGCTAAAAACTGCATCACTGTCACCGGGACGGGTTACGAGTGAACCACGTGCCATTCGCTTTAAGACGTGTTGCCATGGGATTGACTGGGATAGTTGTTGGCATTTTGGCCGGCTGCGAGAGCCGAACTAAGATCGCCGACATTCAAGCCATTTCGATGACCCACGAAATTCTGGCTCCTGGTGAAACGCTAGAATCTCGTGGACCGGTCTCTGCCAGGTATTGCGTCGATACGCTTAGAGATCGCGGATCAATTGGACTCCTCGACGAAGTGACCGCCAACGTGCAGTCTGAAAATAACGTCGATTTCATCACCCAAGCCACATTGTCCCGGGTTGGTGGCGGATGCTTCGAACTCAGCGGCATGGGGCAAGTGGTAGTTGCGGCGCCCCATGCGCCTCCGCCGCAACCCTCGGTCTCGCGAACCTCGAGGCCCTCACGTGGAAAGTTGAAATCCCGAATACCAGCCTCGACCCACTCGCGGTCGGGGGGGAAGTAACTCCGAATGCGCCTCATCAACAAGCTTCTTCCGGTATTTGCTTTGCTGATTTTTGCGGTGGCGATTTATTTCGTCCACCACCTGCTCAAGCAGCACACTTATCGGGAAATCGCGGGCTACATGAAATCGATACCCCTCGAACGTCGCCTCCTTGCCGTGGCGCTCACTGCTATCTCCTACACTGTTTTGAGCAGCTACGATTTCATGGCGTTTCGCTATATCGGCCGCCCGCTTGCGCCGTTGAAAATTGCGTTTGGCTCATTTACTGCTTTTGCTTTCAGTAATAACATCGGTCTCGCAAATTTGGCGGGAAGCTCAATTCGCTTGCGGGTTTACTCGACCTACGGTGTTGATCCTCAGGACACTTTGAAAATTATCGCCTTTAATACCGTCACTTTCTGGATGGGTTTTTTCGCTCTGGCTGGAGTTACGCTGACGATCAGCCCACTGCAATTTCCGCCGACGTGGAGCGTGCCTCAAGAGTCGGTGCGCATCGTCGGCATCATTTTATTTCTCATCGCCGCAGCTTACCTCGCGCTCGGCATTTTTCGTAAAAAGCCAATCAAGATTCGCAACTGGGTTTTTGAGCTCCCGTCATTTTCCCTTTCATTTCTGCAAATTCTGGTCGCTGCCGGCGACTGGGCACTGGCGGGAATCGTCTTGTACGTGCTGCTGCCCGCCGACAGCGGCGTGAGTTTTTCGCAATTCTTGACGATTTTTGTTTCAGCGCAAGTGGTGGCACTTCTTGCCCACGTGCCGGGCGGAGTCGGCGTGCTCGAAGCTCTCGTCATTTATTTCGTAACACCCGATCACCAACCGAGCGCCAGCGTGCTCGGCGCACTGCTCGCATATCGTCTGATCTATTACATCATTCCCCTCATCACGGCGGCAACGCTACTCGTCGTCTACGAAGGTTACCGCAAGCGCCATTTGGTAAGCGTCGTTGGCAAAGGTGCCGGCAACTTAACGGGACTTTTCATTCCCCACGCAGCTTCGATCATGACATTCATGGCAGGAGCGGCGATGCTGATCTCAGGAGTCACGCCGGGTGAGCGCTCTCGCCTCACTAGTCTCGTCGCTTGGTTGCCACTCGGTGCAATCGAAGCTTCGCATTTTCTCGCCAGTTGCGTTGGCGCAGCACTCTTGATTGTGGCCCAGGCGCTCTTAAAACGCAGCCACGCGGCTTGGCTCGTCACACTCTTTCTACTTATCCTCGGTACAGTCTTGAGCCTCGCACGCGGCTTTGATTACGAAGTCGCACTTCTGATGTTGTTTTTTACTGGGCTGCTCTACATGAGCCGAACTCAATTCCACCGCAGGGCTGCGCTGACGACCGAGCGATTGACGCCAACTTGGATCGCAGCAATGACGATGGTGATTTTGGGAACTATCTGGATCGGGCTCTTTGCCCATCGGCATTTTGAGTACACCAATTCATTGTGGTGGAAGTTTGCGCTCAGTGGCGGGGCACCGCGATTCTTACGCGCAAGCTTCGGCGGAATGTTCACCTGCATCGCCCTTTCGCTTTTTTATCTCTTGCGCCCGCTTCGAGAGTCCTCGAGCTTAGTTCATGTTTCGCCGCTGGAGATAGCAGAGCTCATTGGCTCAACATCATCGGCTCTTTCTTACTTGGCTTTCTCAACTAAGCTCAAATGCGTCACTAATCCGGAACGTGACAGTTACCTCATCTATGCCGAGACCGCGAGCATCTGGATTTCCATCGGCGGCGGGTTCGGCAATCCCGAGGCGATCGAAGACCTGATTATCGATTTCCACGATGCCGCCAAAGCCAAGGGCCGGAAAATTCGCTTCATTTACGCCACGCCCGAAGATCTCTCGTTCCTTGTTGACCTCGGGCTTGAATTCACAGTCATGGGCGAGGACCCGATCGTGAGCCTCGACACAGTAGGTGCGATCAATAACCCGACAAGCTCACTGTTTTTTGATGTGCTCGAACCCGCGTCTCGGCATAATTTTGAATTCTCAAGACTCGAACCGATTGCTGGATTCAAAGATGGCCAAGGCGTAGGTCTGAAAATCGGTGATCATGTCGGCGTTGTATTTCCGATTGCGATCGCGAGCTCGGCTGGCGAAGTTCGCTCGGCGGCAGTGCTTTACGGCAATCCTGACGAAAAAACTCTCTCCGCAGATTTCTTCGTTTTACCGTCACCCAGCCGCGAGGCTGACGAGAATTTTCTGATTCTTAGCTTGATTCGCTGGGCTCGTGCGGGCGGCTACGAGTTTCTCAATCTGGGCCCGAGGCTGGTCAGCACGAGCTCGGTCGTGTCCGGGCTCGCGTCGAAATCGATTTTGCGTTTCTCAGCTCACCCCGGTGAGTTGTCAAGCCCGGATACGGCCAGTATTATTCTCTCGTAAACGCCTGAGCGAAAATCAGTGCGCGTCGTGACCGATGTCGCGATCCTTCGTCTCTGGTAAAGCAAAAAGTCCGATCACAAACGTCGCGAGCGCCACCACAATCGGGTACCAAAGGCCGTAGTAAATATCTCCGCTCGCCGCAACCATGGCAAAAGCCACCGTCGGCAGAAAACCTCCGAACCAACCGTTGCCGATGTGGTAGGGAAGCGACATCGAGGTGTAGCGAATCTTCGCTGGGAAAAGCTCGACCAGCCAAGCCGCAATCGGGCCGTACACCATGGTCACATAGATCACTAATATCGTGAGCAGCAAAATCATCATCGGTACATTGATCTGCCCAGGATCGGCCTGACTCGGGTAACCCGCGAGTGCGAGTGCAGCCTTGAGACTCTTTTCAAAGTCTCCGAACTTTGCTTTGAAGTCCGCGCTCGCCAGAGCTTGCCCATCAAAACTGCTGAGCGAAGCGTCGCCGATTTGAATCACAGCCGGAACGCCGCGCGAGCCGGTCTGGTTATGATACGGAACTGAAAGTTTCGCGAGATTGCTTTTGGCAATGTCGCAAGAGGAAGTGAATTTGGCTTTGCCGATCGGATCGAATTGAAAATGACATTCTTCAGGATCAGCAATGATCGTTACCGGATGTGTCTCAACAGCCTTATAGATGGCCGGATTACCAAATTCCGTAAGCCCTTTAAAAATCGGAAAGTAAGTTGCGGCTGAAATGAGGCATCCGAAAAGTATGATCGGTTTGCGTCCGATACGGTCTGAAAGTGAGCCGAAAATAACGAAGAACGGCGTGGCAATCAAAAGTGCGGCTGCAATGAGCAGGTTCGCTGTTTGTGCGTCGATTTTGAGCGTCTGGAGCAGAAAGAACAAAGCATAAAACTGCCCCGTGTACCACACAACCGCCTGACCGGCCGTACCGCCGAAAAGCGAGAGGATCACGACTTTGAGGTTTCCCCATTCGCCAAAGGATTCTTTGAGTGGAGCTTTGGAGGCCTTGCCTTCGGCCTTCATTTTTTGAAAAACGGGAGATTCATTGAGCTGCATGCGGATGTAGACCGAGATGCCAAGCAAAAGAAGCGAAATCAAAAACGGCACCCGCCAGCCCCAAACGTCGAAGTCAGCACCGAGAACTTTTCGGCAACCGAGAATCACGAGCAGCGAAAGAAAAAGTCCCATCGTCGCTGTCGCCTGAATCCAGCTTGTAAAATAACCGCGACGTCCCTTGGGCGCGTGCTCGGCAACGTAGGTCGCAGCACCTCCGTATTCCCCGCCGAGCGCAAGCCCCTGCAAAAGCCTAAGTGTGACCAATATAATCGGCGCCGCAACTCCGATCGTGCTATAGGCCGGCAAAAATCCGACCAATGCCGTCGACGCGCCCATAATCAAAATTGTAATCAGAAAGGTGTGCTTGCGACCGATCTTATCACCGAGCCGACCGAAGAAAACCGCACCGAAAGGACGAACGGCAAACCCCGCTGCGAATGCTAGCAGCGCAAAAATAAATCCCGAGGTTTCGTTTACGCCCGAAAAAAATTGTTTACTGATGATCGAGGCGAGGGATCCGTACAGGTAAAAGTCGTACCACTCAAAGACAGTTCCAAGTGAAGACGCAAAAATCACCGTTCGTTCTTCGCGCGTAAGCCCGGCCGTCTTGGACTGATTCATCCCCACCCCCTACGACTATTCTTTCGCAAAGTCAGCAGAGGTCAAGCTAAACCGTTCGGGTTGACGTGCTCGACGGCTAGCCGCACGCTCATTTTATTTTTCAAAACACTAGACCTGCTTCAAAAATATAAGTCGAAACCTGCACAGTGTTCCACTGATCTGGCGAAATGTCTTCACTTCTCCAACCAACGCCCAGTTCTACGGACTGATAATGCCCGTTGACCCCGAGACCAACCGAGGATTTTCCTAAGCTTGCTGAGACTGAGGCGACTTTGCCGAAATCGAAAATCGCACCCTGTGTGAATCGCGACAGAACATCGGTGATTTCCGGACTGTTGCTGTAATGAGTGGTCGTGCGGAAATGCCCATCCGCAAAAGGCGGCGACGTCGTCAAGCCAATATCAATTACCGGGCTAAAGGGATCTTGTGCACCCGTCTGGTAGATCGCCACGCGCGTGAGAGTCGCTGAAACTTCTGACTCCCAGTTGCCATCGAACTGATAATTGACGCCAGGTTCTAAGTAGAACACTTTTTGTCCCTGAATCTGCAGACTTCCAGGGCTGCCAATGACGTCGAGCAGATCAAACTGCTGGTGAAAAAACTGTCTTTCAACGTACCGGGCCTGCACGCCAAACTGCAAGTTTTCATCACCAGCGCTTACGAATCCGGCTTTGGCAAACAGCGAACTCTCTTTGAAAACATCAGCCGAAACGGTTGGATAAGCCGGATTTTGCACGTAAGACGCAAAACCACCGCTAAAGGGTACGTAACCGACGGCCCACCAGTCATGCTGGTACCAAATCGCCGAGGTCGCCTCTGCTTGCATCGGGCCACTCTGATTGAGCAAAGAATTCACCATGCCAATCGAATCGCCTTTATCGAGCTGCTCACGATAGTCGTTGACAGTCGAAACTTGATTGTTGGCGGCAACGCTTGCTCGAAAAATCGTCTTATCTGCGCCCGCCAGATAAGCCGGGTTGCAATCAAGATCCATCGGACCGGACCTGAGCGAAAGGCAACTTGAACCCAGAATGTACTGGCTCAGCCCAAGGCTCGGGTATCGCAAGCGCAGGTTCGGCACCCCCGAAACCGCGCTCTGCGCCCAAACAAGCTGCGATGAGCTCACCAGGAGCACTATGATGACTATAATGCCTGGCAAAAATCCAGGCTTTGCTCGCGTCGTTAAGGTCGTTGGCGTTGTTTGGTTAATAGGCCGTTTCACTTACAAGCTCCAAACGCATCAACCAAAGGCGGCGGCATGTGCAATGTTTGCGTGATCAGATCGGGCGCCGAGAGAATCACCGCGACTTGATCGACGGTAGTTTTAATGTCCGTAGCCTTCGCTCTCACCTTTTCTGCAGAACTTGCGTCGCCCAGTCCATTTGCGACATCGAGAAGAATCGATTGAATTTCACTGTCAATCGAAGTGAACCATTGACCGAGTTCACCGCTGGCGATTTCGCAAGCAACGGACGTATTGAGCTTGAATCGTCCCGCAAGATCGATTTTAAGAACCACGGTCTTCAGTAAAGCGCGGTAAATTGCGGGGCCGGCATGAAGCACGCCACCGTCCCCCAAGGTTTTAACGGCAAGCTTGAGATCCGCGATCTGATCGTCACCCGTCGGAGTCGGTAGCGCGCTGAAGGCCTTAATAACAAGCTCAATTTTCACCGCCGCGCCAGCCACTTCAGAAAGTGCCTGAAGAGCGGCTCCGCCTGATTCGCCTGCGGTTGGAAGTAAATCGTCAACCTGACCCCATTTCACAACCTGGTCTGCGAAACTGAGATAACGCGTGAGCATGAGGCCAGCCCGTGCCGCATATCCTGAAGCGAGCAGAACGCGCGCCTTTTCGTCACCCGGCGATGACTTAACGCGAGCATCGAGAATAAAAATTGCTTCACTGTATTGTCCATCGGTAATCAACTCATTGGCGCGAACCAATTCATCATTGTTCTGCGCAGGGGGCTTGTCTCCCGAACATGCGACGACGACCGTCAAGCCGGAGACAAGAAACGACCCAAGAACAAACCACGCCCTCACTCGCTTTATAAGGCGATCCCGACCCTCAGCCGCCACCATGTTATTTTTTCCCTCTCCCTGCCGATTTCAGGCACTCGGAGGAGCACTCAGCAAGGTTGGTGCCAATAGAAAATACACCGTAATCTTATCTCGAGACGGCGAGTCAGCTCTGCCGTTCATTACAGGTCGAGGAGAGCTCGTTTCAGCGGGAAGATATTAGAACTTCTTACCCTCTTAGATATTTCTTTCAACATCGTTCAGAGCGACCGACGCGTCGCCGGAGGCGATCATTTCATTTTAAAAACCGATTGATCCCTGTACGATATAAGGGAACTTTGAATTGTTCACTAATTTCGCATCGGAGGAGAAAAATGAAATCTCAAAACAAGCACCGCCTCGTGAGCGCCGCCGTCGCCGGCCTCTTGAGCGCAGCGGCACTCGCGGCTCATGCCGCTGATGGCGCAACCGGCGCGAGTGGCACGGCGGTACCGCCGACCCCAGCAGCGGTCAAAGGCAATTGCATTGGCGCCAACTCTTGCAAAGGTAAAAGTGCCTGTTCGGTCCAGGGTGCAAATGATTGTGCTGGCCAAAATACCTGCAAGGGCAAAGGCTGGATCGAGACGAGCAAGGCTGATTGCGACGCCCTGGCCAGAAAAGACAAAAAAATAAAATTCGTTAAGACGGGCTGAGCAGAGGAAACCATGGTCTCGGCGCGAAAATTTAAAAGTGAGACTACGGCCAGAGGCCAATTTATCGATGGCGTAGGCGTCGGGTTGCGCGCACCTCACTACGCCGCTGTTCTTGGTTCTGGTCTAGATTCTGGTCTAGATTCTGGTCTTGAAGCGAATCGTGACCGGATTCGCCCAATCACTTGGTTTGAAGCTATTTCCGAAAATTACATGGGGCTCAGCAGCTCTGCCGAGCTGAACGGTGGGCGCCCCCTCGCCATTCTCGAGTCAATTCGGCGCAATTTTCCAATTGTCCTTCATGGTGTTTCAATGTCGATCGGCTCGACCGACGAATTAAATATTCCATATTTACAAAAACTCAAGCTTTTGATCGAAAGAATTGAACCAGCCTGGGTATCCGATCATCTCTGCTGGACCGGCGTAAATGGTGAAAATCTGCACGACCTGTTACCTCTACCTCTGACCTACGAAGCCCTGAATTGGGTGGCCGAGCGGATCGATCGCGTGCAAAACATCCTGAAGCGACAGCTGGTCATCGAAAATGTCTCAAGTTACCTCAGTTTTAGCCATTCAGAAATGACCGAATCCGCTTTTCTCGCGGCACTCACGCGCAAAACGGATTGTCGACTGCTCCTCGATATTAACAACGTCTACGTCAGTTCGACAAACCACGGTTTTGACCCACGGCAATTTTTGAGTGAGATTCCCCGCGAGTGCGTTGCGCAAATTCATTTAGCGGGACATTCACGACTAAAACGAGAGCTCGGGCCGCCGCTCCTGATCGACACCCACGACGGGCCAGTCTGCACTGCGGTTTGGCAGCTTTTTCGCGAAGCAATCAGCAGGTTGGGGCGGCTACCTACGCTGATTGAATGGGACGAGCAGATTCCGGAATTCGATATCTTGCGCGCTGAGGCCGCGTGTGCACTTAAGTTCATGGAGGCTGGCAATGCTGAATTCGAAGCCGAGCTTACTTGAATTGCAAAATTGGCTTCGCTGGGTCATCACTGACCCGCGCGGCACGGACGTGGCCCTCAAAGATCCCCAGCCATCTCAATTGGGAGCACGCTACCAAGCCCCGCAAATCGGTCTCGAGAAGTGGATCGGCGGCGACGGGCTCAATGTCTATGCAGAGGGGTATTTTTCACGAATCCTCGACGTGCTCACAGAAGACTTCGCTAGTACCTATCGCGAAGTCGGCGCCGACACCTTTCGCGTAATCGTGGCCGAGTATCTTAAAACTCATCCATCCTCATTTACCAATATCCACGAAGCCGGCCGATATTTTCCAGAATTTGTAGCCGAGCACGTTGACTTTGAGGGTGCAGGCTGGCTCGCTGATCTTGTGTCTTTTGAATGGAAGATCGTCGAGAGCTTTTTTGCTAAGTTTGATCATGCGAGCGATCAGTCGACTAATCTGGCGAATCTCGCCGGCAAAGATCTTGAAAAAGTGAAGTTTATCTTTGCAGGAAGCCTACGCCTCGTTTTTTCCAGTTACGAAATTGAGAAAATCTGGAAGAGTGACGGAGCCCGCGGCGCTGACAAAGACCGAGCTACAAGCGAAAATCTTAAAGACAATCACGGCAAAAAAAAAGCGTTCCTGATTTTTCGCAACCAAACGGGGGCAATTGAAATCGAAACGGCCGATCTCGAAGAGGCACGGCTGATCGCTAAGCTTATGAGAGGATTTTGTTTATCTGAAGCAGTAGCGGCGGCAGCGGTAACCGCCGAGCATTCAGAAAAAAGCTTCAGTTCTTGGTTTGAGAGATGGCTTAAAAATGGCCTGGTGGTCGGTTTTGAGTTTTAAATTTTAACCAATTGAGATCTATGCCAAATGTGAATCTTGTTTTTATTCCCTTTCTCATGTCCCTTCTACTTTTCGCTGCCTGCGCGAGCGAACCCGCTTTAAATCGTGGGCCGGCACCGACACCACCTCCGCCCCTTCAAGAGCCTTCGCCGTCGGTCGTGGCCCAGCCGCTGTCCGATGCCCAGCTCGATCTTCAGGAGCAGCAATCCGTCGACCTCGTCGGCCTTGAGCGCAACTTGGGCTTCAGCGAACGGCAAACCGGCTATCGAGAAAAGATCTTTCAGTCGTGCGACGTCGGCTACGGATTTTCAAACAGTCACCGCTGCCGACAACTGGTTTTTGCCGTGATTGATTTTCAACTTCAATGTCGCGACTCAAACGGTACCGTTTCAGATGTGGACTATAAAGTGACACCGGTTGTGAGCGACCAGATCAAATGGAACTTCGACACAAAAAACGGCATGACCAGCTCGGATTCCGAAGGCATGGGGCGCGTGCACGGTTTTTTTTCCAAGTCGCCGCGGGCGTCCCGTTTTCGCTTGACGGTCGACGGTGATTTTTTGACCCTCTCCGCTCAAGACGTTCGTAAAATCGTGGCGCCCAAAGAATGGTGCGATCACCGTTGAGCGATTTACTCCCGCTGGATCAGCATTGGCCGAAAATTCGCTCCGCGCTGGAGTCCTCGCTCAATTTAGTTTTAGTCGCAGAACCCGGAGCCGGCAAAACCACCCGCCTTCCCCCACTGCTCATGAAGTCTGGCCTCATCCCAGCCGGCAAAAAAATCTTGATGCTTGAGCCGCGACGGTTGGCTGCGCGAGCCGCCTGCTCACGGATCGCAGAAGAAAACTTATGGACAATCGGACGCGAAGTCGGCTACCAGGTGCGTTTTGAAAACCAAACAAGCGGTGAAACCAAACTCATTATCCTGACCGAGGGTTTACTTACGAGGCGCCTGCAAAGCGACCCGACATTAAAGGATGTCGGCTGCGTGATTCTTGACGAGTTTCACGAACGCAGCCAGCACACCGATTTGGCCCTAGCTCTGCTCTTTGAGTTGCAAAGCCTGGAGCGTCCCGATCTGCGCCTCATCGTTATGTCGGCCACGCTGGACGCCGATCCTTTAAGCCTGTACTTGGGTGGCTGTCCGATCGTAAGAGTCCCTGGGCGAACTTTTCCGGTCGAGATCGTGCACGGGAGAAAACCCCTATCTTTAGATGCGGGCCCTGGTTTTATCGAATCGATGACCGAGACGATTTTGCACGCCTTAGATTTATCAGATTCTCCAGAGCAGAGGCGCGGAAGTCTGTTGGCTTTTTTGCCAGGAACGCGCGAGATTCGTGGCGTCCGCGAAAACTTGCTGCGCAGGCCAGGCCGAAAGATATTTGAAATCCACGAGCTGCATGGTCGCCTTTCTCTCGATGACCAAGCGCGCGTCCTGCGCAATTCGAGCGGGGCTAGCAAAGTGATTCTGGCAACCAACATCGCTGAGACCAGCGTCACGATCGACGGCGTTCATACAGTCGTTGACTCAGGCCTTGCGCGCGTGGTCCGCACTGATGAATGTGGTTTTGAACGCGTCGTACTTTCACGCATAAGTCTAGCATCGGCTACGCAACGTGCTGGTCGATCAGGCCGCCAGGGCCCTGGCATTTGTTACCGACTCTGGAGTCAAATCGACGAGGCGGCGATGCCTCCGTTTGAACTTCCTGAAATTCAGAGAATTGATCTCACCGATGCGATGATGAACTTGCTGGCGCATGGGATCAACGATCCGATGGGCTTTTCTTGGTTTGAACGCCCACTTGGTCGCTCACTCAAAGACGCGCTCCTCGTGCTCGAAGATCTCGGCTTTCGCGAGCCTCAAACGGGCCGCCTGACCGAGATCGGGCGCGAAGCAATGAAATTTCCTCTGCCGGCAAGACCTGCTCGTCTCGTCATCGAAGCATTAAAATACGATCGACTCAGGCTCGGCGCAAGGCTCGCAGCACTTCTCTCAGAGCGCGACATTGTAACTAGTGCTTTCGATCTCAAACGTACCGCCGCGCTCGAGTCAGATCTGCTTTTGCGCCTCCACATACTCGAGTCGGGTCGAGACGGCGGCGATTTCGGTAGCGTTTCTGGCGGCGTTTCTGGTGGCGCTTCAGGTAGCGCGGGCGCCAACATTCGCCGCGTCGCTGATGCCATCGAATCGGCAGGGCGCCGCGTGGATCGAGCTCACGTCGGCAAAGCGTTACCTTCATGGTCTGAACTTTCCGACGACGATCTCGCCCTCAGGCTTTTGCTTGCGGCATTTCCTGACCGAATTTGTCGCAGAAGAAGGCCTCGTGAACCAGCAGCGCGAATGGTTGGCGGCCGCGGCGTGACTCTCGCTCGCCAATCGGTTGTTGAGAGTGCTGAATTTTTCCTAGCCCTCGCCACGATGGAGCAGCCCCGCTCTTTTGTTTCTGCCTCAGCTTCGAATGATGCCCTCATTTCGCTCGCAAGCAAAATTGAACGCGACTGGATCGAAGTTCTTTTTCCAAAAGCACTCGGGCAAAAGTCCGAGCTGGTTTTTGATGAAGGCAGCGAAAGTGTTCAGAAACAAACCCGCAAGCTCTTTCGCGATCTTCCGCTCGGCGAAGCTCACCGGGATAAACCAAATTCCGAAGAAGCTCACGGGTTGATGATTCAAGTGGTCCGCGCGCGCTGGACGATTTTGAGCGAAAGAAACGAAGATCTTTCGAAAATATTCTCAAGACTTAAGTTCCTAAAAGAAAATTTTCCTGGAGAAGCCTGGGGTGAAATTTCAGATGACGAGGTCTTGCCCCCGGTGCTCGACGAACTCGTTTTCGGCAAACTTAAGCTGAGCGAAGTCGCAGCCCAAGCTCTCGACGAAATTTATCTTCGCCACCTCCCCGATTGGACACGTCGGTTGCTGAGTAGCGAAGCGCCCGAAGCCTTGACGGTTCCGAGCGGAAGCCGCATCCGGATTCACTATCCACAAGGTCGCGCCCCTTACCTCGAAGTTCGCATCCAAGAAATTTTCGGCTTGCGCGAGTCACCACGCCTTGCACGCGGGGCCGTGGCCATCGTCTTTCACCTGCTTGGACCCAACTACCGTCCCGTTCAGGTGACTTCCGATCTCAAAAGCTTTTGGCAGACTGGCTACGGCGAAGTTCGCAAGGAACTTAAGTCCCGGTATCCCAAACACTCCTGGCCAGAAGACCCTCTGACAGGGATTCCTGAGGCTAAGGGGCGAAGACGGCAGCCCAACTGATCGCTTGCCCGGCAGATGATTTAAGGCAGCTTTTAGCTTATGGTTGCTATAACCGACTCGACTGATGTCGGTATGTTAGTTTTTTCCAAATGCAGCACGAATCCAGTTCTATGAAAATGCAAACCGTGGTAGATTTTTTAAATCAACCCTCAGTGTTTACACGGGAGGAGAGTGACCAAGTGATGACTAAGGCTAAACGAGACTCTCGGCCGACCGACAAGTCGACGTCACTTCTCCGCCCTCTCACCCTCGCTGATATTCCACGCTTGATGCTCGCCTTCACCTTCATTTACCTAGCGGCCTCTGACTACAGCCCGGCCTGGATGTTTGAACCCGAGGGAGGGGCAAAAGATCTGATTGCCGTCGGTCTCGGCCGTGACCCTGGTGGGGTCTCTGGCACTGGTGCTCTCCAAAATTCACAAAGTACCCACCGGTTTGATCTCAAGCACGCGATCGATTTGGATCCCACTCTCCATCAAGGCCATGAAATCAAAGTGAAACCCTCAACGGTAAGGAGTTCGTAAAAACATAATTTAGGTTTTGCTCATACAGATCGGTAGTTCGTCAGTAGTTCGTCAAAGGTCGATTCCAATTTCACTACTCCTGGAGGTCCCTATGGCTCAACTCATGCTGAACCCTGAAATCGTCGATAGTCCCGATCTTCGCCGTCACATAGCGGAAAGGATCGAAGAGATTGAGACGGTCCTTCCTGAGGGCGCAAGCCTCAAGGTTCACCTCAAAAGAGTTTCACGCCACCTCTTCGGAGCCCGCCTCCATTCGCGCCTCTTCGGCCGAGAAGTTGTCGTTCGCGTTTACGACGCCAATATCTTTCACGCCCTCAACCGCGCGCGCCGGCATTTGCTTCGTCAGGTCGACGACGTTCGTCACGAAAAACGTGATCGGATCCGCTTACGACATGCCAAAGGCCGTATCTCATAAACTTACCGACGCGTTGCTCAAGACGATGAAACCTAAACAGCAATTCCCGCCGAAAAACAGTTTTCGCTACCAGCAAGGGTTTTGCGGGAACGGTCGAAAATCTTTTTCGTAGACTTTTGACGTGATTTTGGTTGCGCTACCAGTTGCCCACGGAATTGGGCGATGGGATGTGCACGATGCTTCGACATGACTTGTCAGCACCAGGGATGTCAGGGCGAATTCGTTATTGCATGGCAGCGGACCGCTTTGAAAAGAAGCTGAACAAGTAATTCCGGTCCCAGGCACATCGTTGCAGAGATTCTGCGATG
>JAYTRM010000095.1:0-4029 GCA_043746165.1 Bdellovibrionales bacterium | reverse complement strand
GTCGACCTCGGTGGTTCGCACCGCATCGATACGGAGTTCCATTAACCCATCGTCGAGCATAATGCGACCACCGACGCGCGAAGCGGCCGGAAGTCCCATATAGTCAGTCGGAATTAGGCCAGGTCGGCCCGGCACTCTATCCGTCGTCAGCATAACCTTTTCGCCTTCGATGAGTTCGATGGAGCCTGTTTCAAACCTACCGACGCGAATTTTTGGTCCCTGCAGATCTTGCAGGATCGTGAGCGGAGATCCGAGCTCCGTCGACAGCCGCCGTAAATTCTGAATCACGGCTAAATGATCATCATGGTTTCCGTGACTGAAGTTGAGCCGAGCGACATTCATACCGGCGTGAATCGCGCGCCTTAAATTTTCGGGGCTCGAGGATGCCGGACCAATCGTTGCGACAATCTTTGTTCTGCGGTCGGCGAGCATTTGACATCTCCGTTCAATCGTCGAAAAGCGCTCCACGAGCTGAGTGCCGCGAGTACTGGTGCAAGAGTTCCAAACAAGAACTGATGAACGAGCTGGGCCGCCAGAGGCGCTGCAAGATCAATATTAGCCCTGTCGACTCTTCGTTAAGTTGGCAAGAGTCTCTTCGTGTCTTCGGTTGATCGAGTCAATCTCTTTGCGATGTTGCTCTTCGATCTTCCCGATTCGATACTCATACTGGGCCGCTTGGGCACGAATGTCGAGATCTGCTTTCTTTGCGACTTCGGTTTTTTGCCTTGTTCCGACTTCTTTTTCATCTTTAATGTCTTTAATACGACCTTCATTGAGTTCCGCAATCTGGCGTTCGTACTTATTATTAAGGTCAGTTAACTTGGTCTGAAACTTGGTGTCATTGTCTTGGGCCTGCTTGGCAAATTGCGAGAAGAGCCCGTCTTGATCGCGCTTGTTTCGGTCGCGCATGTCGCGCAGGGTGTTATCAAAGTTTTCTTTCATTTGCGCAGCAGCGCGCTCGAAGTAATTGCGCATTTTCGCCTGCTCGATATCGTTCGAACCGCGAAGTTTTTCGTAGCGGTTGTCACTCGACGTCTTTGTCTGCGCCAAGGTTTTTTGATCTTCGAGCCGTGCGTTGTCAAAACGCTCATCGCCTCGGAGTGTGTCCATCGCGATTTTGTCTTGATAGAATTGATTTTGACCGTGCATGAGTTGTGCGTTCGACTTATTAACTGTATCGATGTCGTGGTGCGTTCGCCGGCTGGCCATCTCCACCGTATCAGTTCTCGCTTGTTCTAGGTGTTCGATATTGGCCTGCATGTTGTCGCGCAGATCACTGAGCTGACGAGCTGTCTCCCGCTCAGTTTTAATCCGCTGGCGAGACTGGTCACCCTCAAGCCGAGTCCCTTTGGCCTGGAGAACGTTCACTTCGTTATCGACTCTCTGAGAGACCTTATCATAAAGCTCGTCGCGAGCTTTTTCCATCTCAGCTCGCTGACGTTCACCCTCAACACCAAATTTTTCTCGTGTTTCTTTCATACCGTGGTTGAGCGCCTCACGCTGCTGTTCGAGCATAAGCCCACTGTTTTCGCGCTCCTCGGAAAGCGTGATCTTGTCCTTGCTACCCAGTCGATCAATATCGAGCTGCTGCTGGTGCTGAAGACGTTTGATCTCACTGTCTTTAGCGCGTCGATTAACGTCGAGAGAGCGCTGCAAATCAGCCACGCGTTCGTCGCGATCTTTAGAGAGCACACGGTACTTTTCATCATTGACCTTGTTCATCACCTCAGCCTGATGCTGAGTGGCACGCTGCTGGCCATCGCGGGCCCGTGAACTGAATTCGTCGAGCGCCATGTCGCGCCCCTTGAGTTGGTCTTCATAATTAGTCTGCATCAGTTTTTTCTGCGTGTCAGTCGTGCGCTCGGTCTGCTGTAACTCGTCTTTGAGGCCCGTTTCGGTTCGCGCAAGTCTATCTTGTGAATCTGAAGCAAGTCTTTGCACTTGTTTTTGATGCATGTCGCGAATGTCGTCGATTTCTTTCTGATACTGCATATCGCGCCGGCTCACCAAATCGCGCGTCTTACCTTTCATGTCTTCAACTTCTCGGGTGTGTTGATCCTTGAGCGCTTCGACTTCTGCCTGGTGGGCTTCAGTCAGACGACGGATCTGCTGACCCTGCTTCTTTGCGGTTTCGGCTTCTTTTTGCTGATACGACTCACGCACCCGCCGCGTTTCGTCAGTCGACGAACTGCGATCGTTAGCGGATGACGATGATGAAGAATCGATCGAAGCCATGATCTTTCTCCTCCATGAGAAAAACGTGCTAACTATAGGTTAACACAGCTTCAAATTCTCAGAGCAGCCGATTGCAGCCAGAAGCTGCTAATTCCAGCCTAACGTCTTGTCATTATATCAAGAAACGAATTCGCAGTGACCAACTGCACGGCCTTCGGCGACGCGCTACTCATCGAAGACATGCCGCCGAAACCTCTCGATCAGTTCGCGGCTCCGCGCCCGGACCTTAATCTGGCTCACCCGACGCCGCTCTTGCTCAGCATCGATCGAAGCGCATTTGCGCAGAAACAAATCGCGATGAAGGCTTGCCGCCTCTCGGCTCGCTTTTTGCCAAACCGAGTAAAACTCAACCGCTTCTTTTTCAAACTCGGGATTATTTCCGACGTAGAGTCTTCCCCACGTTTGCAGAAAGGGAGAAAAAATCACCGCCGTCGGAATCCCGCTTTGGGCGCGGCCCGTGCTGTCAACACGGCCGATCCAGTTTTCAAATCCCGCCGCCACTTCAAGCTGATCTTCGCTGCCTATCGGATGAATTTCGGCGCCACCCTGAATTATGGATACCATGACACGGTCTTGATTTTTTATAATAATTGTCTCAGAACCTTGGCGAATCTCGACGCTGCCGAACTCGGTGCGCACAGTCGTGTTTTCTATTCCTTTTAGCCAAACTGTCCCCGTGATGAGCCGCAATTCGCTCTCGCGAATGCGAACGAGAGTTGTCGACTCATCGAGCGAGATTACGCCACCATTCCACTCTCCACGCGCTGCTTGGCGCGCTACGGTGCGGGCCGCGCAGGCCGTTTTTGACTGCCAACATTTTTCAGGTTGCTGTTGAATCGCGACAAGGTCGACCCGCCGACGCGGTTTAGCTGAAGGCGAATCAGGGTGCGCAACGCCCGATTCAGAGGTGAGTTCTTGAGCGAATACACGACTGTTGCTTGGCGCGGTCTCGAGGGAGTTCTTCAGATTATTTTCTGCTGGGTTTTCTGCAGCTCGAAGGCGAACGTCGACTGCGAACATAAGCAGAAACAAAAAGATGCGCACACAGAGAGAGACCGAGAGCTGGGGAATCACAACTCCACCGCTTTTAGACTTGCGTCCGCTTGCTGCAAAAGAGCGGGTTGCTTAAAATTTGCAAGTACGGCCCTGTAAATGTCGCCGGCATCCTCAATACGGTTTTGTTTCTCAAAAATTTTTCCCAATCTCATCAGGGCGTAGCCTGTTAATTCGTTTTCTGGAAAAACGCGCACCATCGTTTCAATCGTACGAACCGACGCGGCATAGTCGCCGAGCTGAAAGCGCCCTTCCGCGAGCAGAAACTCTGCTTCCGGCAGGTGTTCCGAAGCGGGGTAATTTTCTACGAGTTGGTTAAGCATTTGGCTCGATCGATTAAAGTCCTTGTCACGAAAGGCCGCCTTCGCATTTTCAAAAACGCCCGACGCCCGCTCAATCTGTAAAACGCTAAAGCCTTGCGCAGCAACGCTCGCCAGCTGGCGCAAAGGAAATGCCGCCTGCTCAGATTGGGATCTCATCGCACTCGGAATTAATGTTGCGACCGATTGCTGATATTCAGCTAATTCTGAGGCGACAAGCTGAGACTTTAATTCGGCATCGTCGCGCTGGCGCTCAAGTTTTGAGATGCGCGTCTTGAGTAAGTCTTCGGGCGTGAAACTGTCTTTGAAAAACACATGCATCGACATAATCGCTGCGCAGAGGACAAGGCAAAACGCGACAAAAACTGGAGTTTTCATACGTCTACCTATCGGTCACTTCGACGATTCCATTAACCTCTCA
>JAYTRM010000094.1:0-7477 GCA_043746165.1 Bdellovibrionales bacterium | reverse complement strand
AAGGAAACCACCTTGGGACGCCATGATTTAATGTCTTGTAAAACTAAGGGCGGAGATCTTGAGGTCGCCTACGACGAATCAAGCGAGGCTCGGAAAATTTTGCGTCTCTCGGTGCGCGAATTGAAACTCGAAACCAAGCTTTCGGGCCAATCGCTCTCCGTAAACCTCAGCTTTGATGCCGGTTCGCTGGCTCCTGGTGCCGTGAACTTGAGTTTTCGCACAACGCCACAGGGGACTTGCCATAGTTTGAACTGAAACTGTCTCGTTTTGAGGCGTTTACACCTAGCATCTCGCCAGGAAGAGTCGAGACGGGTATAATTGAGACGTGAATCCCCGGAAATTCTTGAGGATCATGTTGCAATGAAAATTCCTGCACGCTTTTTGCGATTGCTTGTCATCGTCGGCTTCGCCGGTTTGACCGCCTGTCAGACCAACGGCTCGAAAAGATTTGAGTCCATCCATCTCGGCATGGAAAAATCTGCCGTCGTTGAGGCCATCGGCAGTCCAAATATCAATCGACGCTGGAGCGGCAAAGATCGCTGGATTTATGAATATCGGGATCGCAGTGACACTGTTGTGATTCGAGAAGTTCATTTCGAAAATGGCAAGAGTGTGTACTTCGGTGCACCCATACCCCCGACTGTAACAGCGGCCGAGCAGGATAAAATCAACGAAGCTGAAATTCAGAAACAAGACGACGCCGATCGTGCCGAGAATCAGCGCCGCGATCATCAATTGGGAATCGAGCGGGTTCACGCCAGAGACGAGTCACCGAACGCTGAAGATGCGCTGGATCAGAAGTTCAGGGAATCTTACTATGGTATTGAGCCGGATCCGAAAGCTCAGCGAAATACCTTGGCACCGGTGTTTACCCCAGTTCGGTAACTCAAATCACTTTATCAAATGAATCTCTTCAGGTGCGTCATCATCCTCGATCGACGCGGGCTTGCGGTAGCCATGTAGGTCTTGATTAACAGCTTGAGGTTTTGCGGGCAGAGGAAAAATCGCCAATACATGCTCGCGGATCTCGTCGAGCTGACTGTCGAGTGACTTTTCATGCTCAAAGTCATCCAAGGTTTTCAGCTCATGGCGAACGTAAGTGCGATCAAGTTGATCGTTACGCTCAGGGTATTCGAAGCGACTCTCTTGACGTTCTTGCTCGTAGGTTTTGCTTACTTTTTCGAGCAGCTTCTGCTGCTCGCCGAGTTGCACGATGATCGCCGCGATCTCTTTTTCGTCGTTGGTGTGTTTTTTCTTTTGAATTAAGGCGCGGATTTCATTTTCGTAAGTTTCAACTTGTTTCCCAAGTTGACCGAGATGGCTGGTGATTTCGTACCAAGTTCGGGCTGAGGCAGAGCTCGCGACAAAACAAACGCCAAAGGCAAACGCCAAGATCTGTAAACTAGGTCTGACTATCTCCATCCATTTGCGTGATCGCATACTGCTCCCAGCGAATCTGAACCGGATAGCGCTTGAATCGGTTGACCAGAATCGTCGCTTTGACCGGCGTCATCTTTTCGATCACCAAAACCCCTTTGTGAATCTTCGCCATGATGGCGTTGGGGTCCCAGGCAAATCGTTCGTCCTCCATAGCTTCTCGTAAAGACTCGCGAATTTCTTTAGAGTCGATACCCGAAATGATGACTGAAAAGAGCAGCAAACCGTCTTTTCCGAGAGAAACTTCTGAATTTGCGTAACCCTCAATCCCAAGTGGATCGCCAGGTGTGCCGATCTGAGCCGCTGGCTCATCTTGAGCCGCATCGGGTGTTCCATAGCCGAAGTTATCGAGGTTAAACTCCTGTTCGGGCTCCGGAGGCGCGGCCGACGCAAGATCCTGAGTCACGCGAGCTTCTTCTTCGACTTTGAGATCAGAAAAATCTGCGGGTGGCTCGGCAGCCTCGGGACCTTCGCTTGCCGACCAGTCGAGCGGCAAATCAGTCGCGGGCTCTGCTGGCTCTTCAATTTGAAAGTCATGCGTTTCTGCGGGGGAGTCAGCAGACGCGGGATCATGGGCCAAAACGGGCTCGGGAGCTGGCGGCGGATTTTCACTTCCAAAGAATGCGTTGCCGTCGATATCGATAAGCAGAAGCGTGCCGCACGAAGGGCACGTCACCATTCCATAGTCGTCTTTAAGGCTCGCCGAACATTTCGGACACGTCGCCATTAGAAGAGTTTCTTCTTCTTATCTTTCTCAGTCTTACGTCGAACAGAGCGGGGGACGCCGCCACGAGGATCTGGATCTGGGTCTCCACCCGACAGAATCATGCGCTGGCGCTTGGGCTTTAAGGCTTCGAGTTGCTCTTCGGCCTCGGCTTTCATGCGCTCGTCGGCATCGGAATTTAGCTCGTCATCTGGCTCGGGTTGCGGCCGAGGAGCCGGTCGAGATGACTGTTGCGGAGCGCCTCGACCGACGCCCGGTACATGACCGGGTGCGACCCCAGGTGAGACGCCGGGCGCGCCATTTGGAGCACTGCCGTTGCCAGGCGCGGCTTCAAAGCCATCTTCGCTCGGCTGCTGTTGAACCACCAACTGGATCTTAAACAACTTCTCAAGAGTATCGGTCTTAACAAAGGTGTTCATCTCTTCGAACATTTTAAATGCTTCTTGTTTGTACTCGACCAACGGATCTTTTTGCGCGTAGGCACGCAGGTTAATCCATTCGCGAAGCTGGTCGATGCGCTGCAGATGCTCTTTCCAGCGTTGGTCGATCGCCTGCAGCAGAAGCATTTTCTGAACTTGTGGGTAGAACGTTCCGAGATGCGTTTTTTGCCGGTCAAATTGCGCCGTTACCGCTTCTTTCACCAAAGTGGTGATTTCGTCAGCGGAGATCCCCACCTTTTGGAGTTTCGAAGGCTCCAGCTGAGCACCGAACTGCTGGTTCACCGCGATGACGAGACCTTCGAGGTTCCATTCCTGGCGGCGATCCGGATGGGTAAATGCGTCGAGAAGCGATGAGGTCACGTCGCCGAGCATGTCGCGAATGATCTCGTCGACATTTTCGCCATTGAGAACGTCGCGGCGCAGGCCATAGATCACTTGCCGCTGCTTGTTCATCACGTCGTCGTATTCGAGCAGGTGTTTTCGCATGTCAAAGTTATGACCTTCGACTCGGCGCTGGGCGCTCTCGATGGAGCGCGTGACCATTCCCGCCACGATCGGTTCATTTTCAGGAACCTTCATCGTTGTCATGATCTTCTGAATTTTTTCACCGTTGAATTTGCGCATCAGATCGTCATCAAGTGAAAGGTAAAAGCGCGATTCTCCGGGATCACCCTGACGGCCCGAGCGACCGCGCAGCTGGTTATCGATCCGCCGAGATTCGTGGCGTTCCGTACCGATGATGTAGAGTCCACCAGCTGCGACCACCTCTTGTTTCTCGGCTTCGCACTGAGGCTTAAATTTCATGACTGCCGCTTTGAACTCTTCGGACTCGCCATCTGGAGCGAGATGCTTCGCCATCGACTCGGCGTTTCCGCCGAGAACGATGTCGGTTCCGCGGCCGGCCATGTTGGTGGCGATCGTGACCGCTGCTTTGCGACCAGCTTGGGAGACGATGTCGGCTTCTTTTTCGTGGTGTTTGGCATTGAGGACTTTGTGGGGAATACCAAATTTCTGCAAATGGCGCGAGATCATTTCTGATCTTTCGATACTTACGGTACCGACTAGAATCGGTTGGCCTTTTGCAACTCGATCTTTGATGTCTTCGACGATCGCGTTGTATTTCGCGTTGGTGTTCTTGTAAACCAAATCTTGTTCGTCCATACGGCAAATAGGACGATTGGTCGGAATGACCGTAACGCCGAGGCGATAGATCTTGTTGAACTCGACCGCTTCGGTTTCTGCAGTTCCGGTCATTCCCGCCATCTTTTTGTACATGCGGAAGTAGTTCTGGAACGTGATCGTCGCCAAAGTTTGGTTTTCGTTTTTAACGCGAACGCCTTCTTTGGCCTCGACAGCTTGGTGCAAGCCATCGCTCCACCGGCGGCCATCCATCAAGCGGCCCGTGAACTCATCGACGATGATGATTTCATCGTCTTTCACCATGTAATCGACATCTTTCTGGTAAAGATGATGTGCTTTCAAACCTTGGTAGATATGATGTAGGATTTCGATGTGTTGAGGGTCATATAAGTTATCGATCTTGAGCAGCTGCTCGCAATGGTGGTTGCCGTCTTCGGTCAACGAAACCGTGCGAGTCTTCTCTTCCATTGTGAAATCGACTTCGAGTTTCAGATGCGGTATAATCGCATTGATAATCGAATACTTATCGGTCGATTCCTCGGCGGGGCCAGAAATGATTAACGGAGTTCGCGCTTCGTCGATCAAAATCGAGTCGCACTCATCGACGATGGCAAAGTTTAGCTCGCGCTGAGCATAATCGGCGAGATCAAACTTCATATTGTCGCGGAGATAATCAAAGCCGAGCTCGTTATTGGTGCAGTAAGTGATGTCGGCGCGATAAGCCGCTTTTTTATCGGAATCCGATTGGTTTGGCACAACGACAGACGTCGTGAGACCGAGGAAGCCGTAAAGTCGTCCCATCCATTCAGCATCGCGCTTCACCAGGTAGTCGTTGACAGTTACGACGTGGACGCCTTTACCAGACAGGGCATTTAAGTAAACTGGCAATGTCGCGACCAGAGTTTTACCTTCGCCCGTGCGCATTTCGGCGATGGATCCGCGGTGCAAGACCATTCCGCCAATCAGCTGAACATCGTAGTGACGCATTCCCAGAACGCGGATTGAGCCCTCGCGGCAAACCGCAAAAGCTTCGGCTAAGATGTCATCGAGAGTCTCGCCTTTTTCCAAACGCGCTTTGAATTCAGGGGTCTTTGCCTGAAGTTGCGCATCGGTCAGCGCTTTCATCTGCGGCTCAAAGCCGTTGATCTTGTCAATCGTCGGTTGCAGGCGCTTCATTTCGCGCTCGTGGGCCGTACCAAAAATCTTTCCTAAGGCTTTTTGTATCATCCCCCAAACATACCGAACCAAGCCGCGAGAAGGAACAAGAGAATGGCGCCGGATCGACGATTCTCCTCCCGGATCAGAATCCGGCCCGTCCTGAAGATTTCCGAACTTGCCGAAGCAGTTCAAAAACGACAATCGCCACGGCGTTCGAAAGATTCAGACTGCGCGTTTTCCCAGGCATGGGAATCGACCAAGCACGTGCGTCATAGTCGTTGATCGTGGTTTTATCGATTCCGGAAGTCTCTTTACCGAAAACAATCCAATCGCCGATTTCAAGCTCAGCGTCATAAATGCATTGCTTGGAGCCTGTCTCGATAAAAAAAACTCGATTTTGTGACGGCTCGGGGATGCTATCTTGCCAGGACCGGGTATCGACGTGGCGCTGCCAAGCCAGGTCTTTCCAGTAGTCGAGTCCGGCCCGCAGCACTCGGCTCTCGGTCAGGTCGAATCCCAGGGGACCTACGAGATGAAGTTCCGAGTTGGTCGCGACGCAGGTGCGGCTGATGTTGCCGGTATTTTCTGGAATCAGCGGTTCAATGAGGACGACTCGGCACAACGGATCAACGTGCAGTTTCGGCTCAAACCACGAGCGGGCGGTACCCCCTGAAGGAGCGTTAACTCTTTTTTCGCTTTGGGATTTTCCGTCGGGCGCCATGAAACCTTACATAGCAAAGCGAAGCCGGGGCGACAACTTGGCGCTGCGGAAATTCTTTGAGAATTCATGACCGAGCTTTGACTTCTGATCCGCTTTGCCATTATCGTTCAGGTCCAAAGATGGCAGGCCACTTAGGCTCAAAAAACACGGCAACATCGGCGGACAATGAAGAAAATCGAAGCGATCATCAAACCCTTCAAGCTCGACGACGTGGTCGAAGCTCTCTCTGAAATCGGAGTTGAAGGTGTGTCGGTGACCGAAATTCGTGGGTTTGGTCGGCAAAAAGGCCGAACCGAAGTTTACAAGGGCGCCGAATACGTCGTCGATTTTCTACCGAAAACCAAATTGGAAATTGTGATCAATGATGCCCTCGTCGACCAGGCACTGGAGGCGATCGTCAGCTCCGCTCGCACCGGAAAAATCGGCGACGGCAAAATTTTCGTCACGGACGTTGAACGCGTGGTCAGGATTCGCACCGGCGAGGTCGATGAAGAGGCCATTTGATCAAGCACTGAGAGTGCGAGCGAAGTAGTTCTAAAGCCGAGCTGAGGAGCTCTAACTTTAGAGGTGGAAAACGAACTGAGTATAAACGCTTCAGCCGCTAGAGAGACCGCAGTTGGAGCGATAATGACGTAAAGTCAGAAGGAGAAACTCTCATGACACCGGAAGCAGTATTTGAATTCGCCAAAAAGCATGGCGCCCAAATGGTTGACCTTAAGTTTTCGGATTTACCGGGAATGTGGCAACACTTCAGCATGCCAATTTCGCAGCTGAGCAAAGATTCATTCGAAACTGGCTTCATGTTCGACGGCAGTTCGATTCGCGGCTGGCGCGACATTCATGAATCCGACATGATGGTTAAGCCTGATGCCAACACGGCGCAAATGGATCCATTCATGGAGATTCCGACTTTGTCGTTGATTTGCGACGTGCACGTCCCCGAAACGGGCGAACCTTACAATCGTGATCCGCGACAAATTGTTAAAAAAGCAGCCGCCTATCTTAAATCGACTGGAATCGCGGATACCGCGTTCTTCGGACCCGAAGCTGAGTTCTTCATTTTCGATGATGTTCGCTTCGAACAAAATTCCAACGGCGCTTTTTACCAACTCGATAGCGACGAGGCGAGCTGGAACTCGGGACGTGACGAAGGCCGCAACCTGGGCTACAAGCCGCGCGCGAAGGAAGGCTACTTTCCGGCACTGCCGCACGATACCATGCACGATCTGCGCGCCGAAATTTGCATGGAACTCGAAAAGCTCGGCATCCAAGTTGAGCGTCAGCATCACGAGGTCGCAAGCGGCCAAGGCGAAATCAACTTCAAGTTCGATTCGATCCTCGAGATCTGCGATAAAATAATGTGGTTCAAATACGTCGTCAAAAACGTCGCCCGCCGCCACGGCAAATCTGCGACTTTCATGCCAAAGCCAATCTTTGGTGACAACGGATCTGGCATGCACGTCCACATGTCTTTATGGAAAGACGGGCAACCGCTGTTTGCCGGCGACAAATACGCTGGTCTCTCGCAGCTTGCGCTCAACTACATCGGCGGAGTTTTAAAGCACGCTCCCGCGATGTGCGCCATCACGAACCCGACAACGAACTCCTACAAGCGCCTAGTCCCGGGCTTCGAAGCGCCGGTTCGCTTGGCTTACAGTTATCGCAATCGCTCGGCCGCGATGCGAATTCCCAATACTGGAACAAGCCCGAAAGCCAAACGCATCGAGTTCCGCACTCCCGACCCCTCGTCCAACGTCTATCTTTGCCTCGCTGCCCTGCTCATGGCTGGCCTCGACGGCGTGCAAAGCAAAGTTAACCCGGGTGAGCCTCTCGATAAGGATATCTATGGTTTAAGCC
>JAYTRM010000093.1:0-7762 GCA_043746165.1 Bdellovibrionales bacterium | reverse complement strand
TTCCGATAAGCATGCAGATCTGCCGGCGTAGTCCGGCTTAACCGCTTTGAGCGGTTCACGCTATCTCAACCCTCCGGCTTTGCCGGAGGTAATTGAGTTAATGGCAAGTCCTAAGGCAGGGCGGAGCGGGGGGAGTTTTTTCTCCCCGTCCGTTGCTGATGGGCGGTGGTGGTGGGTTTGTGGCTCTTGGACTCCACGGTCGTGGATAGAGCCGGTAGGTCTTCCGAGAGTTTTTGACTCCGGCGAGATCCGCAATTGATCTCTGGCTTAAGGTTTAGCAAGTCTAGGACCAAGCAGTTTGGTGTCAAAAGCACCCCAATTTCGGTTGGCAATCGACGTGAAGGGCGCTCAGCTTCAATTGACTTGTGCCGCCAGGGTCTTCGAGATCTTGATTTTGATAGCGCGCTGGATCATGTTTTTCAAAATCCGGACGCCAAACGACTCCAGATACCCGACCGGTGACATTTTTGGGACATCGAATGAGCTGCGACCAATGTCTCAATCATCGTCTCAATCATCGTCTCAAATTGAGACCGAATTCAGCGTTTTCATGTGAAATCTTTAAACAGGCGATAAAAGCATATGAAATCAGGTATTTAGATCAAATCTTGAAGCCGAAAAGCGGGGGGGGCGAACAAAGTCTCCAACAAAGGGCATCGTTCTCGACTTCCTCGGTTTTTAGTAATCCAAATAATATCAATGAGATGGCATGGTCTGCGAAACGTGACGAGCGGCCCCAGACTTGTACTGGAGTGAGTGCGGAGGTCTAGGTTTTGAAGCTTCGTCACGCCATATTTTTTACTGCGATTGTTGGGCTCTTGGTCTTACTCGAAGCTTGCGGATCGAAGCCGACTCCACAAGATTCCTGTAACTTTGTCCAAAACAGCGATCAGCAAAGGGTATCTTGGGGCTCAGAAACCCCGGTTGTACTCTATATTGATAGCTCGGTTCCAAGCCAGTATTTTGCCTCCATTCAGGCGGCTGCCGTGACCTGGAATAAGAGCGTGGGACGAGAAGTTTTAAAAATTGGCGGCTGGACTTCGTCTGGCCCTCAGTCTGCGCCGAGCGGTAAAAATACCATCTTCTTCCAGAAGGATTGGGATGGGCCCTCAACCGAGCAAGCCCGAACCACGATTTATTGGTCGGGAAGTCGAATTTCCGAAGCCCATGTGAAGATCAATCGACGAGACTTCGATTTTTTCTCAGGCAGCCAGCCGATCGTCGGCAAGCTGGATATGGAGAGTTTGATCCTCCATGAATTCGGCCATGTCCTCGGACTCAAGCACTCGACTGAAACACAAAGTGTCATGGTCCCGACCCTTTCTGGCGCAACTGCGGCCAATCCCAAGGTAGCTATGCGCAGGGGTCTTAGCGATTTCGATATTAAATCAATAAGTTGTGAATATTGAATTTTTTTCAAAGGTTGGCCCGACTATTGAATGGTCATATGAGTATAAGATCGACGCGAACTGCGAACGGGTTCCAATCTCCCGGAGAGAGCTGATTGGGAAGTGCGGCAGTTGGTAACGGTCTTTTGAGAGCCATCACTCTAGAGCATCTTCGAAGGGATTTTCACCTTCGATCGGTTCCAAGGATGGCTTGTGAGTTTGGAAAAAAGTTCCATATTGGAACTGAATCAACAAACTCGACATTTGTAAGGTAATTTAAGTTGAGACGTAGTTCCTGCTCCCGTTACGATGTTCACGTTGCTTGAAACCTGCACTGACAGGTTAAGGAGATAGAGATGATGACGACTAATGCGACCCAAGAAACTTCTGCGGTTTTGTCTGCACCTATGGTCGATTCGCAGGCGTCGGTCTTTCGGTCTGGATACTCGGACTCACATCTCGATCTGCGCGAGACTTACGCTTATGAGTCAGATGTTTTGATTCAACTGAAAGCCAACATTGCTCAACTTGAAGACCTTCACGGACGGCTCAAGTACATGATGGCTGAAATCGGCTACCTGATAAAAAAATAGGCCAGATTAAATTCTTAGGCTCGCCAAAAGCACTTGGTCGTTCGATTGCTCGCCTGGCGCCGACCGAAAACCGGGATGACCCTCCTGCTCTCTTAGACTCATTGAACGGTGAAACCGGTTCATTTAAAAAATTAGGTTGCGCGGGTTAGCTTGGAGCCTTTTTTCGGCGCAATCACGGTGATGCTGCCATCGTCTTCAATCTTGCGAAACGCCTTGTCGGCGGCAACCGGGACCGGAAGCTTAAATTCTTGCCGGTAAGTCTGAAAACTATTGGTCGTCGTACGATTGCCACCTGCATCCTTAAAAGCATCTTCAAATTTTCGCTTGGCGCTGAGAGTGATGTGGTCATCTTTGACAATGATTTCCACTGAATCTCTTTCGTGCGCCGGAACCTTTGCTTTGAGAACATAAGAGTCACGCTGCTCGGTAAGATCCGGAGCGAAAGTCTTGATCTGGTAAAAGGGATCATCGGCCTTTTGTGCGTTACCACTCAGTTTGTTTTCGTATTGAACTTTTTGTCTGTAGAGCGCCTGAAGGTATTTTTCCTTCTGGTTTTGCAGGCTTTCATGATTGACCTGCTCGTTGCTCTTGAAGCGGGTGTCAAATTCTGAGCGCCGCTGATGGACAGTTTCTTCGAGCTTTCGCGCCTCGTCCTGCTCTTTGCTGAGCGTCATCTTTTCGGCGTTTTTTTCATCGGCTTGAAGTTTTTGTTCAAGTTGCGTTAGCTTTTTCTTGTTTTGAATTTCCTGCTCGCTCTTGATGCTGGCAAATTTCTCTTCACGATCGCGTACGTCGGCTTCGCCTTCGTTTTGAACTCTCGCGCTTTCTGCTGAGTACTGGGCGTGCACTTCTTCATTGGTGCGAAGAGACCGTTGATGGTCCGCCTTGATATTTTCGCTATCTTTTTTCTGTTGCTGAGTCAGTTGACGCTCGGACTGTTCTTGTTCGCTCGCGAACGCGGCTTGATATTTTTTATTTACGTTTTGGAGCGCTAGGGTCTTTTCAGAACGGTCTTTTTCAATTGACTGGGAACCGAGGTTTCGCTCGCGTTCGGTACGCTGCCTGCTTCCTTCGCGTGTTTTCTCAAATCTCTGTTCGTCCTCGGCGTGGAGCGCTTCAAACTGGCGCTTGTTGTCAGCCGTATACCGAATCTTCTGTTCGCGTGCTTCGTTTTTGGCCTGGCTTAGCTCTTCGGTGTTTTTCTTCGCGGTCACGGCTAGTTTTTCGTCGGCCACTGCTTGAGCCGCTTGTTGCTTAGCTTTGCGTTCATCGATAAAGGTTTTGACTTGATCCTGAGTTTGCTTAAGAGCTTCGGTCTCTCGTTTTTGGGCCTGTGAGATAGAGCGATTGGCACTCGCCTGATTTTCATTGCTCTTAGAGTGCAGAGCCTCGCCTTGTTCAGTAACTCGCCTTTTAAGATCCGCGTACTCTTTGCTGATTCGCTCCGAATCTTGGTGAACTCGTTGCTCGCCCTGGTTTTCAGTCACTTCAGCCCGCGTATTGTAAGTTTTTTTTATGTGATTGACGGCTGCCGCTCCTGCCGCGTCCTCTTCTGCCTCTTGCTTCATGTACTCGTCGCGAGTGCGCTGAAGCTTCCGTTCATGGTCTTGCTTAAGTTCGTCGAGCGCGCGTTGCGTGTCGACCGTCGAAACGGACAGCTCTGACATGGTGATAGAATAACATGGTTTTAGTGCGATGAGGCTTGCGGGGCGACCTGCGACTTCGAACTGGTCGTAGGTAGGAGGTCGGCTTTTGGATTGGCGCAGAGTGGAACCGATTCGCCGTGAGTTCCCCAACACATCCAAGTGTCGGTCAGGCTAATGGTCTCGTCTGCGTCGAGCGGGTAGTAACCTGGATATTGAATATTATCGAGTGTCGATTTTACCAAACGAGTTTGCTGAGTTTTGGTATTTGTAATCGTGAGAATAAAGACGCGGTATTGCGCCCGAGCGCTCGGGGCGACAAGTGTCGCCGTAAAAAAGGTGAGAAACAGCAGATGTAAACTGCGCGGCATTGTACAGTTATCGACATTGGGGAAGGGGACACGAGGCCAGTCGCAGTCCTCGTGTCGGAAACTGATTTAGTGCCGAATATCCGAGTGAGCGAGAATCGTATTTTCGACGAGGTGAAAATAACTGCGGACCAAGAGTTCGAAGTCTTCCGCGCCGAGGCGTTCAAGATAGGAGCGTTTCTCCTGTAAAGTTGCGCAGTCGAGCAGACCAGACAAAAGTCTCTGGACTTTTTTCATTTTTTCTTCGGTGAAAAATACGCGATCGTCGACCGGGTTTCGCAAGATGTGGGCAATGTCTAAATTTTCAAAAATAAAATGCAGACCCTGCGTACTTTGAAAGAGAAGGTACTCAATTTGCTTTGTATTCATTCGGTCGAGAACAATTTCTAAACTCTCGGCGACAGAATCACCAACTACTACGGGCACTTGAGGCTTTGTTTCCTGGGCTCCGCTGTCGATAGGTTCTTGCTTTTCCTTTGCATCTTTTTGATTCTTTGGCCCTCGGCCTTCGCCCCGCTCATCTCTCATACGCCTCCTTGCGATTTGAGAACCCCTGACCTCAACATACTCGTCGACACTGGTATTGTGTCTAATTGAAAGGGCCTACGGCAAGTCAAATTGAGGCAAAATTGACTTGCCCCTCCGCCATCTCGTATCATGAGACGAGGGGGGCAAGCGTGATTGGCTTCCGTGAAGCGGATCTGACGGTTTTAAACTTTGAAATTGGCGTTGCGACACGCGATATTCGTTTCGTTTCTCAATTTAACATTGAGGCGCCGTCTCAAAACGGGACATTTTTGCAAACTGAGCAAATTGATTTGCCAGCGTCGTCGTTAAAAGATCAGTCCAAAAATCAGTCCAGAAATCAGTTCAGAAATCAGTTCCTGCACACAACGAGTAGCCATTGGAATGTTCCGTGTCCAGATCGATAAGTAAGCCGGCGGTCAAACGCCGGGCGCCACGCCGGGAGGAGCCTGTGAACAGCCGAGGTTTGAAAAGTAAAAACAATTCTGAAGCCGAAGAATTTCAGTCGATCGTGATCGATCAAGCGAAAGGTTTGGTGTTTTCTTCCGAAGACGAGCTCTATGAACATTTCTTGCCGCAAATACAGGCGCTGGAAAAAGAATATTTCATGGCGCGGGCCGATGACGATATTAAGGAAAAGGACTTTCAGGCCTACGAGTCACTGCTGAACCAGGTGTTAGATGATCCTGATGAAGTCTGGGAAGATGCGACAACCATACATGGCTTTCGCGTCAGGACTTACGTCGGTCATTACACGTCGACGGAGAACGAAACCGTGTATTACGTGGCCCTCGCGTACGCGACGGGCGATGTCCCAAGCTTCATCTATTTGCATTACCCTTCTCATGACATTGAACTTGTCGATCGTTTTCGGCGCGGTGACCTCATCTATGACCGTGTGATAAAAGAAGTCGAAAATGGTGCTGTCGATGGCGACGCCCTGAGTGAAGGGGATGACCTGGCAGTTGGCCTTTACCGAGCGATGTTGACACTCAGAACAGAGAAAGATGTCGCGGAGTCGGAATTTCGCAAGTACGAGTCAATGCGTGAGTCGACCATTGAAGAGGCCGACGAAATCTGGCGATCGGCCGATCTCACAGGGAATATTTTAGTGACGTTCATTAAGTATTTTCCTGAAGGCACCCTCCCGGAGCTCCATTACGTCGTCGTCACGATCGAGGATACACCGTCGGGCAGTCATGCCTTGTTATTCTCGTTTCCGTCTGTCGACGGCAACTTGATCGATCGCTATCGTCACGGTGAAAATTTGCAAGCCGAAGAAGTCGTCCAAGAGGCCAGTCACTGATATCTGAAGGGGCGGCCTTCACCGCCCTTAATTTCCGCTTGAATTTACGTCTTAATCTGCGACGCTCTTAGGGTGGGAGCAAATTCCTCGCACATTGGTTTGACGTCTTCATTTACGAAAAGCGGTGCCGAAAATGGAACTTGCCTTACTAACGAGCGGACGACTGAGCGGCCGGCCTCTGTTCATGTCCTTCTGTGTTGCAGCGAGCCTCTCGGCCTGTGCTCACGCACCGGGCACTGCGACCGGTGGTGGAGGAGCGGGAGGAGCGGGAGGAGAAGCCCAGGGTATTCCCGCCGTTGGTTTGAAGCCGCTTGATCTCAAAGAGCCGGTTTTGCTTCGCCTCAAAGGTGAAATCGGCCGACCCGAAAAAGTCAGCTACGTTCACCGCACGCGCTCGACGAGTTACGAAGACGTTCAGGTGCGCCATCAAAAAGAAGAAACACTCGAATTCGTATCCCAGGCCGATACGCTTCGGCTGCTGCCAGGTCGCGGTGCAAACGATGAAACAGTCTTTACGCAAGTGTTATCGATCGTGAGCAAAAATGGCACGATGAGCTTGCATGACTTCGCGATGCCCGAAATGGGCGAGAATCTTGAGGTGACGGCTGATAGCCGCGGCCGAATCTTACGGGCGGGTGATTATCCGAGCAATTCCATTTTTTACGTTCCACCGATATCACTTCCCGATGGGCCCGTTCACGTTGGCGATACATGGGGACTTCAATCCGAATGGCTAAGCCTTGAAGAAATGGTTCCGTACCGCCTCGATATGACCAGCATCCTGCGCGCGGTTTCGTCATGCGGCGCGCATCGCTGCGCTTCGATCGAGCTCTCGGGCCAAGTTACTTTGCAGGGGCCGCTCTCTCAAGTGATGGCGTTTAGTAGCTTTTGGAAAGGCTACCTGATGTTTGATATCGACGCTGGAACAGTCGTTTGGTCTCGTGTCGATAGCGAAGAGCAATTTGCCTCGGGAAATGTGCGGCGCTCGATTACATCTTGCCTCGAAGCCACGCTCACTGAACCCGTCGACAATAGGCTCCAGCTCGCCGCCCACACGCCGTGCGCGAATTTGAGTGATCCCGGAGATATTGCACCTGCGCCGGCGAACATGAAATGAGGGTTCGATGATTCATTGGAACGTTGAGCCCGACCTGATCCATTTGGGGCCAGTCAGGGTACGTTGGTACGGATTGATGTTTCTGATCGGCTTTACGATCGGCTACTTCATCGTCAAGGACATTTGCCGAAGGGAAAACAAACCCTTTGAGCGCCTCGAAAACTTGCTTGTCTACCTCGTAATCGGCACAGCCGTCGGCGCGCGTTTAGGCCACTGCCTGTTTTACGAGCCAGATTTTTATCTCAGCCATCCTCTTGAAATATTAAAAATTTGGGAAGGTGGCCTCGCCAGCCACGGTGGAACAGTCGGCGTCATCATCGCAATTTGGCTCTATGCCAGGCGACATCCTGAATTCAGTTTCATGTGGATTCTCGATCGCATCGCGGTGCCGGCGCCCATGGTGGCCGGCTTTATTCGCATCGGCAATGTCATGAATTCAGAAATTCTCGGCAAACCGGCCGATCTTCCTTGGTCATTTGTTTTTGAGCGCGTCGATAAAATTCCACGCCATCCCGCCCAGCTCTACGAGAGCCTCAGTTACTTTGCACTTTTTGCGATCAACATGATTGTCTATCGCCGCAACAACAACCCTGCTCGTGGACTTATTTTTGGAATGACCATTGCGTGGATTTTCAGCTGGCGAATTGTCTGGGAGTTTTTCAAAGAAAATCAGGAAGCGTTTGAAAACGGCATGGCGTTAAACATGGGGCAACTTCTTAGCGTGCCATTCATTTTGCTGGGTTTGTTTTTCATGATTCGCGCTTGGAAAAAAGGGCCGCCTTTAGCGGAGCCCGCTCGGGCCGGTTCGTCCCAAGCCAGGTC
>JAYTRM010000092.1:0-2749 GCA_043746165.1 Bdellovibrionales bacterium | reverse complement strand
AGGTGAACGAGCGTGATCCAGCCGTGCGCCGGGATCTTCGCCTCGAGGAACTCTTTACTTAGGCGCTGGCATGTCTGCTCAGGCGTTTCCGTGGCTATAACGGATTGATTCATGCTATTTGCCATGCGCGCCCAATGGTCAGCGTAAACTTGATCGAGTTGCGTGTAGAGCATCTCGACCGAACGCTGATCAACGAGGTTGCGGAGAATGCCGCCAAAATAAGTGTGAATGAACTTTTTCTCAGGATGCTTTGCTTGCTGCTTCTTAAAAATGGCTATTGCAGCGAGAATGAGATCGCATGTGAACATGGAGGGCGCCAGGCGTTTTCGGAATGTCTCCGCGTCAGGCGGCAATACGGCCGCAATTGCTTGCTCAATGGCTTGGACTTTTTGCTCCGAGATGATTGGCACGGCTTGCTCATTTCTAAAGCGATTCGCCAATGCCTGGATTTTTGCTCGGATCGTGCTTTCCTCTTCCGGTGAAAGCTTCGGTGCTGATGCGAGTGCTTCGTTGGCCGTCTTTTGTCCAAGGCCTCTTCGAGGTTGGTTGTTTCTCAACTGTGTAAACACGTCCGTGAGAACCTTCGCGAATGAAAATGAAAGCTCTTTGGCGGTTTCGCCATTGATGATGACTTCGCCACCAACCCACTTTTCAAAAATTCCGAAGTTGCCCTCAGTGATGCCGTTGCTTTTCGGATTGCCAGGGTAGGTGCGAACGATCTCGATTCCCATCTCATCGAGATAAGTACGGATTGCCGGGAGGTTCTCGCTCAACCGTCCGTCGATCACGATCGCCATAGGCGCGACACCGGTCGCCTTCTTGGACCTGCGAATCGCTTCGAGTAGATTCTCCGTCGTTTCGCTCTCGCCAACGAGTCCGCCGACAAGGACGGTCGACTTGTAATCGATCAGGCACTGCCAGATAAAACGAAAAATCTCGCCATTGATAACAATCTTCATGAGCTTGCCATCGGTGCCCCATACTGCGTGAGGAGCAAAACGCTCGATCTTATCTAGTCCTGTATTATTTAGAAAAATTCCCTTCGGACTTGTGAACCCGAGCCTGAGCAGGAGGTTTGCAAACTGCGCATAGGTCATTTTTAGCTCGTCAAGAACCTCCGGATGCTTTTCAGCAAAGCTCTTTGCCGTTGCCTTGCCGCTTCGCCCATGAAAAAAGCCTCGCAGCTGCTCAATAACCGTTTCAGGCAAACTCTCCAGCGGTGGACCATCGCCCGGATCTTTTTCATTAACCTGGTGCTTAAACTTCTTTAGCGTTTCCTCGGGAATGCCGAGAACCTGGCTGATCTCACCCCATTCCAAAGCGTACTCGGATTTTTTAGTCAGCAGCAGTGCTTTAAACTCATCGGTAAACTGATGTCGATCTTCGGTTTGTGTCCAAGCACGCGGATTATCTGCATGATAACGAAGAACGTCGATGTGGAATTTAGTCAGGCGAAGATTCCGGTCCAACTCCCGATTCTTCTGGCGTTCAATATTCAACGAGTCAGGAGGGGTGGACATCTTTTTGGTGAGCATACGAGCGGACTCAAACGCCGACGTATGGCCGACGCCCAGCTCGCGATAGACGCGAGCCATGTCGACTTCCATTCCGATTCGTTTAAGCGCCGGTCGGGCAAGTAGCACGAAGCCCGCTTGCCAACTGGCCGGTATTTTCTCTAAAAATGACATCGAACAGATTTCAACACGACGATGTCATCTATAGCAACTATTGTTATTTGATTTTCAATAGAGCCATCTTTAAGACTTCCTCCCATACCCCGTTAGTTTTTGGTGCCTCGGCGGCAGCACGCTTATTCCAGCCGTACAGAAAACGATCCGCCGGCACTTCACCAGCGGGTAAACCCATGTGCGTGCGCTCAAAATTATAGAACTCAACCCATTCCGCAATCCCAAGCGACGCCTCCTCAAGACTCGAGAACTCCTTGACCCTAAGAAGCTCTTTTTCGATTTGCTTATTCACCGACTCAACTTTCCCGTTCGAACGCGGACTTCCGGCTTTGATGTGATCAATGCTGTAATCATCAGCGATGAGCTTTTGAAAACGGTTGACCCCATTCCAACTGTAAAACGCGGAGCCTGCATCGGTCATGATCGTCTGCATCCGGCCATATCGAGCAACGCTCTCTTCGAAAATTGCAATCACCGTGTCGATGTTCTCCGAATCGGTCAGGCGGTGGCCGCATAAGAACCTCGAATAGTCGTCCTGCAAAAGAAGTAAAAACGCCTTCTGCTTATTGATGTAGAAATGCTTGAAATCCATGTGCACTAGCTCTCGCGGGCGCGCGGCCTCATAGCGTACAACACGCTCTGGCTTTGTTTTCACCATCGGTGGCGTGTAGCCGTTTTCCTCGAGAATGCCCCGCACAGTAGTCACGCTGATTTTCTTTCCCTCACGCAACATCTGATTGGAAATTTGCGCAGGCCCTAATCCAGGTTTTAAGCGCCATAGCTCCAGCGCTCGAGCCCAATGCGCGTGGTAGCCAGAATGATGATCTGCCTTCGGCTCACTTGGCTGTGGCTTGCTCGGCGGCGAGTCACCAACACCTGCCTTCGGCTCGCTTGGCTGCCGAGCGAGCCGTTTTCGCCACTGATATATCGTCCAATTGCGCACACCACTGATTGCACTGGCCTCGAGCACTCCGAACTCCACGGCGCCCTCAAGAATCAGTTCCATTTCCTTATCGGTGTATCGGCGAGATGACGCCTTTGTCGCTGACTTTGCCACGGCG
>JAYTRM010000091.1:0-6251 GCA_043746165.1 Bdellovibrionales bacterium | reverse complement strand
GTTTGCGCTTTGCCGGAATCATCTGCACATGAGCATTTGCGGCAGAAAACGCATTGGGCTTCAGCACTTCTTTCGGGTCTTTGCCGGGCAGGTGGCGCAAAAGATCTTAAAGCTCAGCCAGGGTCCGGGGCTTACGCCGCAACCGCCTAGCAGTTGCCAGAAAAATCAGCGTACGTTTTGGAGTTACTTGGTTTATTCACGGGTGCTGATCTGGGGGCGGGAGTTCAAAAGAGTTTGTGCCTACATCCTTCGCAACGAGCTTGAGGCCTTGGGAGTGATTGCTTACAAGCCTCGGGAGAAGGCAAAGAGGCGCGGTCGCCGGCAAGGCCCACCGATATAGTTTCAATACCTGCACCTGGCGCACAGGCGCACAAGGCGTGCATGGAACTTGCAGGCCTCGAATGGAAACAGCAGCTACGGCGGCCCTGATGAAGTCATTCTTTGGCGAATACCAATTTTTTTCGAGGGTGAAGATAAGATCGCGATGCGACGACTTTGCAGTGGTAAGTAGCAGCGAGCTCGTCCATGAGCTCGCTCTGAGGATTCGAAGAAGTTAGTTGCTTTGCAGACGAGTCAAAAGCGGCGAAGCTTGCAAACTTCCCCAGCCCGTGACCGCATCCCAACCGGCGCTGCAGGAGTAGGTGCCGTTGTTGCCTGAAGTCACGTCGTGGAACATCGTGCTCTTCTCGTCAGGAGTGAGCGCATAGATGATCGGCGGTAAGAACCCGAGTGCAGTTTTGCCGGCGTTAGCGCGGGCTTCACCGACGAGGGCCATAAAGCCTGACCATTGGGGGGCGGCCATGCTGGTTCCACCGATCGTAAGCCAAGTTGGCGATCCATTATAAGTCACGTAAACTGCTTGACCTGAGCTGGGGTCTGCGTTGAACGAAACGTCTGGATACGAGCGCTTCACGTAGATTCCGCCGATCGCCTTTTGCCAGTCGGGGAGATCCCAGAGCGCGCTAATTCCACCGCCGCTTCCTGCCCAACCGGTTTCAGAAAGACTGCCGTGGTCCTGCGCGAAAGTGGTGCCGCCAACTGCGACAACGTTCGGGTTAGCGGCTGGCCAGTCGGCGGCCGTCGTGTTGTTCTGACAGCTGTCAGAACCGCTGTCGCCAGACGCAACCATCACGTTTACACCTTGGGCGACGGCACGAGCAAAAACTTTCGCCATTTCAGCTTGGTGAGCCGGAGTGAGCGAGGATTCACAGCTGCCCCAGCTGTAGTTGACGATTTTTGCGCGGTTATCGTCGAGGATCGCTGTAAACATCGCCAGTTCACCAGCGTCGCTGTTCTCATTCGACGCGAACACGTGAATGCTGGCGCCGGGAGCGATCATGCCCGAGAATTCGGCGTCAAGCTCTGTTTCCATTGCAGAGTTATCGTTAACAGCGGGATTGCCGTTGAATTGTACTTGATCAACGGCCGGAACCGGCGACAAATTGATCAATTGATAAAACGCCTGAACATCGGCGATGTGAAAGCCATCATAGGTGGCGATTGCAATATGTTGACCTTTACCCGACAGACCGCTCGAGTAAATTGGGTTAAAGCCGTAAGCGGATTTGATGGTTTCGGGAGTTACGCCACCGTGGCTGGCGGTGTCGTCGAGAGGAGCACTCGCCTTGACGAATTTCGGAAAAGCGTGGCGACGATTGTCGAGGCCGTGAACCGCGGCGATTGTGCCGAGGCGAGTGGGCACGGCGGCTTCGCTCAGGGCAAAGCGTGTGCCCTTAGAGGTGTTCGCGATCTGAGTCGAGAAGGTCGATTCAAAAAGCGAAGAATCGCCTTTAACTGAAATCCAAAGATGAGTCGGAGACTCTGCAAGGATTGTGAAGCCTTCAGCTTTAAGGGCACTCAAAGTCTGTTGATAATCGACATCCGAAGGACCTGCGAGAGAGCGGATTTCGTCCGGAGTGTAGGCTTTGCCGAAACGCTCTGAGCCAGGATTCTGCACGTTGTAGGCGAGATTTTCGATCGACATCTTTTCTTTGAGTCGAACGACGGCCGTGATCGGCTTTGCGAATGCAGGCAGTGCCACCGCAAGAGCCAGTGCTGCAGCAGTTAATTGAACATTTCGAACCATGATAATTCCCTCCGTGAAACTATTGAAAAACAGATCAGATCTACTTTCAGTGATTGGTTCACTTAATTGAAAGTCTCGACCCCTCAAGACGTCACCTAAGAGTTCCATTGAAGAGACTATCGCTGATTGATTGAGTCACGATAACACTCTTGACAAAACTAGCTCACGGTCCTGAAGCCATTTTGCCCTCATGCTCGATCAGAATTATTTACCTAGGTCTTTGGGCTTGTAGCGCTGAATTTAACTCAGAAATTCGTGGGAAAACCGGCGCAAATCGCACTGGTGGCAGATAAGCCATGTGCAATTTGAATTTAACCATGCGTAGAGTGAATGACAGAACCTGTGATATCCAAAGCGAAATCGATACCTGACCAAAGGAAACCTAATTTGCTTCCTGCTGGAATGTGAGCAAAAACAGCGCACTTTAGACGGGCAATGGAGTCTTTAGTTACGTCGCTAGTTGATTCTCTTGTTAATTTTGGGGGCATTTCAATGCAAAGGATAACGATGTTCAATACGTTGTTGATGACAATCGCAGCCGTTTCGACCGTGGCTCTCGTTGCCTGCGCCCCGCGGGCGCACGATCGTTCTCACAGCAGTGATTCTGCAGCTTCGGGGATCATTGGCGGTACGGTCGTAAATGAAAACAATCCGATCGCGAAAATGTCCGGTATGTTGGTCAATGCCAAAGAAGGTTCACTCTGCACGGTCTCGATCATATCGGATGAGTGGATGTTGACCGCTGGGCACTGCGTACAGGACGCTCAAACTACCGATCTCTACGTGATTTTTAGCGGAACTTTTCAAGACTTAATTGACCACAAAATACCAGCTGCGAATATTCGTAAGGTTGCTGGAGCTTTCCCGAATCCTGGCTACGCGCAAACTCTCCAGAAGCTGGTCTCCATGCAGACGAAGGCTCGCGCTCAGGGTAAAGAGCTGAGTTCGCAAGATCTTGACGGCGTGAAAAGCTGGGGCGACATCGGCCTCATACATTTGGCGGGAAAAATCCCTGCGGGCAAGACGATCGCCCCGATGCTTCCAACGACGGTTCAATTGCAGATCAACCAGACTGTCACTCTCGCAGGCTACGGACAGACCAGCAGTAGCAAAGAATCAACTTACGGAGTTCTCAATCAGGTTGACGTTGCGGTTGTCGATCCCACCTACGGCGGAACTGAAGTTGAGATCGATAACACCGTCCGCGGTGCATGCCACGGTGACTCCGGCGGCCCTGCTTACGCGAAGGTGAACGGTGAACTCTATCTCTTTGGCGTGACCAGCCGCGGAGTCGGTGACAGCGCTGAAGTCCAGTGTGTCCACAACACGGTCTACACGAACGTGCTCAGCTACCAGTCCTGGATTGCCCAGACAATGGCCGCTGGCCACTGATCGGGGAGCTTACAAGCCTTTCGTGCGGACGTCGAAAGGCAGGCCCCAGGGAGGGCCATCGAAAGATTTGCGGCAAGGCATCCTACCCAAACTTTAGTTCGGTGCCGGGACACTTGCTGAAACGTGGGACAAGACTTCTGCTTTCAGCGCTGCCAAGGTGCTAGAGCTCGGATTTCCCGGCTGCAAGTAGCGTGGATCGAGGTCCTTATCAATGGCCTTGGCAAGCTTTTTCCACAGCGCCTTAACCTCTCCGGGTTCGACTGTGAGATCGCGATTGTTGGCGTCGATTAACATTCCAGCGGTTTTGGCTTCAAATTTGTCTACGTCTTTGAGGTCCGCGATGGCGCTCAGGGCCGTCGCGAGAGTCACGGCCTGCTGCATTTTTCCGGGGTTAGACAGTGGCTCTGTCATCAAGTCATTGTCGAGTTCGATGTTTTTGATAAAATCAAAACGCAGCGCCAACATTTCGTAGGCTTCAAGCTGATATAAGCCGCCGCTATCGATTTGCGTCTTAATAATCTGATCAACTTTATCTTGCGACATCAAGCCGCTTATAATTTCGAGGCCTACAAACTTAGCTAGTTTATCGTGATCCGTCGAGGCCATAACCTCGTCAGGAATAGTTCCACCCTTAAATTGTGAAGCGTCTAGCGCTTGAGTTCGATTTCCCTGCATCGTCGCGTGGATGAGTTGCAAAATCTCTTCTGGGCTTGCGACATCAGCAAAGACTTGTCCTGAAGGAAACATATCTGTCGGAGAGGTCAAAAACTTTGTATTTTCCGGTTTTATCATCGTGTCAAGCGCGACGCCGAGGGCTTGGTCATGAATCGCGGCATTGGTGATATCCATCTTGGCGCCGAGTGACTTTGTGTTTTCGTTCGTTTGGTCAAGCTTGCCACTCATCGATGCCATATTGTTGTTCGTCGTATCGATCTTGCCGCTCATTGATGCCATATTGTTGTTCGTCGTATCGATCTTGCCGCTCATCGATGCCATATTGTTATTCGTCGTATCGATCTTGCCACTCATCGAGGTCATGTTGCTGTTGGTGGTATCGATCTTGCCACTCATTGAATTCATGTTGCTGTTGGTGGTATCGATCTTGCCACTCATCGAGGTCATGTTGTTGTTGGTGGTGTCGATTTTGCCGCTCATCTGTGACATTTGCCCGTTCGTTTGGTCGAGTTTGCCGGGAACGCTATTGGTCGCGTCGATCGCACCTTGGGTGCCACAGCCGATCACCGAGCAGGTGGTCGCAAGCGCCATCGTAAAGTTGGCGATGCTTTGTAATCTTCTCATGTTAATCATCCTCTCGTCGTTGCGGTTCTCGATGCTGACTTCAGGGTCGAGTGTCGAGGCATGATTTGCATTTCGCGTGCCGCTCGATGATTAGCTTAATGCGAAGCTGGGCGTCGTTCGCGGTGTCGAGTTGAGCAATTTGCACGTAGGGGCTGCCCCATCTTTTGTAGAAGCATTCATAGAGTTCGAGATTTTCTTATGGTTTCGGTGGCTTAAGATAAATTGTCGAACTTATATAGATTTTGCCGAAGATTGTCCTACTGAGCCCGTCGAAGCTGAGGCTCTGAGTCCTGTGCGGGGATGATGAAAGTAGAGATAAACTGAAACTGTGACTTGAAATCTTTGGTGCGCTTCTTTGCGCGGCTGGAGCCAGGGAAGAATGCGGTGACTTCTGTCCACTTTCCGGGCTCGGTTACAAAACAAAGACTGGCTCCTGAGCGAACAATCAGCGCCAGCCCAATCCCAGCACTATTTCGCGCGGATTCGTTAAGATGTTGGTTTTGAACCTCTGGCGATTCAGTAACTTTCGAAATGTGGCGCAACACTTTTTGCCGGTCGAGAGATCCGTTGCAGTCGCTGACATGGATGGCGACAAAATCGCTGTCGACCCCAATATTGAGTTCGACGCCATGGACGTTGAAGCCTTCGGTGTCGTCTGCACTAAATAAAAGCTGCTTACCTGCGCCATCGACTCTCGAGTCGTATATAGCGTTCATTAAGAGTTCGTCTGCGGTCGTGGCGATGACGTCTGCCGTTCTCTCGCCGCAGCCGTGATCAAGAAGGTGTTGAATTACGGCTTGCGAGGCCGACGCTTTTTGCGAACTTTCGGAGATAACGAGTGTTTCGATTGCGGCGTCTTCAGCAAGAAGAGTTGTGATACCCCTTGCGGGAGCCTCATTGAGAGCAAGGAGGATCAACCGCGAATAACAGCGGGTATCGGCTGGGGTAAAAAAACTTCCCGCATTTTTCTTCAGTCCGATGTGACCGATGCTCGATCCGTACAGCGCTGCGCGCAGGGTGTCTTCATCTTGGCTAGCGCAGATCACGTGGACACGGTTGGGATCAAGCTGACCCGCCGTACTCTTGTCAAATTCGCGAACTTCTTGCGAGCTTTCAAAAAACAAAAGAACGGCGGCGTAGGCGGTGAGCGATCTCGACAACTCCACCATTTCGTTAAACTGATCGCAAAGATAAAGCGGCCTTGAGCAGGCCTTCGCCACACTCGAGGCAAAGCGAATTGAATTTTTGTCTTTGGCGAACGCAAGAATGGGAGCATTGGGATTGACCAAGCTTACAACTCCGTTTTGAGTAGCGGGGTATTAACAAGTCTCGCTCCATTGTAAAGCACGAGGCTGAAGTTCCGTGAGATTTGAATTTTGTAGGACAAGGATTTAATCCTCAGTCGAGGCTTCCGGACTGGACAAAAGCAAAGACAGACTTAAGTGTAATGGTTGATTCTTCACACTCTTCTTGA
>JAYTRM010000090.1:0-2538 GCA_043746165.1 Bdellovibrionales bacterium | reverse complement strand
TGACTCAGCACCTTGGACTCAGAGAGTTCAGAAATAACATAAGAAAATTAAGAAGATGGAAAATTTGTCACGCACCGATTAGGTGCGGAATGTACGCTTGAACATTGCTCATCAATGTCGACTGAATTGAGTCCACATTCTCGCGAGCACTGATGAAGCGAACGCGATGGCTCGCGACCAATCTTGTGAATTTCATTAGCTCCGAAAGCACGCGTGAAATTCGGTTCATTCGCGAAACCATGAGGACGTCGATCTTTCCCTCGGCGATGTCGCGATTCATTCGTTGAAACTCAGGCCCATGGCCCAAGCCCGACTGATGGGTGTCCTGATAAATCTCCAGTGAGAAACCAGAAGCATCAAGACCACGACTGAACAATTCTTTTTCGAGAAGCCTTCGCTGTTGCCGCAAATCCGTTTCGTTTCCCGTCGCTGACCGGATGAAGAACGCCACTCGGCTTGGCTGATTGGTCATTTTGAACCTCCCTTTGGTTAGAAATTTAGTCTTCATGTGAAAACTCGCTGGTACAACGCCTCTTCATCAACGCACCTTCGTGCGATCCTGCCGACGAGGGAATGATCCCAAGCGGAGCCATGCCGCGTTTTCAGCTTTAGCCCATTGAGTTTGCGCGCAATGTCCGTGACCCCGAGTCCCTTGGATCGCAAGTCGACAATCCGACGGACCACCGCTGCTTCGCTGGGGTGCAATACGAGCTTGTTGTTGTGGTACATGAATCCATAGGGCGCGGCCCCACACATCATGGTTCCGCGGGCCGCGTCTCGGTCGCTCTTTGGACCGCGAGTACTCGGCCGGAGGACCGCGCCACCCTCGATCAACGTGCTGCGGACCTTGTCCTTTGAGTACCCGAGCTCCCTCGAAATCTGATTGAGAGACGAACCGCTCTCATAAAGTTCGCGCGCTTTATCGAAAATGCCGGCAGGGATGGGATGCAGAAACTCAATAAAATCATCTACTTGCGCTGGTGCGTCTGCTGACAGAGTACCCCGACCATTATTCGGTGTGTCAAAATCAAGAGAAGAGAAAAGTCTAGTCGCATCAAGTACTTGAATTAACAAACGGAGCGGCGCAGTCAGAGTTCGAGTATTTCAGAGCATTTCCAGGCATTTCAAAACTTTGCTACCAATTTGCTACCAAACAGCTACCAGCGAAAATTTTCAGAGAGCGAGCTAACTCGAACCAGGTCGGAGAAACCGAATGGAAGTCGCTCGCTTTATCTCATCCGTCATCAAGCTCGCCATTGCTCTTGCACTCATCGGCCAGCTGAAGTCCTGCGCTCTTATCATGCTCGGCCTGTCTGCCGCCAAGACTGAAACCGGCATGATTTCGTATTCCGCCTATAACCGCAAATTATTCCCCGCCAAGTAATCCCGCTTGGACCGTCGTTTTTTTCGAGGGCGATACCGCTCTCACTCAATTTAAGGAGAACCCATGCTTACCGCAAAATCCATGAAACTCGGTCGGACCCGTAAAAATCGAACATCGCAACCGGCACAAACTCTCAGCAATCCCAAAACGATCATCGAGCCGGACAGCCTGCAAAAAGAGCGAGTCCATCTCGAGGCCGCTCGAAGAGCTGCATTTGTCCATGGGATGGGCGCCGCAGTCGCCGGCTATTGCGATGGCTATGCCGACGGTTTTGAGCACGCCATCTCTTGGTTGCTCGATCCGAGCGTCGATCTCTTGGCCCTCGACTACCGAGCCGGCTCTGGAATGAAATCCGCGAAAGATTACTACAACCTCAACCCCAACGAAAAGGTGAAAATCCTCGAATGGTTCCGGGGGAGCACCGTCAAGTCTTCGCCACAGAAATGAAAACGTCGCAGCTCAAAAATCACTTTCCAAAGGTTCATCCCTCTAAAACTTTCAGGAGTTTTTTCATGCAAACTGAACACGCGGTCAACGTTCCTCGTCCCAAATTCTCACACCAGCTACGCGCGGTGATCGCCATTCTCGCTTCGGATCAAGCGCTCTTTCAGGTTACCTCGCCGTTCATCGATTTTGCCGCCGAATTGATCGATTGGGAAAAAATCCTCGGGCTACAGCTTTGTCCAAGTCACATGGCAACCTGCCAATTTGCCTACGTTTGTTTTCGAGATCACTTCCCGAGCGGGATGAGCACCAATCCATTTAATGCAATTCTAGGTGCAGAGCCTCACCTCCAAAAAGCAGTCGCCAAGGGCTTCGCAACCCGCTGGGGCGTCTGTCGATAACTGACCGAAATTTAAATCGCACAACCACACAACCCGAGGCAAACACCTCGGGCTTTTTCATTTCACGGAGTCCATATGCCGGATCAAATCGTTAAAAAACGCCGCTCAGCCTGCTACGCAAGAGTTTCAACAAATGACCAGGTCAAAGGTCTAGATGCCCAGGTAAGAGCGCTCCGAACGTATTGCGAACAAAATCAGATTACCGACTGGGAGCTATAGATCGTAACGAAATAAAATGTGCATCATCGTAGTTGATTTATTTGGATAAATATGTTGCGATTCCGATGTGAAGCACGCAGACGCTACAAC
>JAYTRM010000089.1:0-13241 GCA_043746165.1 Bdellovibrionales bacterium | reverse complement strand
TCACCCGGACTTAGTCTGACGTACGCCATTTCTCACCCTTGAGATAGCGTATATCACATTTGGCTGACTGGGTACGCTTTTCCGATAAGCATGTAAATCTCATTGTCGAGAACATTTTCGCGGTAATGCGGATTGGACTTTTGCTTCTCTATAGCGCGGTCGAGATGACCTTCAAACTCTTCGAGGTAGAGCTCGGACCTGTAGTAGATTTCGAGCAATCGATCGAGGTAGCTTGCGCGAAAAGTGGCCGGCTCGGCATCAATCGCGATGGTTGCGAGAAACGAATTTTCGCGGGCCAAGTTGTCGTTAAACGAGGCTGGCATGCGCCCGCTGTCGGATCCGCTCTCAGTGGTCATTGTCGAATGCTGACAGCCAGGCAGGACAATCAGCAGAGCCGCTAGACCGATGACGCAAATTCCAAACGCGCACTTCAACGTAGCAGTTAACATAGCGTTCAACTTCCTTCTCCAAAGAAAATATTAGCAACATCCTTATTTTAAGGGGGTCAGACCGAGGCAGCAAGTCCTGCCGTCTGGTTCAACCCAAACGCAGCGACTGGCGATGCTGGTCGTTTGGCGAGTCCTTATCTGAAGTCTTTATCTGAAGTCTTTATCTGAATTCGTTGAGATAATCGATGTGCTCTGGCACCCAAGGCTCGTGAGCGCCTTCGAGCGAATAGACCCGTTTACCGCGCTTTTCCATCTCAGGACGCGGTTCAATCGAAGGCTTGAAATCCGGCGCAAAACCGGCCTGATTCTTGAGCAACGGCAAAATCTGCTGCACACACTCCGCCCCGAGCACCTGCCTGCGGACAAGATTGTCAAAGCTCGACTGTAGCTCCTCGTTGGTAAACCCGTAGTTGGTGACCATGTCGGTCGCGACGCGCACCACTTGTTCAGGATTGATCCGCCCATCTTGCATAAGGTCGAGTGCCGCCTGAAAAGTATTGGTCGTGGGCACCGTGCGCCGGCCAAACTTGATGTAATAATCAGGATCCGTATCCGTTGCCAGATTGATGTATATTTTTTCAACGGGATCATTGACCGGTATTCGGTCCTGTAAATCCAAAATCGTATCGGTCTGCTCTCCGACCACGTGCAAATCACGCAAGATTGAAAGCAATTCACGCTCGGACCATCTTCGCGCGCAGACATCTGAATACAGCGAGTAAATGACCGCATCAGATTCGCTGTCGTCGCCCCAAAGTACTTGCCTAACGTCATCTTTGAGACGTGCACGAAGCTGTAAAAGCGATTGCAATTTGAATCCAACTTGCTGAGTGAGGCGCCACAAGCGTTTCGGTTTCAAATTTTTCAAGTTGTCTTTGAAAAAAGCACCGAGGGGAAGAATTTCGTCTAAATCAAGCTTCTCTCGGATCTTAGTTTCCATTTGCGGCGGTGAGGCCGTAATAAAATAAATCGGAAAAGGCCTCATGCCGCGCTCTTCTTGCCAAGAGTTTTTCAAAGTTCGCACCAATGAACCGGTGCCTGGGATATTTCGCTTTTGCCCGGCTTTCTCGAGCGCTGTGCGCCACAGCTCACGAAGCGATCCCCAACTCGTATCGAGATAAGTTTTATCGAGATCCCAGACAAAAACTTCTTCGAAAAGTCGTTCGACGTCGAGTTGCAGATATCGGAAAAACACGACGTCACCGAGAATTTGGGATCGCGCGCGCCAGTCGCGCCCTATCTGGCGGTTTTCTTCCATCTTAGTTCCCTCACTCAAACCAATTGATTTTCTGCCGCGGAAACTCGATCCAACCTTCGTCTCTCGGAAACCCAATCGGCTTTTTTTCGGTCTGCCCGCGGTAACTGAGAAAACCGGTCAGGGCGCAGACAAAAGCATCAAAACAAACCGTGTTTTCAACCATGAGGCGCAAATCTTGCTGGTAAATAAATGCGATGTCGCGCTCAATGAGCGTGCGTAAAATAAAGTGCCTCGCTTCATCACTGTCTACTGCGTGCCTGTGAAAACGAAGGTAGCTCTTTGGGATTTCGAGCGCACAGCCCATGCGCCACAGACTCAACTTCGGGTAAACTTCGCACAGGGAAACCTCGAGACGCCGCGAAAGAAAATGCGCGCGCGCAGCCAGCGGCGCCGAATTGGCGCCGAGCGCATGCGAGGGATGAAAAGGCTCTTCAAGAGCATTGGCGATGTGTATTTCGACGGCGCGCTCGGTGTAAGGCGTGAACATTTTATTTGGTCGCTTGTGAGGATCTCGAGATTTGTGCACCTCTCGCATCCACTTGATTTCGGGTTCACGACACCGCTCAATTCCGGGGCATTTGAGGTCGCAACGCATGCATTTTGGCAGCTGCAAGGGAGCGTCAAAGGCGATCAGCGAGAGGTCTTTTTCTTCCGCGCCAAGAATTGAAATCAGAGCTTCGTCGGCCGAAATTTCTCCAGCCGTCGAAATTTTTTCCCTGAGGCTACGCAAAAAAACTCGGCGTTGAGCGGGATAATACTCAAGGATTGCGACCGCCGTTTTGTCAGTCTTACCGCCGCCCAGGGCGACGCCGGCGAATCGAACTGATTTGAGTTCGCGAAAAACTGAACTCGAAAAATCGAGCGCAAGATCGTCTACCTGTTCGGAGGTTTTACCGGAGCCTGGCTTAACGGTCGAGGCGGCCGTGCGACGCGGAGTGGAAACAGGATTTCCGCGTTTTCTTTTTTGTGCGGCCGTCTTTTTCTTCATTTAACCTCGAGCTCTTATTGCTGCGAGTTGGGCGGTGGACGAACCGCTGAGCGCGGAATGGTCGGCGCAAACGGCGGTGGCGGACGATGGCCCGCTCCTGGACTTGGAGCCGGGGGCGGGGTCGCTCCGGGAGCTAAAGGATCGCCGATCCACGAGGCGAGTTCAAGTCCGGTTACCTGAAGCTCCGGCAGGCCGATGAGCGCATCAACCCTGTCCGTTCGAGCGGCCATGAAATGAGCTTCAGGACGACCCTCGGTCGCTTTCTCGGTCATCTTGCTGCCCCACTGCAAACGAAAGAGCGACTCTCCCGATTTATTAAAAAAGGTAATCTGTGATGATTTTTTTAACACAGTCGGTTGCGAACCTTTCTTGATAAGTTCCAGAATTCTGACCGCCTCAAGCTGGCTCAGCTTTTCAATTGCGCCCGAAATCGCAGCGGTTTGCGCTGCTTTTTTTGAATCCTTGCCATCTCCTCCGTTAAGTTTGACTAGACTCCAATTCTGACCCATTTTTTCGAAGGACGCGTCAAGCAAGCCCTCTGCGGCCACCTCAATTTTCTCAACGTCTCCTTTGGCGAATCGAAACGGAAGTTTTCGGTCATAGAAATCCTGCGGAGTCTTGATTACTGATTCGACATTAGTTTTGGCGACGATCATGACATCTTTAACATCGCTGCTCATAACAAAACTTGTCTGAGTTTTGGTAGCGTCGGCACCCGTGGCCTTGGGATCGAGCTTGGAAAAATCTGAAAACGAAGCTGCAAAAACTGGCTCAGCCGCATCTTTAAACAATTTCACCTGAAAGCGAGGATGGTCGAGATGGTAGCTGGCTTTTGCGCCGCCCGTTCCAGCCACTTGTGGAGCAAAATCCGAAGCGCGAACGCCGCGAAGTTCGCCGAGAAAATTCGCGACGCTGAGATCAGCGACCGGATAATCGAGCGCATTGCCCGAGATTTTCCAATGCTTGTCGGCTTGGCTCAGCTGAAAATCATCGCCTTTTGCAATGGCGCTGCTGAACTCAATCTTCTTGAGTTCAGTTGACGAGAGGTCTTGGCGCAAAACGTGTTTGTCGCGATATTCCTTATCGAGCCGCGAAAGCATTGGATCCCAGTTTGAGCTGACTAGGTAAACTTTCCTATCTTGGTCGATTTGTGCGTAAAGATTTCCGTCGTAAGCTTTCACCGAGCCAATTCGAACTTCTTCGGTCTTTCCGTCTTCCGTTTTGAGTTCCAGACGCTTAACCGGATCTTTAAGGCCGTAGGTGTCGAGATTGATCTGATCTCCCTCGACGACGGTCGCAGCAATCTTCTCTCCGGTGAGCGACATCATAAAAGTCTGCATCACCTGTTCATCTGCCGAATCAGAGATCGGCGAAATCAGCTTCCAATTGCCGCTTTGCTTATCCAAGATAGTTTGCGACGTACGGCTGTGAATTTCTATGTGACCCAGCGCATCTTTTGACAGACGCAAGACATCGCGACCTTTTTCTTCCTGCTCTTCGTTTTTTGTCGTGCGCTTAAAGTCAAAAATCGTGAGGCCCGCGAGAAGTGCCACGCAGGCAATAGCAATCCACGTCCAACGAAACGACTTCATGCCGTTCTCCTGCGCCACCAAAATGAAATACCTGAGCCAAACAACGCCACAGTTATCAGGAAGAGAGCGAGAATCAGCGAGTAGAAACTGCCCGTCGGCATGTCGAGGTGGGTTCCTTTGGGCTGCTTGGGTCGAATCGTGATGAGATCGGTATCATTACTTAACCATGCCACAGAGTTCTCAATCAAATCGCGGTTGAGATTCTGGTTCAGCAGTCGATTGCTGATAAAATCACTATCGCCAAAAATCACCGCGCCGAACTGTTTGGCTTCGGGCAAAGTTTGACCCGTCTTAACATCAATTGCTAACTTCCCAGAAACCGAAATGCCGATGGTGTGTGGGCCATTGGCTTTGTACTCAATCTTGTCGTGCAATTCCGGAACTGCCGCGGTCGACGCATCAGTTTTCACGAATTCATCGATATTTAGGCTCGAAGGTGCATCCGTCGCTTTCGTTAAGCTTGAAGCTAATTCGAATATCGTGATCGCATTCCCTCCGCCAATGAAACCCTTCGTGATATCGTTCGTCGGCGAAAAGTCAGAGCCAATGATCAAGGTCGGCGATGCTTGAAAAACACGCGAGCGCAAATCGAGAACGTAGTTGTTGTGAAAATCGACGCCGAAAGTCTTCGCCAATTGGGCCAGATTTTGCTTCACTCCCGGATCGATTGCGATCAGAAGGTGCCCACCACGCCTTGCGTATTCGCGCAACCCGCCGAGCTCCGCTTCCAAAAATTGCGTTTTTGGACCAACGACCGCCACCACGTCCGCGTCTTCAGGAACTTTGTCACCGGTTTCAAAAAGTGCAAATGACTTCACGTCGTAAGTGACGGATAGATCGTCTTTGAGAACCGAGAGACCTCCGGTTTCTTTGTCATCAAGTAACAGCTCGCCGTGACCGCGCGTGAAGTAAATGGTCTTTTTCTTATCGCGCGCGAGCTTCATGAGCGCTCGGGTGATGCCCTCCTCGCTGACCGGATCAACTTTCACTTTGCGCTCGCCTTGCGTTGCAAACATGACGAACTGGCCAGTTTGAAATTCAAATTTCTGCGCAAGGTCGGGGCGCTGTAAACCATCGTAGGCGACGTACGTCACTTTATTTGAAGCATTTCGGTACATGTCGGCCAGGCTCTTCGCCTGCCGCGCGACGAGGTCGGCTGATTGGGCGCCGTGATTGCTTGCATCTTTACGAAAGAGCAAAACGAGTTCGGTTGGCGTTTTTAACGACGTCGCGGCCTTCACCGATTGTTCGGAAAGTGAATTGAACTTATCGCTCGTCCAATCAAACTTCTTGTCGTGCTGACTGGCCAGATAATTTACGCACGTCAAGCTCACCAGGACTACGATGATTAAAGCTCCAAGGTTCATCCCGTGCTTGGTCGTGCGCATTCCGAAAATAGCCCGCAACGCTTTGTGATCAACCGCGACACCGGCAGCAAATAAAAATAGCATGAGCCCGAGTGGCACCCAAAGTGCAGGGTGCCAGCCACCGTAAATAAGTCGCGACGAGCCGAGAATTAAGAACGCCAGTACCGAAAACGAAAAGAAGATTTTGCCCTGCTTACTCATTCTTACCTCCACCGAGTCGATTCAACTGATCGCTGAGTCAAGAACGTGAACAGAAAAACTAAACTGAGAAAAAACACAACGCCTGCAATCGAAAAATTGCCGTTGATGAAATTTTGCAGATGCGTCCCAACATTGAGGTGGTCAAAGACCGCTTTCTCAGAAGGATCACTCACCGCCTCAGCAATTGCGCCGACAAACCACAGGCCGATGTTGAGAATCAAAGCCATGATCACTGCAACCAGCGGGCTCCGCGTGATACTCGAAGTGAACATTCCGATTGAAACGTATCCTGCAGTTAAGAGCATCATGCCAATGACACTGGAGACAAACGGCCCCCACTCAATGCTCGCGAAAAACTCTAAGCTCAAAGGGTAGAGGCAGCTAATTAAAATCAACGCCCAGGCCGTCGCTACGCCCGCGATCAACTTGCCCAGTGCAATGTCGGTCGCCGTCACTGGCGAAGTGAGCAAAAGATCAAAAGTGCGGTTGGTTTTTTCTTCGGTAAACAGCCTCATCGTGATCGCCGCGACTGCGAGAATCATCACGAGATTGACCACGCGAAAGTGATTTAAGATCAGGTAGAAATGCATCGACAACCCCTGATCGGCTTGGCCTGACATCTGCGCTTGGTAGAGCTGCAGTTGCGATTGGTGGCTAAATTCACCCACCGCAACTGCAAAAAGAATCAGCCATAGAAATGAACAAATTCCAGCAATCACGTAAAAAAGCGGGCTCATGAAAAAGCCGCGCAGGTCTTTGCCTGCAATGACGAAGGCGCCCCTCATACCGTAGCTCCTTGTGTTTCTTCGCTGGTGGTGAGTTTAAGGAAAACATCCTCGAGGTTGAAGTTTTCTTCGCGTAACTCAAGAAGGCCAGCGCCAGCGTGAACCGCCTGCGCCGCTAAGGCCGGAGTGACGTCCTTAGATCCATCGGTGTCAATTTCAAAGACCCCATTTTGCTTCACTTGCACCGTGCGGACTCCCGGAACGGTCTTCAGCCGATCTTGAAGGTTTGCGCTGACTGCGACTCGCATATGCACGCGCGCCGACGCAGTCTTGCGGCGACCCAAACTTTCGAGCGAGTCTTCGGCAACGATTCGACCCTTGTTGATGATGATGATCCGTTCACAGGAGGCTTGCACCTCGGGCAAAATATGCGTCGATAAAATGATCGTGTGTTGACCGGCCAAAGCTTTGATCAACTCCCGCACTTCCGCAACTTGCCGCGGATCGAGGCCCACCGTTGGCTCATCGAGAATCAGCACTTCTGGATCAGAAACTAACGCCTGCGACAACCCGACTCTCTGACGATATCCCTTGGATAGGTTTTGAATCAGCCTTTTGCGAACGCTGCCAAGATCAGTTTTTTCAATGGCCATCTCGACAAGCCGCTTAAGAGAAGACGACTCGACACCTTTGAGTTTGGCAACAAACCTTAAGTAACTCTCAACAGACATGTCGCCGTAGACCGGAGGCGTCTCAGGCAGATAACCAATGCGTTTTTTCACCTCGAGCGGATTTTCAAAAACATCAAATCCTGCGACCAACGCCTGACCGGATGTGGCCGGCATAAAGCCCGTAATGATTTTCATCGTTGTGGTTTTTCCCGCACCGTTTGGCCCGAGAAAACCGACCACTTCACCTTTTCTTATTTGAAATGAAATATTGTCAACCGCGCGATACGGACCATAACTCTTGGTCAACTCACGTATTTCAATCATCGAAGATACATTCGACATACGTCCGTAACCCTCCGGAAAATTGATTTTGGAAACCCGACTCAATGTCGGGAGTACTTGCTCGGTCAGATGCTATGTACTTTGCGGGAGCTGTCAAGGATCTAGGCTGATGATGCCTTGCGTTTCTGAATTCAATTCACGATGTTACAGGCGAATGCGGATCACGCGATCATGCGTGTAGGTGACCTGTCCGAGGGCCCCGCGAATGGGCCGCACGTAGCGACACTCGACGATCAGAAGATCAAACGCGATATCCTTTAACTCGGCTCGCCGCTTGCCGGTCGACTGCTCAATCACCCAAACCCCGGCTTCGATTAATTCTTGATCACTGACTACCCGATTTTTTTCGCGGCGAAGAAAACCATGCGACCCCGGCTGCTCGCGTAAATGAAGCCAATAATCAAAAGGCCTGGCCTTGCGAAGCAACGCCATGTTATCAGCCGCCGATTTACCAATCGCGACTTCAAGCTCGTCCGAGACAATGTGCCGCCGACCACGCGCTTGACTTCGATCAAACAAACTGGGACGAGCCTGTTGAGTGCGAGAAAGCTCCGACGGGCCTGCTCCCTGAAGCCGCTTCAGTTCGCCTTCAACCTTGGCAATGCGCTCTTTGGCTCCGGCAAGCTTACGCTGATTCTGCTTGGCGCGCCGAAAACACTCTTCGATATTCCAAGCCAGCGGGCGCCTGCGATCAATCACCGTTTCGAACTTAAGGGGCACGTCAAGACTTCTGTGCGCCTTGATCCACTCACCAGCCTCAGCCTCGACTGACGATGACTTCAGCATCAGTTCAGCGCGCATGCGCTCCAGCGCCAGCTCTTTTTTCGCGATGGCTTTTTTCCAACGTTCGGTGGCGGTGACATCGGCATCGGGTGCGTGCAGAACACTTGTGGGTTTTTCCTTCGGGCCGTCTATTTGGCTTTCCTTCGGGCCGTCTATTTGGCTTTCCTTCGGAAAGACCTTAGCCCGCCACAGCGCCTCGACTTCGTCCCAGGATCGAGGTGAATCGGTGGCCGTTCGGGGCGCGAGCTCGAGAGGTTTGGGTTTCAGTTCGGCAACCGAGGCCTTGCCATCTGTGGCGATCACATTTTGACCGTGCGGAAAGAGCCGCAGTTCAATGCGGCTTTCTCCGCCTTCGGCTCGCGGCGTGTCGTCTTCAGCCAAGGGGCGGTGAAAGCAGAGCTCCACAACTCTGCCCTTTGATTCTTCAAACACGACCGCTTTTAAACGCCGGCCACAAAAGCGCGATTTGATAAAAAGTGCGAGGGGGCGCGAGATTTTTTTTAGGCGCGGCGGTGTGCCACGAAACCGAATCAAAACTGGAAATTCGGGATCGAGGTCCATCCATAGCCAGATCGTCTCGCCCAGGTGATAAAACCCGAGCCCAAAACCCGATTCGGATTGCTGGCACAACTGAAGCTGAGCCCCGACCAAGGCCTGAAGTTCCAAGACCATCAAGGCCACTTCGCGGTCTGTCAGCGGTCTTATTCGGGACGTCGGGCTCTCTATCATGCCTGGCCATGCTAGCTTGCAAAAGGTCAGAAGGAAAGTCCGATCGATCGATACGAGGACTTCAAATCGAACTTTAAATGGACTTCAATTTGAACCTCGAGCTTCCGAAGAGCCTGGTGTCCATGAAACATCCTGATTTGCTCTATCACATATTTGAACAGCATCTTTTCAACGCTCTCGTCGAAGACGAGACGTCAGAGCAACTTCTCGATTGTGTGGTGAAGGAATACATCCGGCAACTCTCGGCCGAGGACGGAATCATCCCGGCCTCACACCTTGAAGGCGTAGAGACTGATTTAAAAGAAGAAGTCTTGGAGATGCTGCGGAAAAAGACCTACGGCCACTATAATCTCGCCGACTACAGGAAGGCCCACGCGGCCGTCCCGCTGCTTACTGACAATCCGCCTCGCAGCAAGGCGCGACGAGGCATGTAGTTTATTGATTTGTCGTCGGCCGCGCCATCGCTGCCGTCGGTATAACGATACCCGTCGCACCGACAGCGCCCAAGACAGCTTTTCCAGCCATTTCTTGACTCACACTCTCAGTGACCCCGCTGGGAATTGTAGCGTCACTCACAACGCCATTTACTGTTGAGCCGGTTGGACCAGCCGCTCCGCTCGGGCCAGTGGCTCCGCTGGGGCTCGAGGCTCCGCTCGGTCCTGTAGCTCCGCTCGTGGTCGGAGCACTGCCGTCAGCGACAGCAGAACCGGGCTCGCTGATCGGCTTGCCAGCTGCCAAGCGATCTGTTCGTGCCTGATCATAAAGTTTTCGTTTGGTGCTCTGAACGGCCGGTGCCACTGGAGCCCTTGAGCCGTTGATTGGCGTCGCAGTGGCGACGGGCGCATTTGATTTCTGGCCACTCCAAATAAGCTTGAGAGGGTCTGATGTCGACCCCGTAGGGCTTGAGTAAGCAAAAACTACCCGACTGCCAATGAAGCTTCCGTCAGGTGTCTGTCCGGGAGCGTTTGCCGTGCTCGCTGTCGTCGGCACTTTTTCACCGAGGCGGACAACAATGTGTGTACACCGAGCATCGCTACACTTAGCAAAGAGCGAGAACCGCCCGTTAACAAAAACTTCAGGGCTGCTCTCGTTCGGTTGGAGTGTTAACAATCCAGGTTTAGCTGCGGAAGCGCCGCTCGGGTCGGTTACTGAGGGCGCAGTGGTTGGGTCGGTGCTTGCTGCGATCGCCGGCACCGCAACGGATACCGGCACAATACCATCGGCGGCAGTCGCAGCATTGCTGGTATCCTTTCCGCGAACAGTTCCCTTGCCAGAAACGGTGAACGCTGGCTTTGCCGGGTCCGTATCATCGACAAGAATCTTCACTTGAATGTCATAGGAAGCGACGCCAGGAGTAGCAGACGGTGCCGGAGCGACGCCAGCAGTCGCCTGAGATTGGTCATTGCCAGGGTTAGCGCTCTGGCCGGCAGTCGCCTGACTTGAAGGTTGAGCGGTGACCGTGATGCCCTCAACCCGGTCCGAAAGCTTGATGTTCTCAGGCGCTGACGAGTCATAACTAAACAGCTTTGAAGCCTCAGCTTGGGTGGCGGCAGCCGTACCGGCCCCAGTTTTGTTGACGTTCGTCCCATTGTCTTTTGCACATGAGATCGCCATCGCCACGGCACTGACACCGACAAGCAACGGAAAGATTCGCCCAAACAGGTGAGATTGCAATCGGGGCGAGAACTCGGGTTGTCTCATGGCACACTTCCTTTATTCAAAAATCAGGTGACTCCAAACCATTTAGCAATCCCGAGACCACCATGAATCTCTTTAATTTCAGTTATTTGCAAAAGCCACCCTGACCAACTTTCAGCCAACTTTGACATTTACCGCCTTTTTCAGCCCCCACTTTGTAAGAAAGCCTCAGCTGAACCCAGCCAAATTCATTCTACGCAGTCGCGGGCTTGGCACCTGAAATGCCAGTGAAGTTGCTGAAGATGACAAAAACCTGCGGGTGCTGGTCTCAATGATTCTCGGGCAGACTTGCAATTGAAGGATTAACACGGAGTGAATAATGAAGGCGCAATTTTCCTGGCTTGAATTGATTGTGACTTCCACAATAGCTATGACCACGCTTGCTGCTTGCGGCGGCTCGGGCGGTGGATCGGCTGCGCCTGCTCCCGTTCCGGCGCCAGCGCCGACGACGGCTGCAATTCAGGGTCCGTACGGCTTTAACGAAGACCTGCGCGCGGAAGCGCAAGCAGTCGTCGCGCTCTCATCTCAGCAGAAAGCGGACATCTTGAGGATGATGGATCAAAACGATTCTTTCCTGGCTCTTGATGACCTGTATTTTAAAAATTTCGACTCCGAAGAAGATCGACAAAAAGAGCTCTCGCACTTTAATGGCGAAGGCGTAAAACTCTACAACAACGTCAAAAAGAATTGCCAGGTTATCTCGCCGGCTGCCAGGATCACCGGCGCGCTCGCGCAAAATACTCCGCAGGTCATCAAAGTCGATCGTCAAATCTCCGGTTCGAACTGCCCCATCGGCTTCACTTCAACCTCAATCAATACGATGTCGGCCTACAACCTCAGCGTGGCTCCGCAAGCAAATGGTCCGGCCATGGAGACTCTGACGCAAACTTCGGTCGAAACACTGAAGAGCCAAGAATCAGTTGTCGACCAAGACTTAGCCTCTAATCCCAATACCATTGTCTCGCAAAATCGTAACGTTGAGGTCGATAATAACTACGCAGCTTTTCAGTTCATTACCGGCGGCGCCGTTTTGTCGGGCACCGCCCACTCTCGCAAAGTGAGCACCGCAGACCACACGCTCTCGAGCGGCGTCACCTTCAAATCGACCGTCAAAACAGAAATCACCGTCAATAAAACCGATCGCCACCTGCAACTGCTCTACAAACTTGAATTCTCAGACGGCAAAAAATTGATCATCGGCGCTTTCAATGATAACAATGTCGTCACCGTTTGGGTCAACGGCCAAGCAGCAACGCTGGCTTCAGTTCAACACGACCTTAAAATGGATCTTTCAGGCGCAACTGACTTAAACCCCTGGCTGCAGAAAAACTTAAAGCCATCGGTGGTTTCATCAGGAACTTAACTTGAACTTAGCTATTGACCAAACGGGCGTTAGCGTATCAATGAATCCTCTCGACGTTTGATAAAAATGCCGCCGGCTCCTCGGTCGGCATTTTTGTTTGCTAATTCATCAAGATTCCCCTGCCAGAGCTTCGGCCACAACCGACTCTTGACGAGCCGATGTTTGCGAAATGACAGAAAAACCGTACGGTAACGATAACTTCTTTCACTGGCGCGTTGGTAGGCAAAAAGATCGACGTCTTTGCCGAGTGCCACAAGTTCGATCACCCGGCGTACTGCCATGTAAAAAGTAAAGTCGTAAGCTTCAACGCCTTTGAATTTCTGGTAGGGTGCGTGCTCGGAATCGCTGCGCACCGTCGAAGACATAAAGCCAAATGACGTAATGAAGTAAGATTGAAATTGGGTGGGGAAATGATCTTTGAAAACATCAAAGTTAACCCAGGGAGTTTGTTGCAAAAGTTTAAAGTAGCTTTCGCGCTCGGATTGCGTTAGCGGACGGGTCTCTAGAATACCAAAGTACCGCGCCGACCAGTCGACCAGGACTTTGAAATTGAGATCAAGGCTGCGCCCTAGCTGATGCGGCGAAAGACGATCAAACGAGGTGAACGCATGCCTCAAGAGCCGACTGATATCGGGAGTTGCGAATCCTCCACCAAGATCATAGAACTGCTCGCTTGAAGTTGGAAATTCGCTAAATCCGGTCTCGCCCGCGTATTCTTTATAGCTAATCCAGTCGTAAACTCCGAGAATGGTGTTGGTGTAACCTGAGAGTTGGTTAATCTCATCTTCGCTTTTGGAATTGATCCAAGTGATCATTTCTGAATCGGTAAAAAGTGACTGGATCTTTTTTTTAACTTCGTCGGTTAACGGCCGTGGACGGTACACCTCCGGAATCGAAAGACTTTTGATCTTTCGTGCGAAATACACAATTAACAGGTCAGGCGTCGAAATTTCACTTCGCTCAAGCAAGGGGTTGATCACCGGTTGAACGGATTTATAATTTTCTCCGTAGAGCCAAATAATATAATGGATCAGCGCACTGGCTTGCGCACGTCTCTCCCACTTCTGCATCGCAT
>JAYTRM010000088.1:0-2182 GCA_043746165.1 Bdellovibrionales bacterium | reverse complement strand
TGCCTCATTTTGAGACAGTCTGTGATTGAGGGCCGAGACCTCTGTGAACGCTTTCTGTGAAGCTCTTTTTTAGGGCACTTTTGACAAGTCAAGCGACGGCAGAGGCAAAATCGACTTTCGTCCCGCCGCAATGAAGCATCGTTTCAGTCATGAGTCTGCGATTTATGTTTCTTCCCTGAAGTTCGTTTAAAATTCTTGACGGTAAACCTCTCGAGGAATTAGGTTTTTCATTCGATTTGAGGGGGCCAATCGTGAACAAAGCTGAGCTTGTCGACAAAGTTTCAAAGAAAACTTCACTGACAAAATTACAGTCCGAACAAGTGATTGATGCAGCACTTGAAGTTATCGCGAAGTCGGTCTCGGCCGGTGACGACGTTAAGCTTGTGGGCTTTGGAACGTTCTCGCGCACCGCTCGCCGTTCGCGTACGGGACGCAATCCCAAAACCGGCACCAAGCTGGTGATTCCCGCAAGCCGTGTTCCGAAGTTCAAAGCGGGCAAAGACTTTCGCGATCTCTGCAACTAACACCTTAAGAAAAACTCAGACTACAGCCGAGAGGCTTTACTTTGTAAGCGTTGGAACTCCAGTTCGATTGAAAGTAGGGCTCCACGCATCGTCGCCCTGACAGATTCAGAAGCTAGATCTCTCGCGGGCTCAGCTTGGCCTGCGAACTGTTGATTGCCCACAAAGCTATCTTTTACCTGAAGCGCCGTCACTTTGAGCTGACCAGACCGACGAAGGCAATCGGCAATTTGCTCCGGATAAGCGAGCTCCCCGCGCTCGTCAGGCATGATGCTCTGCAGAGCTTTCTCGGACTTGTCGAGTTGGGCGGTCCAACCTGCATAGAAAGTTTGCCATTGCGACTGGTCTGGCACCTCGCCGCTCGCTTTCTTAAGCCGCTTCGCCAACTTGCGGGTTAAACCTTTAAGGTTTTGCGCTTCGTGAAACAACGCCATTTTCTCATTTTGCCGCTCGGCCGCTGTTGACTTCACGTAACTCTTAAGTTCCGACCGAAACTCACGGTCGTCGCGACCTATAAACACTTTCTGAACCGTTTTCGTGCCGCCAGACTCGGCCTCGACGGTCACGGTACCGCGCGGAATTTCGCCCGCGCCGAATTCAATCGTCGGAATTTCGCCTTGCTTGCGGACCAGGTGAAATCTCTTTTGCCAGCTCAGATGATCGAGGATTTCTCCGCTTTGCCCATAGAACGCAACATCGATTGCCTCACCGCTTGGCGCGTCAGTTTGCAGGACAAAACTAGGTTTATCGGTGTTTAATCTGATCGCTACGATCTGCAGTGTTCTGACTGTCGCCGCCTGCGAGCGCAAGCCCGCAAAATTCAAACCGCAGATAGCAAGAGCTAACATCAAGGTACGCATCCAGGGAAGCTCGCCTACGAGATCAATTCCAAACGCCTCAGCCGGGGGCTCCTGAATCAGAGTTTTTTTCTCAACTTGGGCAACCGCTAAAGGCGCCGCCGCCTCTAAACTATATTTATTGTTTATCGAATATTCCTCACTTGAACTCAAAGGCATTGCCGCACCGGTGTTCGAAAAATCGGCATTTGCACCAATTCGCTCCCAACACCTCATGCCTGGTCTCCAGAGAACATCTGAATAAGAAATTTCACCTGCGGCAATTTTACGCGAAAGTGTCGGATGGTCCATAGGACCAATCCAGGAGCTGTCGATGAGCGCCGTTGAAAGCGCGGTTGAGGGCACAGCTGATTGCTCAGGGTTTCGCCGCACCACCCAGCCATAAAAAGCGGCTGGATGAGTAGAACCCATCTCGGGAAAATCGCCAATAAAATCCTCGATTTCAATGAGAAGTTTCCAAGTCTTTGACCCGAGAGCATTCGCAACTTCGACGGCTAAATCAAACCAATTGAGTTTGTGCTCACGAAGCCGCTGAAGGATCTCTTCTTTAAGCAGAGGCGCACTTGCCACCTGGTTCGTGCTCACCACCCATCTTCTGGGCTCAACTTCTTTGCGGTTCAGAGTCTTTCCCTTCGCGTTGGTGTCTGAGGCTCGGCGATTCCGCTGAGCCTTCGCAAGATATCTTCATAGTCTCTCGAAAATCTTCGGTGGGTCACTTCGAGTTTCAGCAGTTGCAAAATTTCCTTTGGCGCCAAATACCGGGTCCGATGTGCCCAGTACAATCGCTCGCCCAACATCCCGCCG
>JAYTRM010000087.1:0-9212 GCA_043746165.1 Bdellovibrionales bacterium | reverse complement strand
CGGCGTCACCGGTAAACTGGGCATATTTAATTTAGATATCGCCACTTACGCCGAAGAAGTTGGGCCCAGCAACGTTACGCTCGCCAGTCGCCAGTACGTCGGCAAAGTTTCGCTCGACTGGTAAGACTTAGTGAGTGGAGGCCTGCTGCAGCAGATTCAGCAGCGAATGTCCGATATTTGCGGCATTGCCGCTTCCATTAGAAATCGCATTGTTGAGTTGGGTGCAGACATTCTGAGTCGCGAGCGCGCTGCCGGTCGAACAGTACGAAGATTGTGCGGTTTGCGCAAGCGTGCCGATCTGCGCGTTAGTGGTCGGATTGTTGGAGGCGTACAATGAGGCGGCGGCTGTCTGCAGCAGAGCTGGATTGAAACTTGGGCTACTGGGATCATAAGCCGAGCCGGCAAGCACACCGCCCGACGCGGCGGTAGCCAAAATCGTGGCGGCGTCGATCAAACTCGCGAGGCCCGCAAGGCTAGCCACATTGGAAAGCCCGCAATTTGTGTTGGTGATATCGGCCGTGTCATTTGGCAAGTTTTGTGCAAAGACAAAATAAGACATCATCGCCGCAGTTTGATTGGTGCTGGTGCCGCTTCCGCTACTCGAGTTCATATTTTGAAACGCGCTCGACAGTCGTGTGCCGGTCAGACCCTGCGCGATCAAATTTGCCGAACAGCGAACGAGGTAGGCCTGCGCCGTTGATTGTCCGGAAACCATGGCTGAACAACTATCGGCTTGCGTGGCAGTCTGTGCGGTATCGAGGCAAGAAACGGCGGCGCCGAGCGCCTGATCGTTGCTGTTTTCCTTCGAGCACGCGGCCAGCAGCACCATCGTGGCGCAAGTAAGTGAGAGTGTGATCAATCTTGAGAACTGGTTGGAACTCGTCATGGTTCAACTCCAATCACTTAATTGTACGTGATTTGCCCTCGGCGGTGAATGCCTTTGCCACAATGTGTGTGAGAACGGCACTTGGTCGAGTTCATTTCCCGCCCTAAGACGGTAATTAAATACTAATTGTGCCGGACGTCTCAACTTGAAACGCAAACTGTCCGATCGGTAATTCATGACCCAGGACGGAGTCAATGCGATGAAAATGCCGATCAAAATACTCGCGGTTCTTGTTTCTTACTCGGCTCTCGCAGAGCCGGCGGGAGCGAGGGAAATCTACGATTTCTACTCCGGGATTCGCCAACAAGCGATGGGCGGAGCCTACACCGCGGTCGTCAACGATGAGACTTCGCTTCTCACCAATCCCGCAGGTCTTGGCAAGCTTCGCGACGTCATAGTCACCATCGCAAACCCATCAGTTCAAGGAAGCGCAAGCGACGGCCAGATTATCAATCTAGGAAATGTGACCTCGGCCCCCACCCAGACTCCCTCGCAGTTACTTGCACTCCTCAATCAACATCCAGACTTGCATTACAATGCCCTCGCGCAAATTTTTCCGTCGGTCGTGGCACCCAACGTGGGCTTCGGTGTACTCGGAAAATATCAATACGATGCCCAAGTCAACTCAGCCACGCAGGACTTTCGGCTGGACTACACGAACGACTACGCGGCCGTTCTTGGTTTTTGTCTGCGCTTCTTCGGTGGAGTGCTGAAGGTTGGCTTCGATACTCGCTTCGTCGACCGCACGGAAATTCACAAAGATTTTCCATCGACCAACCCGGTGATCGACATGAACTCCAACGCCAGTGAAGGCGGCGGATTGGGCGCTGACACAGGAATTGTCCTGGCAATTCCGGTGGCTGGTATCCCGACTTTCGCGGCTGTCGTACGTGATGTGGGCGGAACTTCCTATGGTTTGACAAACGGCATGTTTCTGCAAACTCGGTCGCGTCCTGTGCTCACGCCGCAGACGATCGACGCCGGCTTTGCGGTTTTTCCGATCGTCGCCAACCATGTCCGACTTTCACTGACGGCTGACTACAAAGATTGTCTTAACGCCAACCAAGACAGCGACGTCATGAAGCACGTGCACGTCGGCGGCGAGGCGAACTTCACCGATTTCTTCTTCCTCCGCGGTGGCATGAATCAAGGTTACTGGACCGGCGGTATTGAGCTTTCGACCGAACGATTTCAACTCCAAGTCACCTCTTTTGGTGAAGAAATCGGAACCCAAGCCGCTCCGATTGAGGATCGTCGGTTCATCGCGGAGTTCGGGATTCGGTTTTAATTTTACTTTTGGCGCGGTGCCCGCGCCCGACTCTCTACCAGGGGCTGCGCATCGTGACCGGCCCAAGGTCTCGTCAAATCTTTGGCTCAGGGAAATGCCGCATAACCAGGTAAACTGGAGAAGCTTACCATTTGTAGAGAGTGGGGTTCGCCATTGAAGAAAAAATATTGCGCTTGGTTTGGGCCGGTCGCGAGTCTCATGTTGCTTTGCCCTTGGATCTTGGGCGCGACGGAGTGCAATCTCTTTGCTGGCTCAGCAAATAAAACGAGCGATGCAGCACTCATGTACACAGCTCAGCAGCAGATCAATGCCAGCGATTACGCCGACGCGCTTACGACGTTGAGTTCAGTGTCGGCAACGACTTTGAACACCCACGCCGGACTGTTGCTAACTGCGACCGCAAATGCAGGACGATGTGGCCTCAACCTCGTGAATCTCGCGAGCCAAGTATCGACCATGACTTCGGGCACTTCGCTGATGCAGCTGATGCTCGCCTACATGGCCGGCGCGACCTCATACACCAATTGCAAAACGGCAGAGACCGAAATTCTTGCGATGGTGCCGGCGCAAATCACGGCCGACGACTACGTCTTCCTTGCATTTATTGAGCTCGCAAAGATCGGCGCGATTCTTGAGACGAGTCCTTCAGGTGCTGATCCCACCCATGCCGGAACAGTCGCGGCCTCATTCACACCTTGCACAGCGACGGCGACGGGAATTCCAGATGCCGAGGTCGGGGAGATTGGTGTGAGTGTGGATTTAGCTTTGTCTGCGATCACGAAGTCTGGAATTTCTTTTGCGTCCTCAGTCACCTCCGTTCTCAACAAAGTTTGCAAGCCGACAGGACAAATTGACTGCAGCGTCACTACGGCCTCGAGTTTTACCGCGCCTGAACTTCTTCTCCTAAGAACTGCGATCAACACGAGTGATCTCGGGCTCAACACTTGCCCGGGCACCATGAGCAACCTTTCGTGTGTCTGCTTATGAATTTAATTGCACTTCGGATCATTCGATCGAAGTGGAGAGGCGCTGCGCCCCCAGTAGCGCTTACAGTGGCGCTTGCCGTGGTTTGCTTGCTCGCCTGCACATTAGCGCAAGCGCAGCTCCCTCAAGGCTGGACGTCAGTTCGCGCTTTGGGAATGGGCAATGCTTACACCGCCGTAGTTAGTGACTCGGATTCGATTTTTTATAATCCTGCGGCGTTGATTAAAGTTAAAGGAGTGAACTGGACGGTAATGGATCCGCGCATTGGCGCCGACAACGTGACCAATGCCAACTTAATTAAATCGCTGTCGAATACGTCTAACATCGCAAATACGGTGAACTCACTCTACGGCGATCAACTCTTTGCCGGTGGCGGAGCCAAGTCGGCGATCGCGTTTCCGTATTTTGGCGCCGCCGCTTACGTCAACACTGAAGCCAACATCGCAGTCTCAAATCCCCCTGACCCAAGCGCCCTCATCAATTACTTTTTCGATTACGGTGCCGCATTGTCGGCAGCGGTTGAGCCGGCTCCGGGCTTCGGGCTTGGCGTGACGGCCAGGTACATCAATCGCACGGGAACGAATCAGACCATTGGCGCCGCCGTCATTTCTCAAAACAATACCTCTCAGCTGCAGAACATGCTTGAGGATCGCGGTTGGGCTGTCGCCGTCGATTTGGGGGCAGTCATCACCGCGCCGGGACCACTGTCGCCGACGCTCTCATTCGTTTATCGCGATATGGGAAACACCACATTTTCTCATGACCAAGGTGCACAAGCGCCGCAGCCTGTGCAATCCGAGATGATTGCCGGTGCCTCGCTGACGTTTTCAGGACCGGGTCTGCGGCTGACGCCCTCGATCGACTATCGCTACATCGGTTGGAGCAACGTGGCGACGGGTCAAAATATCAACTTGGGTTGCGAGCTGCACCTGCTCTTCATTGACTTGCGTGGAGGCCTCAGCCAAGGTTATTACACGGCTGGCGCCGGTCTTAATCTGGGCCTCATTCGCTTGGATGCCGCCACCTGGGCCGAAGAGCTGGGTGCTTACTCCGGGCAGGCGGTCGATCGCCGCTACATGGTTCAGCTCACCATCGAGTTGGGTTTTGATCCGGGAAGGTTTCTTGGAAATGGAAATGGCGGTTCGGGATCTGGCTCTGGAAGCCACCTTATTCAGCGGCGCTAAGGCGCTCACGTGCTGACCGTACAAGAGGTCAGACGGCCTTTACAAATCCGCGAATTCCTCAAAAACTTTGACCCCAATCGTACCACCTGGCTCGTATCTGATCTGCAGTCAAAACTCGACATTCACCGTGATCTGCTGTCGCGAACTTCCGTTGTTCCTGCAATCAGCGTTCTGCGGGCGAGTGAGTTTTGGCGCTTGCTGCTCGGACGCGTACGGCCCGATTTGCAAGTCGTGTCGCGTGAATTTATGACGGCGCTGATTGGCCAGAAACTCTCGTCCCTCGCCCATGAATGGGCAAGGTCGCCTGGTACATCTAAAACAATTTATGATTACATGACTCAGCTCATGCCGATTCTCAGCCATCCTGATGGATCCGAAATGATGACCGAATGGTTTCAAGAGTGGCCCGCAGCCAAAGAGCGCTGGGGCCATTGGTACGAGGTCGCATGCGAGATTTGGAATGAGCGTTTGCAAGACGGAATGATCGCGCCACCTTGGGCTGCAGGCGTACTCGCCAACGAACCTAGCATTGCTCAACCCGAAGTTTGGAATCGCGATCTCGTTGTCGATCTCGGGGCCGAAGTCGATCATGTCGAAGCCGACCTCATGGTGCAATTGTCTCAAAGCGTGCAAGATCTGCGGGTCACGGTTTTACGTCCGAAGCCAGAGTGGGGCGATCGGTACGCCCTGGCGCTTTCGGCTTACGATGTTTTTACAGCCAAGTTCGGCGGCCTCAAGGTTCTGCCGGCTGAGAAGTCAGTTGTGACGCCCCAGCGCCGCAGATACAAAAAATTCACGACCATGCTCGGCGAAGTCAAAGACACCGTGGCGCAAGTGCGCAGTTGGCTCGATGCGGAATCTCCGCTCAAGGCGTCTGACGTCGCAATCGTAGCGCCCGATATTGAAGTCTATTGGCCGGCCCTCATGAGCTCGCTCGCCCAGGAGGGCATCAGCGCACAGAAAAAGCACGTGCGGCGTCTTCAGACTTTTCCAGACATCGCAAGATGGTTTGCGACGCTTCGCCTGCGCAGCGGCCAGTTTTCTGAGAGCGATTTGGAGCTAGCTCTTTATTCGCAACCCAGAACTCAAAGCGTAATCGACTTCAAGAGATTCCAAGAACTCTACTCGTCGATTTACGCCCGCGAAGATCTCTCGCGCGCGCCCGAAATTGCGGCGCAGTTTCGAGCCGAGATCTCGGTCGATGAAGAAATTTCAAGAGACGACTTCATCGGCTGGTGTCTCAAGCATGTGCCGGCTGATTGCGAATTTGCAAGAATCGAGAATCTCGGCAAATTAATTTTTACGGAAAGTCCACACTCAACTCGGATGACTCTCTCACGTTGGCTCATTTATTTTGAGCAACTGGCAGCCAAGCGTGAAGAACAAATCTCGGCTGGTGATCCGAACGGCGTTGCGGTAATGAATTTGAGTTCCGCTCAGCACTCGCCAGTGCGAAGGCTTCTCTTCTTGGGGCTAACCGAGGCGGCACTGCGCACTCCCTTTTCAACTGCGGTTCTGACCTCCGACGTCTTCAGCCTGAGCAACCGATTTGGATTTCACCTAGCGAGCGAGGAGCGGGCCAACCTCGAGTTTGCGGCAAGATGGATGCTTGAAGATTCAGAACGAATGACGTTGCTAAGCGTTCCCGAAACCGATTTCTCCGGTTCGATTTTGGCCCCCTCGGTGCTGTGGCTCGAAGGCGCACGAATTTGCGACGATACTGGCGACGAAACTGGCAGTGACAATGGCAGTGACAATGGCGCTCAAGATAAAGTCACTTCGGTACCGCGGCCGACCCGCTGGGATGAGCTGCAGCTGGCGGGCATAGCCAGGATCGGTGCTGAGAGAGCTTGGAGTTCAGTGCAGCTTGCAAATTTCGAAAAGACCTGGTCTCGCGAATCTGGAGCTGCGACGCCCGAGCCGTTCGCAGTCGGTGGCATAAGGCAAGTTTCACCGTCAGGCATCGAAGATTACCTCAAGTGCCCCTTCACGTTCGCTGCCAAACGAGTGTTCGTGCTCTCTGATGTTGCGGAGCTCGATATCGATGTTGACCCGAGTCGACGCGGAAGTCTCATGCACAAGGTATTTGAATCTTTGACCGTTGAGCCGAGGCGGTTTGATTACGCGCCCGACGAGTTGGCAGAAGTGATCGATCAGGCTCGCGCCTTAGCCGAGATTGAGCTCGGCGAAGAGGCGATGTGGCCGACAATTCGCGAGGCGAATCTCAAGTTAGCCACGCGCTTTCTTCGCGAAGAAAAAGAAATGCGCAGCCAGTTCTCAAGCGTCCAAACGATTGCCCGCGAACTCAAAGTTGACGGTTTTGTTTCGCTCCAAACTGGAGAGCTTAACAGAAATCGTGAGAATGAAAGCGATCTAAAATTGACTGGCCGTATCGACCGGGTCGATGCTGATTCCGAAGGACGCGTGGTGATCTACGATTACAAATCGTCATCGGGAAGCACTTCGCAATTCGGCTCGTGGATTAAGAAAAATCATCTGCAGCTACTTCTCTACGCCATGGCAGTGGAGAAAGGCTTGACGTCGCTAGGTCCGCGCGACGTGGTCGGCGCAATCTACTACATCGGCAAAACAATGGAACGAGACCAGGGCTTTAAGATCAAAGATCGCTCGCATTTATTCTTTATTGAGAGCGACGGACGAAAAAAGAACCGAATTGATCACGAACAAAAGCTTGAGCTCTTTTCTGAAGGCCGAAAACAGATTGTGAGAGCGCTTGCTGGAATTTCTGGTGGGTATTATCAACCGCAGCCCTCAGGTCTTGAAATCTGTGGAAAATGCCAATGGAGTCAGCTGTGTCGAGCGCCTCATCTGAATTCCTAAATAGAAACGAGATCGTGCGGGCTGGTGCCGGCGCTGGTAAGACTTATAGCCTCACCCATAAGGTTATGGATCTCGCCGATGAATATCTGAGCCAACACGGTCGGCTTCCGCGTCTGGTGGTGACGACCTTCACGCGAAAGGCAACGCAAGAGTTGCGCGAGCGTCTGATGCTTCTGGCACTCGAAGAGCGCCCGCATCTTTTGGCTTTTGCTAGCTCGCGCTCCTACCTGATGGTCTCAACGATTCACGGCGTGATGGATGTCTTTCTCAAGCGCCATGGTGCAGTTCTTCCGCTCGAGCCGGGTTTTCGATTTCTCAGCAACCCGGAGGTCAGGAAACTTTCGCGACAAACGCTGCGTGCTATTTTGATTGCTGGCAAAGAAGGCGGCGAATGGAATCAACTGCTCGAAACATTTTCATTTCATAACTTAGTTAAATTTTGCCGACGAATCGGCCAAATTCGCTCAGAAAATCCACAAGCGCGGCCGTTTTCAAACGAAGATATGGAACGCGAATTCAAAACGCGCGCGAGTCGCGCGGCGCTGGCGATGGCGGCGGTGTCATTGCAAATTCGCTCTGAGACCGACAAAGTGAATTGGCTCTCCATCGCAGATGCGATGAGCCTACTTTCAGGTATTCTCAAAAGTGGCTCGAGTTGGCAAGAAAAACGTCAAGAGTTCATCAATGGTTTTCAGTCGTTTCCGACGGTGCGAAAGCCAGGAAAAGGCACGAGTCCTGTTTCGCTCGACACGATTGATCGTGCCAAAGAGTGCCGGGAGCTCGCCAAAGAGCTCATGGAACCCAATTCCAACCCTGAGTTTTGGAAATTGAGCGCCGAGATTTTTCTGCAGATGGAAAATTTAAGCCGTGAGTTCTGTTCGCGACTTCGCCTAGCCAAACTGAGAAGCGGTACGATCGAAATTTCTGATCTCGAGGTTTTAGCGATGGACTGTTTGCGCGGGTCGCCAGAGGCCGCCCAGTCATTTGCGGCCGAATGGGATCATTGGCTGATCGACGAGTTTCAGGACACCTCGCCCTTTCAGGTGGCGTTACTGGATAAGGTAGTAGCCGATCGACCCAAGTTCATCGTTGGCGATCCCCAGCAAAGTATCTATCTGTTTCGCGGCGCCAGATCTGAAGTCTTTCACGAGCGCGAACAGGAAATCGCAAATGCAGGCGGAAGATCTTGGACTCTATCTGTGAATCGCCGCTCAAAGCCCGAGCTTCTTCAATTGATCAACGATTTCTTTGCCTCATTTAAGCCGCCGTTTCGCGCGATGGAAGCGCATTTTGTGGGAGAGACGACCTATGACCCCACGAAATGTGTGGCCACGTTTTTCCTAGCGCCTCAAGGACAGTCTCCAGAGGTTGAAGACGAAGCTGCCGGCGAAGTTGCCTGCGAAACCAGTTTTGAATCGAAAGAGCCGTCAGCGCCACTCGCTGAAACTGATCCCGAGCTGACGGCGATCGTTTCGCACGTCCAGAGCTTGCTCGCTCGGGGTGTTCGGCTAGATGAGATCTGCGTTTTGGCGCGCACGAAGAAAACCCTCATCGAAGTTGCTGAAACTCTAGGCAGCTACCGACTTGCCGCACACGTGCACGCGGGCGCGGGATTTTACGACCGCCGTGAGGTGCGTGACGCTTTGGCGTTTTTAAAATTTCTCGCCAATCCGCACGATGACTTCACGTTCATCGAACTCGCCCGTTCGCCGTGGTTTCAAATTCCAGACTCAGATCTAGCGGCGGCAAGAAAGCGACCCGCTGAATCGCTCTGGCTCGCCATGAACGATTGCCTTGCCGAGGGCGCGGTCAATCGCCTCCGAGCGGCGCTGCAGGATGCAAATCGTCTTGGTTACACTGAGGCTTTTCGTCAGGGTTTAATCAACAGCGGCTACATCGATTTTGCCCAAGCGGCCGATGCGAGCGGCCGGCGCGAAGCCAATCTTTGGAAGCTCATCATGCGCCTTCGCGATGAGGAGACAAAACCTGGGTTTAATCCAATCGAGTTTGTCAGGTCAACGGTGACCGA
>JAYTRM010000086.1:0-9234 GCA_043746165.1 Bdellovibrionales bacterium | reverse complement strand
ACTTCAAAGAATGGGCAAGCTACTTTTCGCTTTCTTTTTGCCACCGCCGCTGGAATCACGGGTCTCTGCTGGGGACTTGCATTTTCGTTTGCTTACTATCTGCATCCGAGTTCGGCTTCGAGTCACCTCTTGTGGGCCGCCAACAGCGGTATTTGCGCCACCGTGGTTGGGGCCTGGAGCTTTGATCTGGTGGTGACTCTGTTTGCGAGTTTACTTTTTAGTCTCCCCGCACTGATCACTCTCGCTGTGTTTGGCGGAAGAGAATATTACTTTGGCGTGGGCTCGCTCCTATGGACGATCTACATCACCCTCAACATCGTCAGTTCTAACCGGGTCCAATGGACGCTCCTGCGTAACTTCGAAGCCATTGTGGCAAAAGACGGTCTGATTCAGACGATGCTGAGCTCAATCGATGAAGCCTTTCTAATTTTTGACCGCGACGGAAACTGTTCCGGCAACCCCTCTAAAAGCACGGAACGACTTCTCGGCGTCAATCCTATCGGCAAGCACATCTCAGAAATCTTGGAACCGGACATTCAGAAGCGAAAATTACTCGCGGATTGGTATTCAATTCTTCTGCTCGATCGTCTCGATTTTACCGAGACCGCGGAGCACGGCCCAAAACGCCTTGAAACCAATGAACAGAAAACGATCTTGTCGCTTAATTTTCATCCGATGCGCGACGGAGAAAATGCTCTCAATCAGGTCGTCCTCACGGCTTCAGACGTCACGCGCGAGGTACAAGAGCAAAAGCGCACGCAGGCTGAATGAGAACGCGCTGAAATGATTTTGCGAATCCAGGAAAACAAGGTGTCTTTCCGGGCGTTTCTTAAAACGGCCGAGTCGTCTATCAATAAACTGATTGAATGGAATGGAATCCAACCAGATCTAGACTCAGTCAAGAGAGAACTGCATACCCTCAAAGGCACGGCCATGCTTTTCGGCGCGAGTTCTGCTGGACGCGAAGTGTTTAATCTCGAGCTTTTCATTCGGCAAAACCAGAGCGGCGACATGAGAGCTGCGGTGCGCGCCGGTGCCGAGACTCTCAGTCAGAAGTTCTCGTTTTGGCGCACTCAAGAACTGGCACTCTTTACCAAGTTGGGTGTTTTTGATGACGGAAAAATTGAAGTTTCACTTCGCAAGTTGATGGATCTCAAGGACAGAGTCAGCAAAAAAGGTGACTTAAAAATCGACGCTGCAATTGAAATTGTTCTCAAAGAAATAAACAACACCGAATTCGGCGACCTGCTCAAGGATTTTGAATCACACGTTCAAAGCACCGCCAGACAAATCGGAAAGCAAGTAAGATTTAGAGTCGAGACCCCAGAATGGCCTATATTCATCAACCCCGAGCATTATCGAGAAGCTCTGCGATCACTCATCCACGTCTTCAACAATTCAGTCGACCACGGCATTGAAACGCCCGAGGCGCGCAAGTTTCAGGGAAAACCAGCTGAAGGAAATATCACAGTCCGCTACAATCTCTTTTCTGATCAGTCCGATCCATCAAGTAAGAAATGGATTCAGGTTCTCATCGACGATGACGGCGCCGGGATCAACGTTAAAAAAGTTGCAGAGAAGCTCAAAGCTAATGGCAAATCATTGCCGAGCGGCATTTCCGATCTCGACCTAGCTTCGCATGTTTTCGATGCTGGACTTTCGACTCGAGATGCGGTCGATGCACTTTCAGGACAAGGCGTCGGCATGTCGGCCGTGCAGTTTGCCGTGAACCGAATGCGAGGACGCATCCGCGTATCCAAAACGGGGCCTCAAGGAACTCAATTTGAATTGCTGCTCCCAAATCTTTCAATCTCCGAAACTTTGACTCTGGAAAGCCGGCTCCAGTCAGCGTAAAAGCCAGTCACTCGACTTAAGGCTACATTGGATAATATCTCAGAACGAGACTCCCTTTGCGGGCGCAGAACTTGGCAAAATGGAGTGTGAGGTATTTGCCATGAATTATATGCTCGCTATTTGCACCGCGCTCATCAGTTCAACCAGCGCTCGCGCCGAACGACCACTCATCGCAACTCCCTCCGCGATTAAAAATTTGCGGATTGCCATGCCAATGCCATTAGAAACTGGTATGCAAAGAGATCTCATGGGCATCGATCTCGAAGATGCATCCATCCGTCAAAAGCTTATGAAGGATGCGGCTGAATACCTCGATTTGCGCCATGGGAAATTCACTCATGCCCAGGTTTACGCGTGGCTCGCGCGGTGTACGGGGCTCGAAACGGCAACTGCGAGCGCGCTTCCGGAAGCAAATAGCTACTGCGAATATGAACTCGAGCGACGTCTCAACACCGGGGGCCATTCGCTCCCCAAGCACCCGGAAAACAATGCCCTTGCCAAGCAAATTGAAGTCGGAAACTTCGGAAAAATCTCGGAAAAATCTCTGGGCGAATTAATTTCCGCGGTACGAAACCTAGATCGCAGAGGGAAAATTGGCTCTGTCACCGAACGAATCTCGCTGCTCAAAGAATGCGTTCCTAGCCCGCTTGCTTCTGCCCTTGGCTACAAACTCGAAGAGAAATTTCCCGATCCTGATGCTATCGAAAAAGCACAGCTTCTCTATCAGAAAGCATCAAAGTGCGGAAATGACCTGGCGGCAGCGCAGGCCAGTTTTCGACTTGGACTGATAAAAATCTGGCAGCATCAATGCCACGAAGGCGCGGAGGTGGCGAGTCTCATGCGCAAAGTTGAAAGTATTCCCGAAGCTTCTAACTTTCACGCCCGGGCCATTTACTGGAGATATTACTGCGCTTCCCAGCAGGGAAATGAATCGGAGCAACGCCAAGCTCAAGACCAATTATTTCGCGAGCACCCGATGAGTTTCCAAAGTTTGGAAGCTAATGGTGAGGACGACACTCGAGTCAATCAGCTCCTGGCCAATAAAGATCCGCAGATTTCGCTGCGTTCGATCGTTCGTCCCGAACTCAATGGCTTTATTCGGGCGGTCGAGGCCCTGATTCGCAAAGATGCTCCTGCCCTGGCTGCCGAGATGCTTGACCATCGCGTTCACGATTTCACTTCGGTAGAACCCGAAGTCCGCGTTTATCTGGCCGTCATTCTCAACCGGGCTGGCTATTCCTTGCCAAAGTTTAAACTTCTATCAGAACTCTTCCAAGATGTTCCGAGCACAGTCAGCCCCGGCAGTTTAAAGCTCTTCTTTCCCCTTTCTTACTACGAATTGATTCTCGGCAAAAAAGACAAAGTCGATCCACTCCTCATTCTTTCCTTAATTCGGCAAGAAAGTGCGTTCAACAAGGAAGCCCGGTCTCGGGCCGGCGCGCGTGGACTGATGCAGGTCATGCCGCAAACGGCACGCATGGTGGCGAGTGTTCGATCGACCGCCCGTCTTCTAGATCCCGCGACCAACATCGGAGTCGGAACAAAATACTTCGCAAAGCGCCTAGAAAGTTACGGAGGTGACGTTGAACTCACCCTCGCCGCTTACAACGCTGGATTTGGACGCGTCGAAGACTGGAAGCGCCGTTATCCAACCGAAAATCGAATTTTGTTCCTGGACCTTATTCCTTTTCGTGAAACTCGCGACTACGTCTCGTCAATTTTGCGAAATTATTATTGGTACGTAAAGCTTTACCTCAGTCCCGAAATCTCCTCTCCAGACGCCGCCTTACAAACAGCGACCGATCCAGTCGATCTCGAGTCCGGTGACGCTGCAGTGACGAATCCGACTAAGCTGCCAATGAGCACAGTCCGCACAGTCCGCACAGTCCGCACAGTTAGCAAGGTGCAAGCCATTATCAGCGCCCACTCAGGCGCTACCCAGGCGACGAGCCCCGTGGCCAAATCGGAAATATTGCGCTAATTCGCCCGTTGCCAAGCCGCTTACGACCTTGCAAACTATACTTCATTGATTCAATAAGACTTCTTAACGATGATGGAGTGCGAAGTTTGAGCAATTATTACTCCAGGCCAACCCGGTCTTTTTTTTACAGAAGTTTTTCGGTCGCAGTGTTGCTCATTTGCCTATCGACGAGCTTGAGGGCCGAAGAGGATTCTTCCGAGAATGATCCCGGTAAGGTCACTGAAGTTGCCACACCTAAAATTGAATTCGTTAAACCGGCCGCAGCTGAACCCGCGGCGGCGCCACCCGTCGCTCCTCCGGTTGTTAGCCCGGTTGTGAGTGCCTCTGGAGTGGTAACGCCTGCCGCGCAGACGACGCAGACCAAACCCGCAGCACCGGCGAAAGGCACGGACATATCTCCTGCGGGGAAGCTCACGACGGACTTAAAAAAAATCTGCGATCGACATTTTGCGAGTGCCCTGCAAGCGGATCTTCGCTCGGCTTGCGGTGCCGCGGGCCCCGATTACGATCGACTTGGGTACTCGTTAGTCGAGACTCGCTGCCGCCTGACTTACGGCGAAGATCCCCGGGCCGTTATGGCTTGTCTTATTGGAAGCAGCATCGCCCGCGACATTTCTAGCTCAACGGACAAATTCAGCAAAAAATTAGCGCTCTGCTCTGAGACATATCCGACGCACAATGAAATCGACACTTTTTTGCACGAAAGCTGTCTGACGGGAATTCACATTCCTGAAATCGTATCTCGCGATCGACAAGCAGAACCAGGTCACGACCGCGTTGCCATGTGCGCTGCCATCACTCCCGAACGACTTTTTGTCAGCGCGTGCGCAGTCGGCCTCAGCCTCGCCGAAGACACCGAAAGCTCGGTCTCCCCTTCGAAGCAAACCGAAGCGTGTGCCCAATATTTCAATATGACTCGCTACCACACAGGCTACCGTGCTTGCCTTAGCGCCCGCAGTCTTTGGTCAACGACGAACTCACAGCCCCAGGTGCTCGACGCGATTAAGTCTTGTTCAAATATTTCCAGCGAAGCCGGCAGCGACACCGAGAGAGCAGCTTGCTTCGTCGGGCTTACGATCTTCCGCAGGCTGGAAAAAAAAGACGAGGTTGGAACTCGTTTTCAAAAATGCGGGGCTGGCAAAGTCACCTATCAAGATCGCGATTTTCTGGCCTGCTTGGCCGCGGCGAGTCTTCTCGATTTCACCAACAAGAGCGGAGCCGAAACTGGATGCCGCGAGATTTTCAAAGAGGCAAAGAGCCATGGCCGCGCCGACTGCTCTTCGTCACTGGGTTTGTTCTAAGTTCAGCTCAAGGAGGTGGCGGCAGCAGCTTCGTCGATTGCAGAGTTGCCTTGCCGGTTGCCCCCACGGTGGGCTGGAGCACCAGAGTTTCGCGAAAAAAACAGGCGCGTAAACGGTTCTGAAAATCGGTGAATTCTGGTGTCGCCGCTTCGTCAATGGGCACCACGTTGGTAAACAACTCAATCCGGTCATTGGCGACGACACTTCCTTCGATCTGTCGCACTTGCCGAGAGGCCGAGGCCCACCGACTGTGAATTTCGCAATCAAGATTTGAATCGCCAACGAGTTTTAAATTCATCAGCTGTTCTCGTGAATTCCAGACTCCAGGCGTTTCACCGGCATAAATGTCAGAGTTTCGACCCTTAACGTCTTCGAGAAGCCGATCCACCATGTTTTCACGCGGCAAAAAGAATCCGATCCCCGAAGAAGTCCGAACTCCGACATCGTTCAAAGTGTAGCCAAGCTTCACCTGCATATCGCCGACAATTCGAGAGGTGGCTGGAAGGTCACCGACCCACGAGTTCAAAATCCGGTAGCCGAAGGAAGATGCACGAACGAGATCATACTTCAGCGTATCGATCGGCTTGTAAAATCTCGCAACGGTTAATGGAATGGCAGCACGACCCTTCAGCGTCAACTCTCCCGACACTCGCAAAGTCTCATCGCTCTGGTAGCTATAAACAAGACTGCGGTTGTAGGTTGCGGTGGTTGAACCGAGTCCCGGCGTAAATTGGAGATATGACTTCTCGCGATTCATTACAAACGCGGGCTTTTCAGAAATATCCTGGGGAATCTGCTTTGAGTTGGCGACGGGATTTGTAGCATCAATCCAGTACGTGACGCCGTCAACTTCGACGCGAGTGACTGCATGGTTGAACCAGTCAGTCGGAATCTGAAACCATTCATGAGCGGGCTTAAGATGAGGTTCTCCCCTGACTGTCCATGCCAGATCAGCTTTGAAGCCGAGTGAACGATAAATAGCTGTGACAACGAGGCTGAGATCCTTACAGTCACCGTAATGCGTCCGATCAATTTCACTGAGCGACCTCGGAACATAGCCGCCATTGCGGCGTCGCCAGTCGCCAAAATAGCGAAACTCTTCTGCGACGAGAGCGTGAACACGGTCCAGCTTGGCAAGTGGGGTCGTTTCGCGATCGGCAGCCGCGCGGATTTTTTCTAAGGAGCTCGGAAGCTTTTCTGCAAATAGAGATTCTTGGCTCACAATCGTCTTTTGAGCGTACTGCGACCAATCCGAAAGCGATGAAACTCCAAATGCGGTGCTGCGCTCAGCACGAATATAAGGGTTTTCTTCCTGAACCGTGGTCAGAGAAATCGGTGCGGTCGATTGAATATCGAGAAGATATTGATCCCCGTCTTTTCCTTGGCGGATGGACAGTACCTTTTGCGGATCTTGTTTCCAGTAATGAAGGGGCAACACCGAGCGAATTTTTGCCTGGTAATGTTCAATGTACCACCAGTTAAAATCTGCAAGAAAACTGTAAAAGCCTTCGTTTGGCACTTCGCTGACGGTGATGAGATAGCGAAAATGAATATGTGATTTCACCCGCACATTCGGAAAAGTGATTTTCGCTCTCGTCTGAGTATCAAAGCCGTGCACAAAGTCGCCTATGGCTTTGAACTCTATATTGTCAGCAGAGACCTTCATGTGCTGATCGCCATTAATAGTTTCAGCTAAGAGAATCTTAACTTTCGATGATCGCGCGTTGAAATCAATCGTCTGAACACTTTCTCTCTCTCGGCCTTCGTCATTATTGACTCGAATCATCCGATCAATAGTCGTCACCGAGTGGCCATTGGCATCAACTTGAACGTCTGCAGTTTCGGCTTCGTTGACCGATGGAAGATCATTTGGGCCTGCAAGCCGGGCAATTGCCGAGGCCCCACAGAAAATAAAAATAAAACTGACAAACACACCAGCCGAAGCCGGCCCTAAGACCATATGCCAAGAAGAAACTAATTTACCCTGCATGGACATTATTTAAACTCGCTTCATTGCCCGCTCACAAGTTTTTTCAGACGAGCTCGGGCCGAACTCACGCTGAACTCGGGCCGAACTCGCTTTAGTGCCCGAGGTTTTGAAGAGCAAGTGCTGCAGCTGCGGAGATTCTCTGCTGATCGCTTTTAACGGCGTTCTCCAAAGCCGCGATTGCGGCTTTTCGGGCGTCAACTAGACCCGCATCCTCACCGCTCGACGTGTTAAGGAAGCGGCCGATCGACTTTACCGCAACGAGTTGTGGATAGACGACAGTGATGTCATTCGACATAGAAGCATGTTCATCGACAGTTCCGTTCGGAGAACGACTACAATTTTCAAGGCTCAGGCATGGTGGCTCGGATAAGACCGAAGATAAAAAACTGACGTCAGCGGCCGAACTTATTGAACGTCCTAATAAGAAGACCACAGTCCCCTTTTGGTTGCGGCTTTCTCTCGGCAAGCTTGCGTAAGTCTCAGCGAGTGCTTGCTTCATTTCGGCCGAGAGATTTTTAAAATCCGAATCGAGCCTAGGATCGTTGTCGTTTTTTGAACTCAAGATTTCATGCAGAACCTTGATCTTTTCAACGTCTTCACTGCTGATTTTCGTGTTCATTTTTTTTGCAGCTTCGGTGATGCCGGCAGCTGGAGCTATGGCTGCAGCTGGTAGGCTTGTCGACTCGACAGAATTCTGCACTTCAATTGCCGGTGCTGGACTTGCCTTCCCAGTTGGCCGGCTCGTCAGCCACATGAGGGCAGCGATCAGAACCGCCAGGCCGCCGACAACAACGCCGGCCATCAGTCGTGACGATTTCTGATCACTCTCTCTCATCGCAATTGCTTCTGCAGCTTACTGGCCATTGAGATCGGTGCGGAGCGCCTCGTGAGCTTCTGAACTGATGATTCGATTCAACTGATCATCGGCAAAAATCTGCGCGTCCATTTTAACTTTTTCATTACAATTTTCGCAAAAAAGCGAAATGTTTTTCAGGAGAATCAACGAGCTACCGTAGGCGCCAATAGCCTTTTCGTCGCAGCCGGCTTGGCCCGCGAGCGGCAAGCCAGTCCAGATACTCTTAATCTCATGACCTTGAACATCGTTGAACGGCGTTGGGCAAGTGGCGTGCGGCCAGTTTCCAGATTCGTTTTCTGTGTGACGAGCTTCATGGAAAACAACCATTAAGCGCGCGATCTGCGGATGATCGAACGAAGTGAAATTTTTCGTCAACACCATTTTCGTCGAATCCATAAACGGCGACACGTACGCAACCGCACCACCCATATCGCTGTCGGTGTAGCCAACGCTCAATACACGATCAGAAAACCACTTAACGTATCCCGCTCCCTGCATCGGGCCGAAGACTTCTTGATGAAGCTTGGAAGTTTTCGATCCAGAGACCGAAGCCATAAAACCGAGATCCTGGGTGATCTGTTGCTGAGTCGCCTGCGGAACATCCGAATCAAAATTCAACGCCAATGCCGGCGAAGCATGAATCGTCATCGCAACAAGGCTTAATCCCAAAGTCTTCCAAATAGTCTGCAGCTGAATTGACATATTTTCCCCTCCGTTAGTGCGCACTATTCGAGCACCTCGACCTCCGATTTCAAGTAAAAACGGCCGCTGTCTTTTTGCGTCATGTATTCTTCGCCGAGCGGGGGAGGATTACTCAGTGAATCCAATCGTCTGGCTTATTTGAGGCATAAGAAAAAGTCGCGATGCAGTTGATTATGAGGAGCTTGAGAGCTTAGATCGGCATCCCACGCTGCCAGGGCGAGTACCAAGTTAGCCGGCGATCCAATGTTCGACGCCATGCTGTTCAGGGGTGCTGTGTCAGCTTGAGGTGTCGGTTTTCTTGCGGCGTCCGGCCAATCGAATACTTAATCTTATAAAGCAAAAATGTTTGACAGGGAAATTGACTCTTTAGAATCCTCTGGGGGCTCCCTCGGGATTGTGTTGCGAGGTGGATCACGCTCAGGTTTGGCTGCGTGCCCCCATCAGGCGTTCGGTGCGCAGAATGAACCGTGGGGCGTGCGTTCTGTTTACCCTCGTTCTTTACCAAAAGCTCGAAAATCCGTTTTTAAAACCTGATGGTATTGTTTTTTGA
>JAYTRM010000085.1:0-15916 GCA_043746165.1 Bdellovibrionales bacterium | reverse complement strand
ACCTGAAGTCCGAGACCTGGCTCCGCAATTTCATCGGGTGCTCGAATGCGCGGATTCGAGCGAAGGGGCACGCACGCAGCTTTCAGGTCACGGGTTTGAAGTCGAATACGTGGAAGAGATGAAGTTTCTTGAGGGATCACGGCGCCTCGCGGCCGTCAAAGTCGGTGGAGTGAGGTTAATTGATAATGTCAAAAGGTAAGGTTCTCGTTAAAATCACTGGCTCCATTGCAGCCTACAAAACCTGTCAGGTCATTTCGCGCTTGGTGCAAACTGGTTTCGAAGTTGAAGTGGCAATGACCTCGGCAGCGCTGAAGTTTGTCGGTGCAGCGACGATAGAAGGTCTTACGGGAAGAGCCATTCATACCGATCTTTATGAAAGTGGCCGCGCAATGGGCCACATTCATTTGATACGCTGGGCAGATCTCATTCTCCTCTGCCCCGCCACAGCCTCAAGTCTAAACAAAATGGCATCGGGACTCGGCGACGATTTGGTCTCTACACTGTTCCTTGCGCATGATTTCAAGAAGCCTTATGTAGTCGCTCCGGCTATGAATTCGCAGATGTTAGCTCATCCGACCACGCAGAACTCACTTCAGTTGCTCAGCTCCTGGGGTCTAAAGATTCTCGGAACCGCTTCTGGATCACTTGCTTGCGGCGAAACCGGCGACGGCCGACTGGTCGATCCCGAAAAAATTTATGGGCATGTGATTGAACATTTCGCTTTGGCCAAATCGCCCGCGCGCTATGCCTTGCGAGTTCTAGTAACTGCTGGTGGAACCGTCGAGCCGATCGACAACGTGCGCTTTCTTGCCAACACCAGCACCGGCGCCACCGGCGCTGCAATTGCCGATGAGTTGGCGACTCGGGGCCATCATGTAACTTTACTCAAAGCCGAAACAGCAATTTCGCCGTCAAGCAGATCGCTTTGCTCGACTCGCAGCTTTCGCACTTTTGCCGATCTCGATCGCGAGCTCAGCCAAGAGTTACGCGAGCTGCGCTATGACGTCGTGATTCACGCCGCCGCCGTCAGCGATTTCTCATTGGCTTCAATTAATGTTGATGGCAAAAGCCAACGACCAGACGAGAAAGCAAAAATCGAATCGACGGACAACCTGACTCTTAATCTTCGTCGCAACCCGAAGCTCGTCGACCAACTTCGCGAGCGCGCTGCCAATCCATCACTTCGTGTAGTCGCTTTCAAACTCACGTCAACTCCAGACCCGATTTCTCGTTTGCGCGCTATGGAAAATCTTGTTCAACATGCGCGTCCAGATTTTGTCGTCCATAATGACGCCAGCGAAGTTTCTGAAAATCGGCACGTAGCCAAAATCTACAACACGCGGGACCAGCGTCACCTGATTCAAGTGGCGGCGGTCGAGAACCGTCAGGCGCTGGCCAGTGCTTTGGTTGATGTTTTAGAGGCTGACCAGAAAGATGGCCAGTCAGAGAGGAATCACTCATGATTCTCAGTCTCGATGTTGGCAATACCTCTGTGCATGGTGGACTTTTCGACGGCGAGACATTGCTGTTTCAGTTTCGCCGCACTTCGAACTCACGCTCATCGAGCGATGAGATCGGCGTTTTTCTTCGCACAGTAATCCGCGAAAACGGTCACGATCCAACCCAAGTCAAGCAAATCGCTATCTGTTGCGTCGTACCTGATGCCATTTACTCATTGCGCGGCGCCTGTCAAAAGTACTTTCAGGTCACACCATTTTTGTTGCAAGCCGGAGTAAAAACCGGCCTGAAAATTCGTTACCGTAACCCTCTTGAAGTCGGCGCAGACCGCATCGCCGACGCCATCGGTGCAACACATCTTTATCCACATCGAAATCTCTTGGTCATCGACTTTGGAACGGCGACGACCATCGAAGTCATCAATCGCGATAATGAGTATCTCGGAGGCGTCATTCTCGCAGGAATGAAAATTTCGATGGAAGCGCTGCAAATGCAGACCGCTAAACTTCCTCCCGTTGAAATTGTGCGAGTTGACCCGAAGAGCGTCCTCGGTAAATCAACAGTTGAAAGTATCCAATCAGGGCTTTTTTACGGTACGATCGGAATCATCCGCGAGTTTAAAAAACGTTTGACCGACGAGTGCTTTTCGGGCGGACACGGCGAAGATACCCCGGTCGTTCTCGCGACTGGCGGCTTCTCAGGACTCTTTGAAAAATCCGATTTGTTCGATGCTGTGATCCCTGACCTAGTTCTCAAGGGTCTGAATCTTGCGTTGCGAATGAATTCCTAAGAAAATTGAATTGAGAAGGAAAACCCTATGAATATCACAATGCTCAAATGTAAAATTCATCGCGCGACCGTCACTGATGCCGACCTGAACTACGAGGGCTCGATCTCCATTGATCCTGTTTTGGTCGAGATGGCGGGACTTCGCGAATTTGAACGCGTCGAGATTTATAATTGCAACAATGGCCAGCGCTTCGCAACTTACGTGATTTTTGGAAAGTCCGGAGAAATCTGCCTCAACGGCGCGGCAGCCAGGCTCGTTCACCGCGGTGATCTTGTTATCATTGCCGCTTATGCGTCGTTTAACGAAGCCGAGGCGGCGGCCCACAAACCGCGACTCGTCTTCGTCGACGAAAAAAACCGGCCCGAAGATGTTAAACACAAATTTGACCGCCGCAGCGAGAGTGGCTTAGAGAGTTGAGGCTGACGATGCCTTGAGCTCACGAAATGCCTCTATCGCTTCGATGGCACCAAAAACCCGGTAAGATCCCTTTGCAGTCTTGGCCGACTCTAAGCCCAAGAGCGAAGCGCCGCGAGGGGGCCGTGTGGTCATGTACGTGTTCAGGGGCGCCCGCAAATCGAACTGCTCACGCTTTACCGCAAGCTCAAGGCTTAAGCGGTTGAGAATCATGAATGGCAGTTTCGGCTCAAGCAACTCAAACGACTCCGCTCCGAAGCGGTTCAGATCCTTCCAGGTCTGCTGTGAAATTTCATCACAGCTTTCAATGTAAAGTATCTTCTTTGTGGGAACCTTCAATTTCATGATTTGCCCAACCGTTGTGAGTTCTGTTGGCCGACAGTTTTGCCAGGCCAAAGCACCGACGTGAAGCTGAGTCGAATCGCTAGCTGCGAGATGCACAGAACCCGGTTGTAGATAGACTGAATCGGAACCTGAGCGAATCAAAGCAAGCGGAACTTCGGGCATCTGATGCGGACCCAAACGGGCGCTCAACAGAACCTGCTCTGAGCTGGCTCGCTCGCGCGACGATCGTAGGTTGGCAAAGAGCATTCGAAACTCTTGGTTTAACTCTTCACGCCACTGCGTCGGAGACTTTTCGCCGTCGCTTGTAAACTTAGGACCAGGTGGAGCGAGATCGCGAAGACTTTTAGACCAAGACGCGATGAATTCCAGGCGATCGAGATGCGGGACGGATTCGAACACATTCCAAACCATGGCATCAAGCAGAGGTCGAAACGAAAGTTCCATGATTCCATCGCTACCGAGACAGGCTGAAGATCTGGCACCCAGTCGCAAACTGCGCCATTCAGACTGACAGTACCGGGCTGCCGACTGGGCGAATTCAAGCCAGTTTTTCACAAGCGGAAGTTCGACGGTTTGAGAACCGATTTTAGCACCGCCGAGGTCAAAGCCAGTTCGGCCGAGCAGCATCGAAGCCAGTGAATCCGATATAACTTCGAGGCGAAGAAGTGAGGCCGTGGCTGCCAATCCTGCGCGCTGCAAAAGCCAACATTGAATCAACGCACGCCCGAGCACCCCACGAGCTGTCGCGAGGTCCGAGGAGATCCTTATTTGAGAGTCCGAGACTACGAACACTGACTTTTGATCCGCATCTATGACCAGTTCAGGTGGCGAATCAAAACCACCAGTCGCGGCAAAATTAGCGTCGAGCTCCCAAAGGCTGGAGGCTATTTGGGTCACTTCACGAGCATGGGTGAGTCGAACTTCGCGCCAATCATAGAGATGTCCCTGCTCGAACCAGCCGACGCCGCTGACCACCGCTTCGGGTGCGCGGAGGTTTGGTTCCAACTCGTGAGCAAACAACCAGCTGTACATCAATGTCAGCATGATCGTCGCCGTTAAAAGTACGCTCTGATAGATTTTCACTTTTGAAACTTCTTCATCTGCTGAGGACAAAAAGTGTCGCTCAAAGTCTTCGGGCACGACGGGGAAGCACGCGGACCGCCGCCTCACTTCCTAAAGACATACGATGCAGTTTTCAGACCGCTGAGCGACTTACTTTTTTTATTGATTTCAAACACAACCGGCTGAGCAAAGCGATCGCCGGACCGTGTTTCATTCGGAATCGCTGGGCTGGCGGTCTCTACCTTCATTTTGGGTGCCGTCGATACGGCACGTTTCCTTTGGAATTTCTGATTCAAAAGGAGTTTCAAAAAGAGAATTTCATCATCTCAGTCGTGAGAGTCGGCAAGATTCGGGGGCATCGGTAAATTTTAAGGAAGAGACGTAAAATAACGAATTCTCGAGTTTAAAGACGAAGCCCAGAAGGCTCGAGCGGGACGCACCGTTGTGTTGGATGTCTGAGAGCCAACGCCGATAGTGTGGAGAGGAAAGTGATGAGTCGCGCATCCAAATCTTTGGAAGAAAGGCGCGCTCCGCTCGCCTTGTACTTGTTGTAAAAGTGCTTTAGATACAATATGTTAAGCAGTTTTTAGAAATTTTGTAGATGCTCTTAAGAGCAGATTAAGTTGTTTAATCCACTCTTAAGAGCATCTATTTGCGTGATGGAGCTAAGCATAGTATGCTCTTAAGAGCAGATTAAGTTGTTTAATCTGCTCTTAAAGGTGTATCACAATGGCCCGAAATACTCTTCTCGAAGTACCCCCATATCCAGTTGAACGAGCGCTGAAGCGCCTTGGGGAAAATCTTCGAACCGCTCGCATTCGTAGGTCTTTAACAATTGACCAAGTCGCTCGAAAAATTGGTGTCGGTGTTCGAGCAATTTCCGATGCAGAAAAAGGAAAGCCCTCAACTGGTGTGGCCGTCTACACGGCGCTGTTATGGACATATGGTCTTCTGAGCGACTTTCAAATGCTCGCAAACTCGAGTCGAGATGCTGAAGGCCAGACGCTTGCGCTTTCGCGAGAAGGCGCGCGCGTGCGTCGACGCAAAGGACTGAACAATGACTTCTAGTGCTCGGACCACCGAATGCTTTGTCTACATCACACTGCCTGGGCACACCTCGGCAGTAACCGCTGGCCGTTATGAGTTCACGATCAACAAAAATGGAGTTCCACTAGGTCGCTTCGTTTACGGAAAAAAATATCTTGCACGGACTGACAAAGTTGAGTTCGATCCTGTCGAGCTAAAGCTTAGTGAAAATACATATGAGACAACAGGATTAAAGGGAGTGTTTGGCGCGCTTCGCGATGCCGGTCCGGATTATTGGGGTCGACGTGTTATTGAAAGGCACGTTGGCAAGGCCCAGCTCAGCGAGTTGGATTATCTGCTGCAATCACCAGAAGATCGAGCTGGAGCTCTTGGATTTGGCTTAAGGCAAACCCCTCCCGCTCCGCGAAGAAAGTTCAATCAAACATTGGATTTAGAAAAACTCCAGCGAATCGCGGACGCAATTGACGCAGAAGAAGACCTGCCCACTGACGCGACAGTAGATCAAGTAGAAGAGCTAATGCTTGTCGGCACCTCAATGGGGGGCGCGAGACCAAAAGCAGTCGTCGAAGATGGAGAAGGCCTATGGCTCGCAAAATTCAATCGTCCAGACGACAAGTGGAATAATGCACGGGTTGAACACGCAATGTTGGTGCTCGCTCGCGCATGCGGGATTACTACGGCCGAAAGCCGACTTACCTCGATCGCGGATCGCGACGTACTCCTCGTGAAACGCTTTGATCGTGAAAAGACAAAAGGTGGCTACAATCGAGCTCGGATGGTCAGCGGGCTGACCCTTCTGCGCACTGAGGACTCCCACCAGGCTAGAGACAAGTGGTCGTATGTATTGCTTGCTGAAGAACTAAGACGCGTTAGCGCCAATCCCGAACAAGACGCGTTGGAACTTTTCAGGCGCATGTGCTTCAACGCACTAGTCTCGAACATTGATGATCATCCTCGAAACCATGCGATCCTTGCAAAGGATCGTGATTGGAGGCTTTCTCCTGCATATGACATCACACCGGCAACGCCGGTCAGTCTCGAGCGCCGTGACCTCGCGCTTGCCATAGGGGATCATGGCCGCTTTGCGAATGCCGACAACATACTATCTCAATGCCTTCGCTTTCTCCTTAAGCGCGAAGAGGCCGAAGCTCTGGTCAACGACATGGAAAAATGTGTGCGAGAAACCTGGTATCAAACAGCACGCGGCGTGGGAGTATCCGAGCAACACTGTGGCCTAATCTCAAGCGCGTTCGCGTATCCAGGATTTCGTCAATGAAGGCAAGGCCCCTGACGGCTTCGTAGTACCGTTAAAAAATCTATCTCCTTGCGCCCTTTTGGGCCTACGAGCCAACGGGCCGGTGAATCGCAAAACGAATCATCAAAGCAATCGCAACAATCCACTTGAGCAAATTGTTGAGCCCAAGCGGACTCTCGAAATGAAGGTTGAAATCGAAAGTTAATTACCGGGACCAAAGCCGCCCGATGCCGCTTTCGAGTGGGAGGCACATGCCAAACCAACCAACAGCGCGATAAAATGAAGTTTATTTCAGGTCAAGTCGGGCCACCACGATAGCGCACGTTTTCGGCCCCCCTGAATATGCATAAATCCCTCTTGACCCAAAAGGGATCCGTTTCGAGCTTTAATTCACTTTGTCAAGACGACAAGTCGAAGGGCTCTGCCCACCGAAGGACGTCAGCAAGACGATGGCTTCGGGATTAGTCGCATCGAGCTGGACCGACTCGGAAGAGGGCGTACTAATGTCGTTGATGAAGAAGCTCGCGCCTTTTGCAGTCAGCTTGCCGGTGTACTCCATCTCGTCGCCGCCGCAGCACCCCGTCGGTTCCTGCACCGAGTGACCGATCGGGAGGCTCGCGCCTCCGCCGAAAGTTGTCGTTTGGGTAATGGTGAGACCGGCGTTGTCCAGAGAAACAAACAAGACGTCACCGACCGATCCAAAGACATTCTGTTCAAGAAACCAGACACATCGAGTAACGCCGTTGGTGGAAACAACTTGGCTGGCGCTGGAAATGCGGTAGGCGCCAGAAATATTAGCTTGCGCGCCGATCGAGATGAGAGTTGAAAAAGCGAGAAGGGCGCCTTGGATAGATTTTTTCATACGAACCCCTTAATTTGTTTGTTTAGGCATCTTTTGAAACCAGGGCAATAATGACATCCGGCCTCTTTTTTGGATAGGATGATAAAAGAATGCACCTGTTGCTAAAATAAGGCCATTTGCTGACGTGGACTGCGCATCTTTGGCCAGCCTTGATCACAAAAGTCGCGGATAGTGCTCGACGAAAATAGAGGTTTTATCGCAGGCCCACAGCACCTCGCTGAAAGGCCCAACCGGGAACAGTAATATGCTTCTTACGGCAAGTCTTCAAATGGCCGCAGACTATGGAATTCCACTCCTTTCATTGACCTTCGTGGATTTGGAAACCGCACAAATGACCGTGGCAACTGGATCGTCAACTGGCCCAGTCGAATTGACTATCGCAGGTAATGTTATTCGTTGCGTTCCGGCCAATTAAGCCCGCGAATGCGGCTCGGTTTTTTCGAGAAGCTCAACGTTAGGGCCGCGTTCTGCAGCTCCTAGCGATTGGCGATTAGAGAGGTTGTTGATTCAATTAGCACACCGATCATCAGTACAACTACGGCCCGATCCGCCGTCGTGGCGCCGTCTGCCGCATTTCCCACTCACTGTTATAGCAAGAGCCTCTTTGACGGGATTTCTCCGCCAGACACCAACCGACTTCTCCAGTTGACACTTAAATCTTTCATTCCATGTCGCCGGTGAGTGCTGCCAAAAATCAACCATTACACCTAGCTCAAGTCGTACACTCTTTGCCGATTTTATACCTTGGCACGAGGGTCCAGATGACCGCTTCGTCTATTGAATAAATTCAGCGGCATTTACAGGGGAAGTAATTTCGGCAATCCAGCATGGCCGACCCGAGAGGGAAGTTCATGACCAATTTTACCGGCGATCCAATTGTTGATCTGAAGCAAAGACGCAAGATCGATTCCGGTGTTGTATCCCATGCCGTGAAGCATGAACACGACATCTTCAGTTGCGACGTTGCCGGTTGCCGCCGGAGCGTAAGGGCAGCCGCCAAGCCCGCCGAGGCTTGAGTCGAAGGTGCGAATGCCGAGATCAAGACTCGCAAGAATATTGGCTAAGGCCGTGCCTCGAGTGTCATGAAAGTGCATTGCAAGTTTTTGTTTACCTACGGCATCAATGAGTTTCTTGACGAGCCGCCGCACCTGTAATGGATTGGCGATGCCGATGGTGTCACCAATCGAAATCTCGTAGACGCCCAACTCTGCCAGGCGCTTAACTAAGCGCACGACTCGACCTTCGGGTACGTCACCTTCAAAGGGGCAACCAAAGCACATGCTCAAATAACCGCGCAATTGAATCTTGTGGGCGCGGGCCATGTCGGACACTTGTTTGAAGCGCACAAAGCTCTCTTCAATCGAGCAATTGATATTTTTTTTGGCAAATGCCTCACTCGCCGAAGCGAAGATCGCAACAGAGTGAACTCCAGCAGCGATTGCGTCGCTCATGCCCCGTGGATTCGGAACGAGAGCCGAGAGTTCGACGCCCTCAAAAACCGAGCCCGGCTGGCTGCGTATTGCGAGCGCTCTCTTCATCAGCTCGGTCGAGCCAGCCATTTGCGGTACCCACTGCGGCGAAACGAAGGCGCCAAGTTCAATTTTGCGCACTCCCGCGCGCGCAAGGCGCTCGGCAAATTCAAGTCGCGTCGCGATGTCGAGAACTACCTTTTCATTTTGTAGCCCATCGCGCGCGCCAACATCGACGATTGAAACTCGCCTCACTTAGCCTCCAACCTGGCGAGCACTTGACCTAGCTCAACCTGCTGGGCCTGAGCACAAAGCACTTCGGCAACGATGCCGTCGATGGCCGATTTGATGGTGTACTCCATCTTCATCGCTTCCATGACGAGCAAGACATCGCCAGCGGCAACCGCAGCTCCCGCACTGACCTTGAGGGCGTTGATCTTGCCCGGCATCGGCGCGCAGATCTTCAGCGGATCAGAAGTTTCGCCGGCTCGTTTGGAGCCCGAACGCCGCGCGCGGTTGGCAGCTGGAAGCGAAAAGGTTCGTCCGTTGAGGTGAAACCACGACGTCCCGTCAGGGCCGCGCGCGACCACTCCAACCTGGTTTTGGCCGTCGATATCGACACTGACTCTCTTCATACGTTTCTCCAAGGTCCGCTCCACGGAATCTGAAGTGGATCAGCGGCTGACTGTCCGCGTGGCGTTGCCGAGGCCGCTGCAATCGCGAACGCTGCAAACTTCGTCTCCAACTCACTGAGTTCCACAGCCTTAAGGCCTTCGGGAAAATAATTGCCGATAAACTGTGTGGTCATTTGGCCTGAGACAAAATCAGCGTGCGATAAAATCGCCTGCAAGTAAGGAATATTCGTTTTGACTCCAAAAATGATGGTCTCGCGCAAAACCTGCAGCATCTTCTCAATCGCGCGAGAACGCGTTTCGTCCCAGACGATCACTTTGGCAATCATCGGATCATAGTAGCTAGTCACGTGATCACCGCTTTCGATTCCGACTTCAAAGCGCCGACCTGGCCCTTCTGGCCAGTGAAGGCCTACAAGTTCACCGGTCGAAGGCAAACCTCGGTTGTAGGGATCTTCGGCATAAACGCGGCATTCGATCGAATGACCGCGCGGATGTAAACTGGCCTGCGGCCACAATTCGAATTCGCCAGCGGCTGTTAAAATCTGGGCCTTGACTAGGTCGACACCTAAAAGCATTTCCGTGACGGGATGTTCGACTTGTAGGCGAGTATTCATTTCGAGAAAATAAAATTTACCATCCTGAACAAGAAACTCGACCGTGCCTGCGCCGTTGTACCCGGCAGTCTCGGCGAGTTGCACGGCCGCTTTCGACATCTGTGCGCGCAGATCCTCACTAAGCCGGGCCGCCAGAGACTCTTCGATGATTTTTTGGTGGCGGCGTTGCACGGAGCATTCGCGTTCAAAGAGATGAACGACGCGGCCGCGGCTGTCGCCAAAAACCTGAAACTCAATGTGCTTGGCGCGATCGAGATATTTTTCTAGGAAAACGACTTCTGAGCCGAACGAACTCTTGGCTTCACGCTGCGCCGAGGAAATCAGCTCACTCGCTTCGCCCCGTGACTGAATCACTTTCATGCCGCGACCGCCACCGCCGGCCGCCGCCTTAACGATGACCGGAAAACCAATTTTCTCTGCCATTGCGATAAGCGTTGGCAAATCCTGTTTGTCCCCAGCATAACCCGGAACAGTCGGCACGCCAGCGCGCTCGATGATTTTCTTTGCCGAAATCTTGTCGCCGAGCTGACGAATGGTTTCGGCTTTGGGACCGACAAAAATCATTCCGGCCTTAACCACGGCTTGGGCAAAATCGGCATTTTCGCTCAAGAAACCGAAGCCCGGATGAATGGCGTCAGCTCCGTGCTTAAGTGCGGCTTCAACATTGCGGTCGATGCGAAGGTAGCTCTCAGCAGTCGCCGCCGGTCCGACACACGCTGTCTCGTCGGCCAGGCGGTAGGCGCGAGTCGACGTGTCGACTTCGGAATGAAGAAGTAGAGTCTTGATTCCCAACTCCTGAGCTGCATGGATGATGCGAACTGCGACTTCGCCGCGATTGGCGATGGCAATTTTTTTGATTCTTAAACTCGTCGTCAAATTCCTCGTCGTCATTTCCACCGTCATTTCGACCGCCATTTCGGATCGCGCTTTTCGAGAAAACTTTGCATGCCCTCTTGACCCTCGGCACTCATCCGTTGCGAGGCGATGAGTTGCGCGGTCATGGTTCGTGCTTCTGACCAATCCATATCGCGACCGGTTTGCTCAATAAGCTTTTTGCACGCACGAATAGCCTCGGGGCCACCACTCGACAAGCGGCTCAGAGTCTCGCCAACAAACGCTTCGACCTCAGCGCTTGCGCCTTTCATCGTCACCAAGCCTGAGGCGAGTGCGAGTGAAGAATCAAAAATCTCCGCGGTTAGCATGAAGCGCCGAGCCCACGAGGGCTGGATTTTTTCTAAAGAAAATTTTGAAATAACCGCGGGAATCAGGCCCAACTTCACTTCGCTAAAGCAAAATTGCGTTCCGTCAACCGCGACCGAGATATCGGCTGCTGCGGCCAAGCCCAGGCCGCCACCCATCACGTGCCCGTGTAAAACAGCGATGGTCGGAACCGCGCAAGTGCGAACGCTCAGAAACATATCAAAGAGCTGTTTTGCATCGTTTTCGTTTTGCTCGCGGCTAAACTTTGCCATCGCCTTCATGTAATTGAGATCGGCGCCTGCGCAAAAACTCTTGCCCGCTCCACGTAATACAATGGCACACAAATCGTGTCGGCCACCGAGTTGTGTGAAGACATCACTCAGCTCGCTGATCAGCTCAAGCCCGAAGGCATTGCGAATTTCGGGACGATTGAGTGTGACATGGGCGACTGAACCTAGAACTTCAAATTTCAATTGCTGATAGTTTTTCACTTTCATCACATCCGAAACACGCCGCGCGACATCTGCGGCTCAGGGCTAACCTCAGGATTTCTGTTGGCAGAGATACTGATGCCAAGGCCCAGGGCTCGCCGAGTGTCGGCAGGATCGATAATGCCATCGTCCCAAAGCCTCGCCGTCGAGTAATAACAAGAGCTCTCTATTTGGTATTTCGCGAGCGTCGGTGCTTTGAAATCCGCTTGTTCCTTTTCTGACATCTTGACCCCAGGCTGATCGAGCCGCACCGTCAGCAAAACTTGCGCCGCCTGCTCGCCGCCCATCACCGAAATACGGGCGTTAGGCCACATCCATAAAAAGCGTGGCTGAAAGGCGCGGCCGCACATGCCGTAATTGCCAGCTCCATAAGATCCACCGATGATGACCGTGAATTTCGGAACACTTGCGTTGCTAACCGCCATGACCATTTTGGCGCCATGCTTGGCAATGCCTTCATTTTCATATTTTTTCCCGACCATGAAGCCTGTGATATTTTGCAAAAACACAATAGGAATGCGGCGTTGCTCGCAGAGCTCGATGAAATGCGCAGTCTTCAACGCGCTCTCGCTAAACAAAACACCATTGTTTGCGATGATTCCGACCGGAAAACCGTAAATGCGCGCAAAACCCGTGACGATCGTCTTGGCATAACTCGCTTTAAATTCGTGAAAGCGACTTCCGTCGACGATACGAGCAATCACTTCGCGCACGTCAAACGGCTGACGAGCATCCGCAGGCAAAACTCCGTAAAGCTCTTCACTTTTGTAGGCCGGCTCTTCGCTTTTCTCCACAGTGAATGGAAGGTACTTTTTATTGTTGAGATTGGCGACGATGTCGCGCGTGATCTCGAGAGCATGCTGATCGTTTTCGGCAAAGTGATCAGTTACTCCACTAATCGAGGAATGAACTTCGGCGCCGCCGAGTTCCTGAGCGCTCACCACTTCACCCGTTGCGGCTTTGACCAGCGGCGGGCCGCCGAGAAAGATCGTGCCGTTTTCTTTGACGATGACATTTTCGTCGCTCATGGCCGGGACGTAGGCGCCCCCTGCTGTGCATGAACCCATCACGACAGAAATTTGCGAAATTCCCAGAGCCGACATCCGCGCTTGGTTATAGAAAATTCTCCCGAAGTGATCGCGGTCGGGAAAAACTTCGGCCTGGAGAGGCAAGAACGCGCCACCGGAATCGACGAGGTAGACGCAAGGCAGGTGATTTTCCTGAGCGATTTCCTGGGCGCGTAAATGTTTCTTCACTGTCATTGGAAAATAAGTGCCGCCCTTAACAGTCGCATCATTGGCGACAATCATGCAGTCTTGTCCAGAAATCTGCCCGATGCCGGTCACCACACCGGCTCCAGGCGCCGCCCCCTCATACATCTCCCATGCGGCCAGAGATGAGAGCTCGAGAAAGCTGGTTCCGGGGTCAAGTAAACCTTCAATACGCTCACGTGCGGTCAGCTTGCCACGTGCCTTGTGCTTAGCGGTCGCATCGCGGCCACCACCCGCTTTGACAGTTGCGATCCGCGCGCGCCACTCGGCGAGAAGTCCGCGGGTGGCTTGATCGTTACGTTTAAAGTCTGCGGAATGGGCATCGATTTCGGTTGGGAGAGTCGGACCCGCGGGTGCTGGCTCGCGCGAGTCGACGTTAGCGACCAACTCATTGCTCATGATTTTCCTCCGGGGCCAAGAGCCAAGCGCTGAGTGAGTTTCCAGGTCACCTCAACTTCGGCGATTCGTAAGCCCTTGGCATCGTAAATTTGTGTTTCCGTTTCAAACTCGACGTGGCCAGTGCGGCGGAGCTCGAGCAAGGTGGCCTCGCGATCAGCCTCCGGCAGCCGAAAAATCCCAAGCAGACGAGGCGAATTGACGCTGGGCTTGCCGAGAAAACGCAGCTGCACATCGCGCGATTCGAGCACGATAGATTTAAGATCAAGCTGGTATTCAAAAAAAAGCCGCGAGCAGAACTCACCGAGAGTCGCGACCGCACCGGGATGGGCGGCGCCATCTTTGCCCCCTCGGGTATTCCAGCGGAGCGGAAGCGTGACCTCTACCACCTCTTCACTTAAGTTTTCAATTTTGAGACCCAACGGGAGCGTGAAGGGGTGAGATATTTTTGACGCCACGCTCAACAGCGGGAGGGTCAGAAATCGCTTGAGGGAGGTGCCGATAAGCGGTGTGGTCTCAAGCCACGGCCCGATTGCGCCCGGGTGTTTGCGAATCAAACTCACCTCGGTCCGGAGTTCACTGATCAATTCGACTACAGTCCCCTCCAGCCGGTTCGCGATCGACTTGAGACTCAGGTGGTGACTGTGGGGTGTGGCCATGTGAACTACCTTCTCGTTATTGCCGCGGAGATTTGACGGCGACCCTCAAGACGCTCTAAGGTAGTAGAAACCAGCCGCTCTGGGTAGTGTAAATACTTTCTGGACACGAGGACCTCATGAAATACATTTCGACGATACTTTTCGTTATTTTGCTAAGTTGGACTTGGTGCATGGCCACCGCCGAGCGCCCGCTCAGCATGGAGCAGCATAAGCACGTGGAACTCGGAGTTGAGGCAGACGTCCGCAATTTTATTCAGAAAAAGTATCCTAGTGTGAGCGAGGTTTTTTGCCAGCAGCTCTACACGGAAGATGTCAATCCCGGGGTCGACATGATCGCGCACTTTCGTTGCCAAGCAGTGGCCGATAAAGACAAAGAAAATTCGACCGAACAGGTATTTGAAGGGAAACTCCGACTTTACTCAAAAGACAACTTTGCCACCTGGGGCGAGAGTGGCGGCGAGATCACTGCTAAGGAAATCAATTTCTTAAACGGCATCAGAGTTGGACCCGACGTTGGACCCGACTCAGGTCCCGCCGCAGGCAGCGGATCGGAAGAGCGCAAGTGAAGCAGGAACTCGCGCGCGCCTCGGATGCCACTGCCGCGCGGTTTATTGAGATCGACGAAGACGGATATTTTAAACTCGATGGGCTGCGCGTCGCCGATCAGGAAATGGGTCGCGACTGGCTTAGTCGCATCCGCATGGAGCGCGGCTCAGCGCGAACTTTGATCAATGGCGAAATCATGATCGTCGAGGCGTTCGACGATCCCTACGTCGCGCTCGATATCGAAAAGCTCTTCGATGGCAATTGGCAAGTCACCATGCCGTACGGCCACCAAGAAAAATTTAAAATCGGATCCTTGGTCGTCGACGAGTGGGATCGCTTTCATGGTTTTGCCGATCGCGGCGAGCCAAGTTCAGAGGGCGCGGCTGCCGAGCCCGTGCCGTTTGTGCTGAGCCGCCAAGCTCAATCTCGTTTATTTAATATTGTCGATGAATTCGACGACGATTCTCTGACCGTCGATGGCGCAAGAATCGAGGTTCGCCCTTGGCTCTCGGATCAACTCCAGTCACAGAGCGACCAGTACTGGAGTTCAGCCTACGAACGCGGCGACACTGGATGGGACCTCGGCGCGCCTTCCCCGGCATTGCCTCTGCTCGTGCCGCAGCTCAAGCTTCAACGCGCCAGAATCCTCGTGCCGGGCGCCGGAACCGGCAACGACGCCGCCTGGCTGGCCGAGCAAGGTCACATCGTCACAGCTCTCGATTTCAGTCCGCTGGCAATTGCTAAGGCCAAGGAAAAATACGGCCACCTGAGCGATCTCAAGTTCATGCAAGCCGATGTTTTCTCTTTGCCAGAAACCATGAACTCAGCTTTTGATATCGTCATTGAACACACCTTGTACTGCGCAATCCCGCCCAGTCGTCGCAATGATTTAGTGAAAGTTTGGCGGCGAGTTTTGATTGATCGCGGTCATCTCCTCGGCATTTTCTTTGCGGCGGGTTCAAAGCGTGCGCCAGCAGGACCGCCATTCGGCGGCAGCGAGTGGGAACTTCGCGCACGTCTTGGTCAATCTTTTCACGCCCTTTACTGGAACCGCATGCGCGAGTCCCGCCCGGATCGCCTCGGCCGCGAAGTTTTTATTTACGCGCAAAAAACTTCAAAATGGGATTGAGCGAAACTCGCGAGTGACCTCCCTGAACCCAAACAAATTTCTTGGTTAAGGCTTCTTAAAATATCTACAAGTACATACTATTATTGAATTTTTCAGGATTTTTTTAGTTTCTGTCGACCGCGCATTTCAGGTTCTGACATTAGCAAATCTTATGAATCGCAGAAAAAGATACATTTTGCCAAGGACTGCGATTCAGAGCAAAAACAGTCTTCAGGCGGTACGCCGAAAGGTCGCGACAGGCACGAAACTCCGGGGGGGGGGGGGGGGGGGTAA
>JAYTRM010000084.1:0-10295 GCA_043746165.1 Bdellovibrionales bacterium | reverse complement strand
GTAAGAGTGGCGCGAATACCGACCGATGAATCATTTGAAGTCAGAATTGAGATCGTCTTTCGAGCTCAGTCAAGCCGTCGGGGAAGGCGAGACCGCAGTTTCTGGCTGCGCCTTGCACGAAACCTCCGAGCACCTTTGATTTCGATCAAGGTGGGCGGCGAGCTTGACTGCCATGTGATTGGAGACACGATGTTCGTCGTATCCGATCGCCGCGTCGTCGTCCATTCTTCTCAGGCCACGAACCCCGCACTTCAATTTCGACGAAAAAAATTCTCGACCTCAACCGCAGCGGCGCTCATTCTCGAGCACTTTTCGCGGCGTCCTTTGCAGACCCTTGTGATGCAAACCCGGTTCTGTCAGGAACCGGCTCAAGAACTTCTGCGTGATCAAGTCAAGTGGCTGCGCGATTGGAGTCCGGGGCTGCGCGCTCGGCTCGGCTCTGTCGTCGTAGCCGAAGGAATTGCGCAATTTCATCCGCCTTCTTATTTCAGTGTGACTCGGCTCGCAGGGCGTGTGTCGCTCCGTGTGCAGCTGTCTGAATTTTCCGAGACCGCTCGAAAGGCATTAATGGCCTTACGGCAATCGGCACCCGGTAACGCTCTTGAATCACTCGCGCTGAACGCCTGTCTCCGCGATTTTTCTTTGAAGAACCGTATGCAGCTCTCTGACTCGCACCTAATGCTCGGTATCGAAGGTGAAGATTACGCTCGAATGCTTGTGATCGATCGAGGTAAGTTGCGGATTAACTTTGAATTTGACGGCACATCTTTTGGTCGAGGTTTTGCGGCGCTCGAGAAGGCTTGCGTTCAACTCGGCCCCAAGAATCTGACGATTGAGGTTGTTCATGGTAAATCGCACAGTGCAGCTCTGCGGACCGATCGTTGGAAGCATCAAGCTCTAGGTTCAGGGCAGGTTCATTCTACCTGTATGCTTCGATCCCGTAGTGCGTTACGGGCACTGCCCAACTGGCTAGCTTCGCATGAGCCGGTTAATAAAGCCGCGAACCAGGATTTACCTCCATTTGCGCGAAGTCGTGCATCATGAAAATTTTTTGGTTGCTCACTTTTGTCGCAATCTTATCGGCGCTCGACTGGTCAAATGCTGCTCGGGCTGAGATTTCTGGGTTCGAGCAACTCGCCGATGTTTCCGTGGCCTGCCCGAGCGATCTAGCAGCGGCGACTCCAGAAAAAATTGGCACATTCAGTGTTTGTCCTTACCGGATGATTCGTTGCGATCTGAAACAAAAAGGCGAGGATGTTTTTTCGGGATTCGTCACGATTGATTGCGAAAAGCCCAAGGATGAATCTTGTCCTAAAATCGATAAATGCGCAAAATTAGTATTACGCCCAGAAGTGGCCGAGGCAGTTCGCCTCAATAATGATCCAAATTTTGCGCAGCACGAAGACGGCGTCGCTGATCCGTTAGCGGGTGAACGCAAAAAAGTGGAGAAGACACCATGACCAGGTTGCCGCTGTTGTTGCTTCTCCCTTTTCTTGTCTTCGCTGGACCTTTGACTCCAGCGCTTGCCGAGATGACGGCCATCACGGTCGCCGCGTCGGTATTGGCACACAATGAAAAATCTGTCACATTGCAAATTGGCGGCAGGCGCTTCACAGTTCCCCGAAAAGTTGTTAAACAGAGAAAATTTAGCAACGGCGAGGCGATCCTTGTCACCTTCCAAGGCGACGAACTTAAATATCTATTCGCATCGTTTGGCGAATCAAACCGCATACCAGCCTCCGAGAAAAAATAACCCGCGGAGGCCACCGGCATGCCGTCAGAAAATATTTTGCTTCGGCGTCTCGGCCTCAAAGAGGCGACGGCACTCGTCATCGGCACTGTGATCGGCACCGGAGTTTTTTTGAAGGCAACCAAGATGTCGCAGGTTACGGGCTCTCCTCTCTGGGTCATTCTTGCCTGGATTGTCGCGGGATTGCTGTCGCTCGCCGGCGCCCTTTGCTACGCTGAACTCGGCGGACTCTACCCGCAAGCTGGCGGCGAGTACGTTTACTTGCGCGAGGCTTACGGCGAGATGGCCGGGTTTCTGTACGGCTGGATGCGATTCTGGATTGGAACTCCTGGCTCAATCGCAGCTTACGGAGTAGGTGCTGCGACTTTTCTAGGTGGCATTTTTCAAGTCAACCCTGAAGCCAGCTCGTGGATGAAAAACTTGGCGGCGATCGCAATGATTACCGGCTTTTCATCGCTGAACACGATTTCGGTCATCGTCGGCGGACGCCTCGCAGCCTTCATGACGGCATTAAAAATCGCCATGATCTTGGGATTAACGACGGCTCTGTTTCTTGCATCGAAAGGCAGTTCGTGGTCTCACCTGCAAGAGGTCTCGGGTTCAGGAGGTTGGTGTGGCTTCTCGGCTTTTGGCACTGCGATGCTCGCAGCGCTGTGGGCTTACGACGGTTGGAACAACATGCCGATGGCCGCCGGTGAAATTAAAGATCCTGGAAAAAATATTCCGCGCGGATTGATCTACGGCATGACCACCGTTCTTGTCATTTACGTCGCCATCAACCTCAGTTACTTCTATGTATTGCCATTTTCCGAAGTCCTCAGTTCTTATTCAAGTGCCAGTCCTTCCGCGATGCCTGTCGCGACGAAAGCGGCAAGTCTTGCCTTCGGATCGGTCGCGGTCGTGCTGCTCTCGAGCGCTTTCGTATTCTCGGCCTTGGGTTCGATGAATGGATCGATACTCACGGGTGCACGAATTCCGTTTGCAATGGCGCGCGATGGATTATTTTTTCATCAGCTTGGCCGCGTGACGAAAAAGAGCCGTACACCCTGGGTTGCGATCCTCGCGCAAGGTGCGGTTGCTTCGGCGTTGGCGCTGTCGGGAACCTTCGATCAACTGACCGACTATGTCGTATTTGCATCCTGGATATTTTATGCGATGGTCACGGCTTCGATTTTCGTATTCCGTAAACGGAACCCGAATGCCGAGAGGCCCTACCGCACCCCGGGCTATCCGATGCTTCCCGCTGTTTTTCTCGCCGCATCGGTCTTGCTTTTAATTAACACGGTGATTTCGACGCCGCGAGAGAGTCTCATTGGGCTGGCCTTTATCATTTCTGGCATTCCAGTTTATTTTATATTTCGCCGTAAGCAAAAGCAGAGTCTCGCTCGGACTTAAGACCGGGTGTCCGTCTCTTGGTGGTGTCTACTTTTTAACAGGTCAGTGCCTAATGTTTCGACGATGTTTGTGAGTCCAGGTCTTGCGGCGGACGATGGGTGCGTCGATGATGGAAATTCAGATGGCGGGATGATTGCTTATTCCGTAGGTAGAGGGTGACGAAAATGATGAATTTAGATTTCAATCGAATTTGCGTTGGCCTGGTGACTTTTATATCGCTTGCTCTTTTGCCGTCGCGAGCATTTGCTCAGTGCCCCGATAGCATTCCTGTCATGCCTCCCGGCATGGTTGCCGGCTGCGATAACGTTCCCGGCTACATTACGGAACAGGTTAAGAAAGCAACAACGTTTCGAGCCAATTGCGTAAAGTCAGGAAAGCCCGCTGGGCAGCTTTCTCCCGACGGCGACATCGGAATCAATGACCTGAGCAAAAGCCCGGGCACCATGTACCTTTTCGACAATCAAGGTAAGTGCCTTGGCTCTACGGCAGTCGCGTATGGGGGAGGGCAGGGAAATGCTGCCGAGGGAAATTGTCACGACACGACTTTGCAGCCTGTTTCCTGCACTCAGGATAAATCGTTTCTTACTCCCCCGGGTTACCACGCCGTCGGAAAATGCGGCGACTGCAAGTCGACAGTGCAAGGGCTCATCCCTTGCGAAAGGCTAAGCGGACTCCAAGGTCAAAACACCGGTAGCCGAGGAGTTTTGATCCACGGCTCAGACCATGCTGGATCGTCATGTACTGAAGGTTGTTCGGGCGTTACCAGGGGTGATGAGCTAAATTATGTTTTGGCTGCATTGGGCGGCGGCGGGCTTCTGGATAATTATTTCGGAACTTCCAGTTCTAGCAACTCATGCTCCTATGACGCCGGTAAGGACTTTGATTCTAGCGACGGCAGTAATTGCTCGGCCGATGCGGCAGGACAGAGCGATTCGCAAAATCCCGCCGTGTCTTCAAAGGTAGCGCCTTGACGGTATAGGCTATTCATCCCCAGTTTTAAAATTCTTACCGCCGTACTTCGTTTTCCGCTCCTTGAGCTCTTCATCGTTTAGAAGTGGAAGCTTTGATTTCAGCATCACTTCGCCACCTTCAATCTTACTCGGCTTCTTTTCGAGGATATCACGTGGTCCGTCGAGATCCGCCGCTATAGCCAGTTGCTTGGCGTCAGCAGAAAACGGACCATGCTCGGGTTCCTTAACTACGGAGATCGGAAACGCATGTGTAGCTTTCTGATAATGCCCGACGGAAATGAGGGTTCCCTTGGCAATCCAGCCGTCTCCGACTTTCTTTTTAGCAACCTGGGCAGTTGATGCTTTTGCCGCGGAAGCCTTTGCGACGGAATCAGCCGCGCGGGTTAGGTTTCCGGTGAGGCCAATTAGCGAAATTACCAATAGAGCATTGATTACACCAGTTTTCACTTCGGCACTCCTTCGTTCTTTAGAATTTCATTTTATACCTCGATTGTGCGAGGTCAACACTGACCTTCGATCTGATGGCCAGCCTCAGCAGCTTCGGGTTGTTTGCCCGCACCTGCCCTGCTAGAATCGCGGCATGGACATCGTTGAACTCTCGCTTGCGCATGAAGCTGCATTTTTACAAATGATGGAAGATTACCAATCGAAGGCGCCACAAGAGTCCTTATCGGTGTGCGAGACAGGCGAATATCCGTCAACCGCCGACTGGACTGCAGCGAAATTCAAAAAGTTCATCAAGGAATGCGAAAAGCAACGTCTTGATTGGCGTCCTGGCCCGGGGAAAATTTCTGTCTCGCGCTACGTGTTGCTCGATCAGGCAGGACAAGCGATTTTGGCCAGCGGACTCATGAGGTTTCCCTTAGATGAAGTCACCGAAGTCGATGGCGGAAATCTTCGCTGTGATGTTCCGCCCTCATTTCGCGGCCGCGGATGCGGGAGTTACTTTCTTTCGCGACTTTTGTTTGAAGCCGTTCGGGCTGGACTAAGGCGAGTACTTGTCACTTGCCCGGAGACTGACCTAACCTCGCGGCGGGTGATTGAGAAAAATCGCGGCACGCTTCAAGATGTCGTTCTTCCCCAGAAAATCCGGCGCTACTGGATAAGTTTTAGCTAAACAAATAAAGATTATTAAAAACTGTCTAACTTTTCTTTGACACCTGTTTTCAGACAAAACTGTATCAAGCTGGCACGCAAATTCATGCTGGTGGGCGCGGCAAGCATTTTATGCCGGTTGATTGTCTACCTCTGAAACATTGTTGAGTGGACAACACATTCATAAACCATCTCATCAGACCTCAGATCAACCGAGGCTTGAGATGGAGTGCGGCCCCATTGTTGCTTTGACAAAAGGTGCGGTAGGCGCGTTTCACGACGGATTGAAGTTGAAACGCTGCGAACAAGGAATGTTGGGAGGAAGTCCATGGATGGTCATTTTTTGCGGGTACTTGCCACGCTATCAGTCATTATAGCGGTGCCATTATCCGGGACTCAGGCCGCGACAATGACATCGGCCCAAGCAACAGCATTAGCTCTCCGATTGTCGAATACAATTACTGGCGGAGTCATGCCGACTTCGGATCCGATCTTCACCGCCATGGTGTCGAAGCTCGAGGGAGGAGATATTCAGGGTGCTGCACTTCTCGCTGCAGACAGCAACTACTTCGCTCAATATCTGGCACGTCGTTTGGCGCTGCAGATGCAAAATCCGGCGTTAAATTCGGCGATCTCCTCAGATAACGATGCCACAGCGTTTTTGATTGCTCACTTTGTGGGAACGCCGACCACTCAACCTTCGATCAGCTCTATTTGGTCAGACAATTCAACTTACGTTCTCAACACCACTTGCCCGACGGCCAGCGGGGCGATCACGAGCCCATGCCATGCCGCTGACCTTTCGCCGACTCAATTGCAATCCATCAATTGGGGTCAATCTCTCACCCAAAAGCCGGGCCAAACTGCGCTCCTTGCGGCCCAACCGACCGGCAATAAACTACCAAGCGTTTCGGCGTCCGGCTCGGTAGCGATTTCGACAAAACACGTCGGCGGCTATCTTACCCTGAGCGATCGGGCGGGTGACAATTCGTTTGCGATGTACGGCGCGACCGCTGGCACCAACCTTCGCATGATAGAAGGGATGTGGATGATTGGCACCGGATTTCAGATTACCGCCGTGGAATCATCAGCGACCTCACCCTCGGCGGCTCCAAAGTTTGTTCCCGAAAATGATTCAAGCTTCTTTCATGGCGTCGGTCAGACGGCGTGCATGGCGTGTCACGGTGGTGGGATGTCTTCGCTGACCCATGGCTACTCAGCGGTCGCCGACGTCTTTAATTACGATCCCGCTCTGGGCCTGAGTTACAACGCGGTACCGACCAATCCCGCGCTCATGAAGTCACTTGGCTCGAACACCTCAGTCTCGGCGCGGCAGCTCGTCGCCGCCTGCAATGTCGAGCAAAACCCGACACTGGCTTGCAACTCCGACAGCACAGGCGCTGATCCTAATCAGGCATGGGACTTAAGTTTGTGGAGCTCGACGGGTATTCTCGGCGAGATGGGCTGGGCCGGCGCCACCCAGGGGCAAGGATTGAATGCACTCGGCCAGGCGCTCGGTCAAACTTCGATCGTTTATCAGTACCTTGCCAAGCGCATCGTAGGTGAGATCTGCCCATTGGGAATGTTCACCCAGGATCAAATCAACACGATCACTCCGGCTGCCGCAGGCCTAACCAACCCCGATGCCTTAGCGGCAGCTTCGACGGCAGCGACCGCGCTAGCGAACGCGATGTCCTCGGTCTTAAATAATGCCTCTCGCAAAGCAGCTTCGACAACAATGACCAATGCTTACTGTGCATTTAGCGGTAACAACGCCCTCTCAGTGCCAACGTATGGATCATCATTGTTTGACCCAACTTCTAGCGTTGCCAATCCTTACACGAGCGTGACGACTGCGTCGGCCCTCGCCCCGAACGTTACCATCGCAAGTCTCACAGGCGAGGAGCAAGCGCAGATCGCGGCCTATTACAATTCGGCCATGGGGATCACTGGCGGAGTTGTGATGGAACTTGCGGGCCGCGATTATCACGGACAGATGCCATCACTCATCGCTGCGGCAGATATTGAGGAGGCCCGCGCTTACGTGATGTTTCTCACGGCTTGTTTATCGGCGAAAAAACGAGGAGCCATGATTCACGTCGCTAATGGCGAAGCGATGGCGAGTGGCATCGACGCCGTGACGACGACGATCAATGGCGCTAGCGCGACCGTGAACGCGCCCCGCGCGTCTAGCGACGCCGGTGGATATTACAACGGCGGTCTCATTTTCTTTTTCGACCCCAACGGCTCACCTCCGCAGGCGCATGTAACAGGTTCGCTCGATGCCCTCAACGGAAGCGTGACAAGTGCTGGCTTATCGCCCCAGCAAGCGATGGCCGGACTCTATTTGTCAGCGATGTCGTGGGTGGGTGGTGCAATTCCGCAGGCGGCCGTTACCGCGATGAACAACGCCGTGTCGGGTGGAGTACAGACAAATTCCGCGTTCGTGCTGGTTTGATTTGCTTTACAACAAAGGGGCTAAATATGGCAAAAAAAACCGTTGAGCAGTTAGTAGTAATCGCTTTATTTAGCTTGTTAGCCTGTGGTTGCTCAAGCGGTGGATCGAGCCCGAGTGCGGTTCAAACCGAGGCTTCGCCTACGCCGATACCGACTGCGAGCGATCTCTCCATCGCCGCTTTTCAAAATGGCTTTTACACCTTTGCAATTAAGTAAGGATGTAATGAGTGCCACAGTTCAACCGGATCTCTTCAACAGACATCTCCATTCTTTGCGGATACCAGTCTTACGAAAGCGTATCAGGCCGCGAAAGGAAATGAAATTGCCACTAACATTCAACTGATCAATTTTTCAAGCCCTTCGACTTCATTCCTTGCGACTTATGTTGGAAACGGTCATTGCGGGCAGATTCCGTGTCAGACCGCATCTGCCGTTTCAGCGGCCGTCAGCAGTTTGCAAAGTTGGGCGTCGGCCGAGCTTCAGGAGTATCCATCGGAGGCCGGGGCGGTAGGGCCCGCGTTCCAAACGGCTTCTTTGCCAATTCCATCAAATTTGCCTCTTACGACATCGACAACCCCCGCCGTTTTGCGGTTTGCCCTAGGTGGTCTCGTCAGAGGAGATTCGTCGCTTACGAACGCCGTTTTAGAAATCAGTATCGAGTCTTACGAATCCGGCGGAAACGAGTACCGAATTTTTAACCCGCGAATTGTCGGAAGCCTCAGTGCCGTCAATCTCAATGGCATTCACGTCTATATTCGCCCAAGCGTGGGAACTGGAATCGGGACGGAAGATACACTCCAAGGAAATTACTGGGCGGGTCTGGAGCTCACGGCTTCAGCCGTTGTTTTGCCGTCAACGCTTCCGAATGGGCCTATCACCGCGGCAACACCGATGACGAACATTGCTCTTGGGGCAGCTGTTCAATCTAATTCCGACACATTGACTATCGGATTTAACAGCATCCAGTAATCGACTACTTTGAAGTTCGGAGCTCAATTGAGCGTCGCAACATAAAAACAGCAATTATTTATTCCGGCATTTTTTAAAAACCGTGGCCGCAATTGCGGTCGGGTTGGTCAATTTTGTTTAGTTTTGCTAACAAACTCGCGCAGAGGGGTGGTGCCAATTGCGCCCACCAAGCGGTTGCGTCAAACTTAAAAATTAAGCACTGCCTCTTCAATCGTCACTGTAAGGGGCGAAAATATCCTCTCGCGGATTCGTTTTCACTGCCGGGGATAATTTGCACCTGCACGAAGAGAAATTTTGACACCACAATTGTGTAAAGTTCTTTACTTGAATCCGGAAAAAACAGCGCATAGATTGCGCCCGGAGACCAGAGTCGCCCCAGCGCTGAAGCGTTCTATCACTTTTGTGATGAGCTCGGAAAGTGTTGGGGCTGCGCTGTTTTAAGTATCGTGAGCGTTAGTTTTACGAACACACAACAACCGAATTCTCCTAGAATTCACAACCGATAAAGGAAAGTTTTTTTATGAAAAACCTTCTCTTAGGTTCCTCGCTCGTTTGTGCAGCGGCTTTGCTCCTCGGAGCAAACTCCTACGCACAAGAACAAGCTGCCGCTGAAGGCGCTATGAGCAATGCAACGACTCCCAATCAATCGACGGAAGATCTGAACCTTCCTGAGCTCTATCGCGGTGGCGGCGGCGGTGGCGGCGGTGGCGGCGGTGGCTTCCACGGTGGTGGCGGCGGTGGCGTCCACGGTGGTGGAACGCCTGGTGGACATGGCGGCGGCGGAATGCCCGGCGGACATGGCGGCGGTGGATTCCCTGGTGGACATCCGGGCGGCGGAATGCCCGGCGGACACCCTGGTGTTGGCGGACACGATGGCGGATTCCATGGCGGACACGATGGCGGATTCCATGGTGGACACGATGGCGGATTCCATGGTGGACACGATGGTGGATTCCATGGCGGACACGATGGTGGACACGATGGTGGGTTCCATGGTGGACATGATGGTGGATTCCATGGTGGACACGATGGTGGATTCCATGGTGGACACGGTGGTATCTGGCACGGCGGCGGCTTCCATGGCGGCGGCTGGGGACCTGGCCACGGCGGATGGCACGGTTACGGACCCCGTCCGGGCTGGCACCATGGCTGGGACTGGGACCATGCTTGGTACCCTCACTGGTGGAACCCTGGAATTGTGATTCCGGTATTCGAATTTGTTGAGGAAACTGAAGCGGGCTATTTCCAGTGTACGGCTGTTGACGAGGAGTTGGAGCAATTCACGGCCTCAGCTTTGACAAGAAACGAAGCTGCGTTTGACGCTCTCTTTGATTGCGGCGGCGACGATTATCAAGCAGCAGGTTGCTATATCCCTGAGGGATATTGCCGAGTTCGCTAATCTCATTTGATTTAGATGAGTGAGTTAAAGACCCGCATCCAGAAATGGCTGCGGGTTTTTTTATGGCGACGGTGGGAGCGGGAACGAGATCTACATCGGTATAACGGTTTGAATCGAAGGGCTCCGCTGTCAACCGGCTTAAAACATGTAATTCAATCCACCGCTCAATACGGTGTGATGCTGGCTTAAGCTCGATGCTGCTTCAGGCGTGACGCCGTCGGCGCCGACCCGGGTTCCAGTTCCAGAAAAAGTCGTGCTA
>JAYTRM010000083.1:0-11784 GCA_043746165.1 Bdellovibrionales bacterium | reverse complement strand
GAATGAACATCCCGGGCGGGCAGCTCTCGATTGAGTGCATGACGCCAAAGGATCTTGTTGATCTCGACTTTGGGCTTGCAAATGGTGTGGACTACGTCGCCCTCAGCTTTGTGCGCACGGGCGATGATATTCGCCAGCTTCAAGATATTATCAAGCACAAGGCTCCGGGGACAAAAGTGGTCGCAAAAATCGAAATGCTCGAGGCGTTAGACAATCTCGAAGAGATTGTTCGTCTCAGTGACGCGGTCATGGTTGCGCGTGGTGATCTCGCGGTCGAAGTTGGGCAGACGCGGCTTCCGCAAATTCAGAAACAAATTGTTCATATCTGCAATAAAATTGGAACTCCAGTCATCACGGCAACCCAAATGCTCGATTCGATGACTGAAAACCCCCGTCCTACGAGGGCTGAAATAACTGACGTAGCCAATGCCGTGATCGACGGTTCCGATGCACTGATGCTTTCGGCCGAAAGCGCGAGCGGAAAATATCCATTTAAATCAATTCAGACGATGCACGAAATTATTCTCGAGGTCGAAAAAAACGGCGACTTCTTTTACAAGATGAACATGGAGTCCGAGTTCTACTCGGTTGCCGAATCCATCGGTGCAGCCGCTTCTTTGACGGCGCTCAAACTCAATGCTTCGGCAATCGTTTGCCTCACGACTTCAGGAAGAACAGCTTCGATCATCTCTAGCTTCAGACCGAAAGCTCGCATCATCGCGGTCACGCATATATTGCCGACCTTAAATCGTCTCGAGCTCATCTGGGGAATTCAAACGCTGACGATTCAGCCTTACACCTCCTCCGATGAAGCCATGAGCCAAATCGAAGAGATGCTGATTCAATATGGACTCGTGAAAACGGGTGATCGGGTCGTACTTACGCTCGGAGTGCCAGTGCTCGAACGCGGAAAAACCAATGCGCTGCGGGTCTACACGGTCGGCCGAGAGGAAGTGAAACGTCTTCCTGAACAAAAACTTCCGCTCCGTTGCCAAGATCTGAGCGGTCCACAGTCAAAGTAAAATTATGCGCTCAATTATTATTCTTTGCGTGATCACTTTGACGTTTGCTTCGGCGATGTGGCTTGGAATTTCCTGGCTGCGCGATCCGGCACCTGATTCCGGCCATCAAAAAATGCCGCTTCCGCAAAGCCTCAAGGGCGCAATTACGGATTACAGTTTTCAACTTCCCTACATTCTTGCTGGAAAGCAGAGTTATTTTGATTTCCGTGAGGCACACGGTCGCGTCACGGTGGTCAACTTTTGGGCGACCTGGTGTGAGCCTTGCCAGCGGGAGTTTCCGACGCTGCTCAAGCTTGCGCAAAAGCTGGATTCAAACTTTATGCTGATTTTGATTTCAGTGGATTCGGATCGCAAGGACATCGATCACTTTTTCAAAGCCTTCGATCCTTCGGGCAGCCACGCAGTGCTTCTTTGGGATGCGCGTTCAGAAGTTGCTGGTCGATACGGAACCTACCAACTTCCAGAATCCTACATCTTTGATCGAGACGGCGTGCTCAAGCAAAAAATCACAGGCTACGAGGATTGGACCTCTGAGAAGATAACGGGTTACTTGAACTCTCTCGCGAAGATAAATTAACGCCGAGCTAGCGCTCAATCGAGCATGAAAGACCGACGGCTAGCCACTGACTCCAAACATCAGTGCCGATACGATGTGAATCACGGCGGCAATGTACATGAAAATCGCAAACGGCAGATGAAAGGTGTGCCAATAACCGAGCATTTTTCGAAATGGTTCAATGAAGATCAACTGGCGGTGGGCGACGGCGTACTCGGCGATCACGTGACGACTTTTATCGGGTAATCCCGGTACCGGATCGGGGCTCGAAAACATCAGCCGCACATCTCCGTACAGAGATCCAAAAAGCACTCGCATCATTGAAATATGATCCGGATCTGCATCGACTGGAAAACCGACAAAGGCCAAAGCCTGTTGTTTTGCTTCGTCCAGATCTTCTTCGCTGACCACTTGTTTTGAAGCCATCCGGTACTTTTCGAGCTTCGCATGCATTTTTTCAGCCGTCTGAGCAGATGAGCGTTCGTGCCTCAGAACTTGCACATAGATGTAACGTCCGATCACGCCGCTAAGGACGACAATGACCATGCTCCAGAAGCTAATTCCGACGACGCCTCGAACTTTGCCTGCCGAGTGAAAAAGAATCAAAGTTGGCCCGAGAAGACCGCAGAAAATGTGGAAATTCATCCAGCCAGGCAGCGTGCCCAGTTTTTTGAGCGGCGACCACTTTTTGCGGGCAACGTAAGGATTTGTAAGCATGATGAGCGTGATTCCTAACCAACCGAAAAGGTAGCTGATCGGTCGGCCCGCGTCAGTTGACAAGTTCCAGTTGGAAAACGCTCCGACGTGGGTTTGTAGCCCGTGCAAAATGCTCATACTGGGCGCGTGATTGAGGGTCCAGTATTCAAAAGTGATGTAGACGGTGAGTGCGAGCCAAAGATAGGTATATTGCTTCATGGTCATATCAGAATCTTTGCGAACATTGCGACGAATGTAAACAGCGTCTTTTGCGACTTTCAGCAACTTGAGCGGTCGTGGAGGTCTGGCTAGGTTTAGACTACGAGCCGCTCTTGAGCGCCTCACCAAATTTCTTTTCGAATTTAACGCCTAAGCTTGACAGGAAGGCTTGCGGAACCTCGGCCCCGATGAAGACAAATAGGAAGTCATTTTTTATCTGCGTCGGCTGACCCTCTTTTTTGACCACCAGGCGATCCTTGTGAATTTCGGTGACTTGGCTGTTGTAGCAGATCTCGACTTTGCCCATTCTTTGACGTTCTTCGATTTTTTCCCGGTTTTCGTCGTTACAGCGATCGAGAGTTGCGCCGTGGATGAGCAACGTCACTTTATTGCCATATTTACTTTTGCTCAAATACTGGGCGGCTTCAACTCCTGCGTTACCGCCGCCAATCACCGCGACATTGCAATTTTGATACTGCTCGGGATCAAGAAGGTTGTAGGTAACTTTGGGAAGATCCTCATTTTTGAGGCCAAGGCGCCTCGGCGTTCCGCGAACGCCCATTGCTAAAATGACTTTACGTGCGGTGTACGAGCCTTTTGACGTCTTGACCACAAACATCCCGCTTTGCTGGGTTAACCCTTCAAATTTTTCACGTTCGGAAATTTTAAGACCAGTTTTTTGACAAACATCGCTCCAATAATCGAGTAAATCTTCTTTGCTGATTTTGTTCTTTGAAAACTTCATCTGCCCGACAATGGGCAGCTCGGCTGGGTACGACATGACCACTTTCTGTCTCGGAAAGTTAGCGACAGTTCCGCCCAACGTATTCTGGTCGATCACCAGGTATTTTGCTTTCATTGAGATCGCAGTGAGTGCGGAGGCTAATCCTGCAGGACCAGCTCCGACAATCAACACATCGTACTGTGCCTTACTGGTTTGCTCGCGACGTGCTTTCAGTGCGTGAGTGGCAGCCAGGTTACCTTGTTTGACTGCGTTGCGAATCAGGCCCATACCGCCGAGTTCGCCAACAATGTAGAGCCCGGGCACATTGGTTTCGTAGTTGGTATTGAGGCGTGGGATTTCCTGACCTCGCGTACGTGTACCGAACACCAGCTCTATGGCACCAAACGGGCAGGCGACTTCGCATTCGCCGTGGCCGACGCATTTACCGGGAGAAACCAAGACTGCCTTGTGGTGCACCATTTGCAAAATGTCGCCCTCTGGGCAGACGCGAGTGCAGGCCCCGCAGCCCGCGCATTTCACGGGATCGATCTGCGGATGTAGCGAAATTGGTTCGTGACTGTTAGTTTGAATGGCCTTATCGAGAATTTTCCGCGCCTGCTTTTGCCTGCGGCTCGTCTGCGTGATGCCCCAATAAGAAATTCCGCCAAAGAGTAGTATGGCGATGAGCAGAAAATAGTCTGCGAAAAATTGAAGAACCTTGAGCAGCATAGCGATCCTCTGAAGTCTTGATGGCTCTTCGGAGTTTTGCGGCAGGAAGTGAGGTCTAGGTGTTGGCCGGCGACGGTTAATAATGGCTCAGATTGAAACATAATACTTTGAAGCCGGTTCAAAACGAAAACTGATTATGGCAGCTATAGCAGTTGCTGAAGTTTGGCATCACGTGCGGCGGACTTGCGACCGAGAGTGCGAGAGGCAAGTGGCAACTGATGCATTGGTCTGAGAGCCCTCGGTAAACATTTCCGGCGTGGCACTGGGTACACTGCAAAGTGCGATGCACACCCTGAAGCGGGAAAAACGTCATTGAATGACGGAAAGTCGTGTGTTCCCAGACTTCTTGCATGTGGCATTCGCCACATTGTGGCAGGGCACCGCCGTGCACGTCGTCTTTTTGGTGACAAATGTAGCACTGTTCGCTCATGCCGCCGAGGCGGCGATTATTTTTATGACACTCCTGACACGACACCGAGTTGTGCACGCCTTTGAGGGTAAAGTTTTTGTGGAAGTCTGATATATTGTGCCAATCGCGCTCGGTGTGGCACTCAGCGCACCGCGAGCCGAGTGAGCCCTTATGCGGATCCTTGTGGCAATCAATGCACTGTGCGCCAATAGGCTTATAGCGAATGAGTTTTTTCTGCTCGCCGTGGAATTTGACAAACTGATCAGGAACCACCTGATGACACTTATCGCATTTGAGCTCGGCGTGCTTACCCTTTAAAGAAAATTTAGAATCGATGTCGTGATCAAAGTGAGTTTGCTTCCAGCCTTCCTCGCTGTGGCAGGACTTACAATCTTTGCTGAGCTGGCCACCGTGATAATCGGAGTGGCAGTCCGAGCAGTTAGAAGCAAGTGGCTTGTAGCGAATCACCGGGTGGCGCTCTTTGGCAAAATCGACGAATTTTCCGCGGATTGGCGAGTGGCAATCCACGCACTTAACGGATTTGTGCTTTCCCTTGAGCGAAAATTTGGAATCAATATCGTGATCGAATTTAGGGTTTTTCCAGGTTTTTTCACTGTGACAAGTGGCGCACTTCGGGCCCAGTTGCCCAGCATGGTAGTCGGCATGGCAAGCAACACAACCTTTTGCGTCAAGATCTGGGAACTTAAACTTGTGCTGAATGTCTGCAACCTTGGCGCTGTCTCTGGCGTTGGAGTTGACTAGGTTTCTGAGCTCAAACTTGTTTGGAGTATCCGTGTGACACTGATTGCAATCGAGCTTGCTATGGGCCTCGCGCAGCTTGTAGCGTGTTTGGTCGTGATCAAAGGGAAGAAGTTTCACGAATTTCTCTGTGGAGTGACATTTGCTACACTCCATGCCCGAGAACTTATCGTCGAATTGTTCCTTGTGCGGGTTTTTGTGACAATCAATACAGAATTTCTGATCGACGGATGGGAAGCGGTAAACCTTCTTGCCGCCCACCAAATGGCACTCGTCGCAGCGTAAGGTGCGGTGACTTCCGGTGAGAGCAAAGCGGGTTTGACTATGGTTAAAGTTCTTATCTTGTTTAGTCGCCTTCCAACCGTCGGTCACGTGACATTCCGTGCATTTCTTAGCCAGCATCGCTTTTGAAAATTCGCCCACGTGCGGGCTCTTGTGACAGTTTTCACAAGTTTTACTTTGCAGCTCGGGCCAGCGATATTGCCCAACGGCCAGATATTTTTTACCTTTGGGGGGAGCGCTTGGATCTTTGACGTAATGACATTCATTGCACTTGAGATCTAAGTGTTTTCCGTCAATTGGGTAGCGTGTGTCTTTATTATGATCAAAATCCTTCGTTTTGTGCCAGTCGGATTCGCCGTGGCACACTTCGCACTTGCCAAGGAGACCTAGCTTTTTTGTCCTGGCATTGGCAAAGCGGTGGTAATCTTCGTGGCAACTCTTACACTGGGTTTTTTTGTCGAGACCTTTCCAAACGAATCTTTTGATATCGGACGTTTTTTTATCGGCACTTTGAATGTGGCATTTGTTGCAATCGATCGTTTGGTGTTTACCTCGTAAGGTATAACCGGTCACGCTATGCGGGAAAGAGGTGAATTTCCAGTCTTCTTGGTCATGGCACTTGGCGCAGTCGCCACCTTTGAACTTCGGGCTGAGGTCATTTTTATGAAAATCTTGGTGACAGCTCAGGCACTTTTGAACCTTCAAGTTCGTCCACTTATATCTGACTTCGTTTTCTGGGATTTTCGGTAATAGCTGGGCCTTCGGGCCGTGACAATCGCTACATTTTAAATCTTCGTGGCTACCTTTGAGTGCGTAGCCCGTGTCTCTTTGGTGGTCAAAGCGAACGCCGTCTGTCCAAGTTTTAGATCCGTGGCAAGTGCCGCAATCTTTTTTCGCCCACTCGTTTTTAAAGAAGTGAATATCTTCTTTCTGATGACAGCTCGCGCAGGTGGCGGTGTTGCCAAAATAGCGAATTTCTCCAGGGTGTGCCGAATTTTCGCTGCGCTTATTGGTGTGGCATTCTTTGCACTTTAAGCCCTCATGTTTTCCATCGAGGACAAAGCCGGTTGTTTTATGAACGAAATTTTCGGCATCGACTTCCATCGATTCAAAATCCCGCCCTTTATGGTCGTGGTGGCAAGTGATGCAGGTGTCGACGATCAGCCCGTGGTAACCTTTTTTAGATTCAAAGGCTTTGCGTATATCTTTGTGACAGTCGAGACATTTTGAATCGGGTACGCCCTTGCCCGTACTGTGACACTTCAAGCAATCGGTTCCTTCAAGGTCTTGGTGACCGCGGATCAATGGTCCAGGCGCGAGAAGTTTGTTGAGCATCCCTTCGCCGCCTTCGGCCATCAAGCGGCGACTCGGCAAGACCAAGATCGCCACCATTGACAGCAAGATAAGGAGGAACTGCCGAGCCCTGCTGTTCACAATGACCTCACAGCGGGAGCTTTGTCGTTGACGGGTGCGAGATCATTCGGGCCAAAGCGGTAAGTGATTTTAAAAAAAGCTGAGATCGCCGAGACGATCTCATTTTGCGCGTACTGAAAGGAAACCATCGAATAAAGCACACGATTCATGATGTTTCCAAAATGCAGGTCGAGCATGAGGGGATGCAGGGCCGAGGTATTATTGGGATCTCCGTCAGTTCGAGTTTGAACCGCGGCCCGAGTGGTTAAGCCGCAATCCCACTTGCGTGAAAAGTATCCAAGGTCAAACAGTGCCTCTGGCCCTTCGGCTATAAAGTCATGCAGCCAACCGATTGAACCTGTCAATGCAAGTTTTTCGCCGAGAAATCCAGTCGAGCCCGCGCCAAGCTTGATCTCCTCCCGAAGTTTTCCGTCGACGTCGCGCTCGCCCCACCGAGTATCGAATAGTATGCGCGCCGTCGATTTGAAAAGATAGCGAGTTTGAAAATCCAACTCATGGTAGGCCGATGACGGCAAGGTTTCGAGGATATTGTGAATCTCCTGATAGCCGATGGCATCGACTGCCGACGCTTGCAGAGAAAAATCAAGTTTTGAGCCGACTCCCTGGTTATAATAAATCATTCCGTTTTGAATAAAGACGCGCGGTACAAAGTCCAAAAATAGATTAGAGATCCAATGACTCGAAGCATTTCGTTGATAGACGATGTTCGAAAAGAGATAAATGCGGTCGGCAAAGCCATTGACCTGGTTGAAATACAGCGCGGTCGAAGCATTTAGATAACGATCAACTTGGCCGCTTGGTGATTGGTAGTTGAGGTACAAACCATAGTCATAGTCAGGATTATCGGTCCGCACATACCAATCTTCGGGACGTTTCGGGTTGTGCCCCCCAAAAAATCCAAATCGCCAATTGTTTGCAAAGCGCTTTCCTAACTCAATACCGTCGACAAATGCGCCGCCGGCTTCCATTAAGTTGAAGCGTCCTAGAGAGGCATAGAATGATCCGTCACGATTCGGGTATTTGGCGCTGGCTTCGTAAACTTGAAAATCGTCCGCCGAAGAGTAAGACGGGAGCTGCTGCGGGTTCACTTGCTGGTTGGTGAGGGGATTTACGTGATCAAAGAAATCATGCTTGTCGCGCAGGTCAGTGGTGAGATCAAAGCTTCCGACTTTTTGCAGATTGAGGTACATGCGGCCTGAGAAAGTCTGAAAGTCGTTACTTCCGGCAGAGCCAATCGTGACATTTGGGCTGAGGTTTTCCTGAGATATAAAACCGCCAAACGTGAAGCGGCCCGTCGCGATCACCGCGTGGGCGTTAACAGAGTGCGTAAGCACCCAGGCATAACTCGTGATCACGGCAAGACATTGTCTTAGCGCGCGCTTAGAGTAGAGTGGGGCCTTGGATGGTTTTTCACGCTGCCTTTGCGACATGCCCTACTTACTTACGTCTTGCTGTCTTGCAAGGATTAAATCATGATCAAGACCGCGTCGGGTCCTGTACTTAAAATTTTGCTCATTTTTCGATCGGTGTGCAATTAAAATGGATCAGTTTATCGCTCGCCTCAATAAAAATCCGTATTTCCGTTTTCTTTCGAGTGTGCAGCTTGCGATTCCGCTCCTGCTCGTTTTGATGAGTGTGGTCGCTGCGGGAACAATTGTCGAATCCCGTTACAACACGGAATATGCGCGCTTGATGGTCTACGATACGTGGTGGTTTGGTGCACTGATGATCGCGCTCTGGCTCAACATTTTTCTGTCGACGATTTCTCGGTATCCTTATAAATTGCGTCATACCGGATTTGTCATCGTCCACATCGGCATGCTCACTCTTTTGGCAGGCGGTTGGATCACGAAGTTTTATGGCGTTGACGGGCAGATGAGAGTTGTCGAACACGAAAGTGGCGCGACGGTCGAGCTCGGAGATCTCAGTCTTGAATTGATCGACGTGCAATCTGACTCGGCAATCAAGGTGCCATTTGCGCGGACTGCCTCGCGATTGACGGGCTCTTCGCTCGATTTCCTCAACGATCACTTCAACTCAAAAATCATCGTTCGCGATTACCTTCCGTTTGCCGAAATCCGCGAGGGCGTCGAGATCACCGAGCCGGGCGCTCAGGCAGGCGGGGCAGACCCTTCGGGCCCGGTCGCTGTGGGTTTTATGATCAAGAGTCAGTTTTTCGATGTCAGCGAGTGGCTGCAGTCTCAGGATAAACCTGAGATCCACCTCGGGCCCGCCACGATTCGCTTGGTGATTGATTCGCGAGCTTCGCTCAAAGAGTCAGATAAACCGAAATCGAAGCCTCGCAAGGTCAAATCTGCGGCTCAGCCTCACGGCAGTCCCTCGACTGCAACAGTCGCCCGTGACGTTGCCAGCTCGACCGCCAGTGCAGCCAATGGGTCAGATGCCAGCGGTTCATCTGCCAGTGCGACTAGCAATGGGGGAGCTGGCAAAAAGGCCTCTGGTCTCCGCAAGGTTATCGTCAAAGACGAAGCCTCGGGAAAAGTTTTAATGGAAGTTCCAATCGAAAAATTCAAGGCCGGCCTTCAGCTTCCCAAAGGCGTGATCCTCTCTGCTGCGAAGTTCTATCAAAACGCAGTGGTTATGCAAAACCATTTAGCAGAAGGCGAGCCAGGCAAAGCAAATCCCGCCCTTGAAATGACTTTGTCTGTATCGGGCCAAAACGTTCGCGAGGTCTCCTACGCTAAATTTCCCAGTTTTTCGCTCACTCAAGGGAAAGCTCCCGCAATTGGGCTGAAGTTTTCCTACGAAACGGATCAGGTTGCGGCTGAGAGCGTTGAACCCGATGTCGGCGCGCACGCTATGGTCCAAGGCAGCGGCGGTAACATGAGCTCGAGCGGAGAAAGCGATCCTCCGTCGGTCGGTGCGGCGGCGGACGTTGGCGGTGCCTCCACCGGGGCTGGTTCCCAGGGCTCGCGTGCGGGCAACGTCATTGAATTTCACGCCTCACCGGGTGGTGGCGAGAAGGTTTTAGTCGTGCTCTTTAAGAACGACAAAAAAGTTGGTGGTGGAGTGTTAACGCCGGGTGAAAGCCTCGTGACGCCATGGATGGGCATGAAAATCACACTTGGTTCAGTCAAACAGGGAAGTGTCAGCAATAAGACTGAAGCTGTGCCGGCGCAGCTTCAGCCACGCACGGAACTTCCGCCGAGTGCCGTTTTTGTGACGACTGCAGGCTCTCAAGCTGAAGACGGATTTTGGCTCGCCGATGGTCAGTTTCGGCGAGTCTCAATACTGGGGCGTGAGTATGAAGTTTATTTTGGCCACCGCACCATGAACCTTCCCCTTTCCGTGCAACTGCTTGAGTTTAAAAAACAAGATTATCCCGGAACTGCGACGCCAATGAGTTTCTCGAGTCGAGTCAAAGTGAATGGCGAAAGTGAAGAAATTACGGTCTCAATGAACGAGCCGCTCAAGCGTGGAGGCTACACCTTTTATCAATCGAGCTACGATATTCGTCCGGGCCAACCGCGGGCGTCGATTTTTTCGGTGAACCGTGACCCCGGTCGACCGGTGAAATACATCGGCGGTCTGATTCTCGCCCTCGGTATTATTACTTTCACTTTGATGAGAAGTCGTGTTTATCACCCATCCAAAAAAGGGGCGACATGAGCGCTTTAAAGATTGGTTGTGTATTTCTTTTTTGCTTAAGCCTCTCGTCTCCTGCAAGAGCTCAGGGGCAGGCGGCTGAACATTCGGACTCTCCCGTAATCGGTGCGCCCAATGAGGCAGGCATGGATTCCGTAATGGCCGAAAATACTTTGGTCGGATTTGCAAGCCGCATTAACATCGCGCCCCTGGAGCCTTTGCCTATCCTGAACAACGGCCGACTCAAGCCGCTCGGGAGTTTCGCTCGTGAATCGATTTTGTTTGTGACCGGCTCGGCCCAAAAATGGTCGCTTGATCCGCTGCAGCTCTATCTTGCGCTCTCGACTTCGCGCGCGAGCCTTGATTTCGAACTCATTAACGTTCGCAGCGTTGAGCTTCGCGAAAAATTGGGTTTTGCGAAATCCAAACGGTTTTTTTCGCTCCGGGAGCTCGAGGCGACGAAAGTCATCGAAATCAGTCAGCCTTTGATCCAAAAACAAGAGCAAAATGCAAAATCTCTGAGCCAGGAAGAAAAAGACATCGTTGAAGTCTTCAACCAAATGTGGGTCACACAACAGATCATCACGGGCGATCACTTAGCTCATGCCGTCGATATCACTGCTCAGACCTCTGGCGCTGTCGGGCATCAGGGAAATCTTACCCAACCCGTGCAAGCGGTTTTTGAGAAGATCGCCAAAGATCCCGAATCGGGTGGAGAGCCCGCAGCGGCAGCGCTCGTGCAGTTGGCCAGGGCGCAGCAGGTGCCTGCTCAGTTCGAGCGTCAAATGGGCAACATCAATTTGGAAGTGACTTACAATCACTTGCGGCTATTCTTGCTTGCTTCAATTTTATTCCTGGCGCTCGGCGGAGCCATTCAAGTTGCGCGCGTTCGCAGGTTTCTTGGTCTCAAGTTGCTAGCGGTATTTTTTGCCATTCCGTTTGTCTGTTTGGTCGCGGGCTTTGCGATACGGGTCACCATCACGGGATTTGCGCCAGTGACAAGCATGTATGGCACGATGATCTGGGTTTCACTTGGCGTCAGTTTCTTTTCAATGGTGCTGTTCGTTCTTTATCGTAACGCCGTGCTGAGCGGTCTATTGTGGATCGGTGCGGGCCTCATGTTGCTCCTCACTGAAAGCATTCCGCTGGTTTTGAACCCCGATATGGACCCGATCGTCGCCGTTCTTCGCAGCAATTATTGGCTGACGATTCACGTGCTCACGATCACGATTTCGTACGCGGCCTTTACGGTCACTATGCTCATCGGCAACACGGCTTTGGTGAGATCATTTCTTGTCAAAGATAATTCGGCTTTCTTTAAAGAGTATGCAAAATATGCCTACCGCAT
>JAYTRM010000082.1:0-5217 GCA_043746165.1 Bdellovibrionales bacterium | reverse complement strand
AAGGACGCACCGATTACCGGAAAAGTAAAATTATCGTCGAGCTTTCCGATCGGGATTAATTCTGCCAAAGCGCCAATTAAACCCGAGAGCGGCACGACGATGAGCAGGCGTTCGGTCATCAGGTTGTTGAAGTAGTAATATGACGCAGAGATAACCATGCAGACGACGAACGCAGCCATCGTTCCTTGAAGTGTTTTGTTGGCGATGATGCGATCTTTGCCGTAGCGGATTCCGAAGAAACTTGCGATCGGATCTCCAAACGCCAAAAACAGGAGGGTGAGCGTGACCACTGGTTTGACGTTGAGCCAAAGGAGAAAAGCGCAGCCAAGATAAAGATAAGACATTCCCGAAAGTGAATTTGATTCGTGCCGCCGCATGATCGAACCAAACACCGCGTGGGTCGCCCGGTTGAGACCCGGCCGCGATAGACGCAGCAAATCAAGGGGAATGATTGCCACGCATGCGGTGACAGTGATCATCCAGGCCACTTTGATGCTGACAACGTTGTAAACGATCGCCATCAGCGTTACGCCCAGCGCGTGGGTGATTTTGCGACTCAGGTGAATGTCGCTTTTTGCCTTGAGGCCAGACGCGATGTGGGGCTCAGTTGTCATCACAGACGGTTCTCCGGGGAATGGCTTCGCCGGGATTTCCGGTGGAGCGCGCCCCTGTTCTCCCATAAGCTGGGCGGTTTTTCAAAATGTTCAACGTAAATCAAAAAATCAAACATAGTCACAGTGTTATGAACCTTTTTTACACCCTGATGTCGCGCCGCGACTGGACTGATCTCAATTTATTCTGCCAGCGGCCAACCATTTTGCCATGTCAGGATCTCGTGGAAGGCGAGGGCGAAAAAAAATTGGACGGAAGTCCGTTGCCGCGGGCCTTTGGCGGCTGGTTCATTGGAATTGGTTCATTGCAACTGGTTGATTGCAGCGTCGTCGTCAATGAGCCGCACGCAGGATCACGTAATCATGCTCTTCTTTCTCACCCTCGGAGTCGAGGTGCACGACATGAATGCGGTTCGGTCCCGGCGAAATGGTCAGATAATCGGTGGTGAAATGGCCGGGTTTAGGAAAAAACACGGTTGCAGAGGAATGATTGGTGAGATTGACGATCTCGCTCGATGCGATCTCGGACAGCTCGCAAGGGACGCCTGAAATCCTCACCTGACTTGCGTTCTCGGGAAGTTTGTAAATTTGTTCGGGCGCAGTGCCTCTAGCTTTGTTCGAGGGTCGACAAGCGAGTGGCAACTCAATCGCTTGCAGGTTGTTCTGATTGTCTAACGATTCTGAAATATAGCTGGGGCGTGTCCGCGACGCCGGACCTCGTGGACGCGCCAGGTCTGCGCTATCATCGGGTGGAGGAATGACGGGTCTTAGCGCTGCGGCTTTGGTCGGCGGAATTTTTTCGGCCTTACTTGCGGTCGGAGTGATCACGAGGTTTTCACTTTCGTCGAGTCGAGAAACCAGACGGAGTTTACTCTCGCTCGGCGAGTTGCCCAAAAGACCAGCGGATGAGTTTTCCAAATTCCCGCTTGGAAATCGCTCGCCTGAGCGCTCGCGTTTTTTGACAAGGCTCGCGTATTTGGGGCTGTGCACCTGGGCCTCTTCGGGGCTTGGCGGGCTGATCAGACTGAGTGCCACTCCGACGCCGAGAATCATCACCGACAAAGTGCTCCAAAAGAGCATCTGCTTTTGCGCCTTGATGTGCTGGACAGTCGATCCGTGCAAACTTCCTCCAGGAGCGACGCTCCTCTGAAGTTTCTCATCGGTCAGATCGGCCCGGCTCTTGACTGGCCACGGGTCTTGGCCGCCATTAGTTCTTAGTCGTGGGAACGATTTTCTCCGCAGTCTCGGAGGGCGAAACGAGCTTTGTCATCGAACGCATCAGCTGCGTGTTTTTGACAGAATCAGTAATTTTGATTTTGGCGTCGCGAATCTGAATGATCAGCTTTTTGAGCTCGGCGTTTTCTCCGATTTCAGGTTTGAGCTCCGACATCAAATTTTCCAGCATCACCACGTAGGTTGTAACTCGCGAGGCGTTGGTCGACTCAGACTTGATGTTGACGATAGCTTCGGTGGTGATGTCACCGAGCGTTTTTTCGAGGATGTCGAGGTCGATTAATTCGCGGCGGATGCGTGCAAAGGCATTGGCGCGTTCGCCATCTTGATCTGGGCGTGCGAGCACAATGCGCAGAGCGTCTTTGAGTGCTTCGACTGCGACCGGTTCGGCGAGAACTTCATCGCCAGGATCTTGTTTGGCCTGGATATCTTGAGCCTTTTTTATCTTCTTACGCACCAGATCGGAAATTTGCTCGGCGTTCATCATCATCAGCTGACTCGAGTCGTACTCGACCTTCGCCCAGCCCTTCAGTGGAACAGCCATTACAGCCGCAATCACCAAGATTTTAAAAGATCGTCCCCAGAATCGTTCAAAGAACCGTCGATAGACTGAATCTGTGACGGGGCTTGTGAAAGGGCCTGTGGAGCATAAAAGCGACCGGCGACGGACGACTACGAATGAGCTTTTCATGACTCGATGTTAGCCTATGCATTTGCCGGGCGTAGAGTCCAGAAAAGGCATTACCCGCAGCCGCCTTGACCTTGTTAGCTAAGTTTGCGCCGCTTCCGGCGACTCGTCACTCGCGTGACTTATGTGGTCAAATAGTCATAACTTTTTTTCTTCATCGCAGGACCGTCTTATGCCAAACTGTGGCGGTCGTGACGGATGGTCCGATATCCGAACATCTCCGACAAATGACAACATAGATGGAGGACTTTCCTTTGAAAATGCTCGCCCCGCTCAATTTTATTCGTAAGCATGCAACCCTCACAGTCTCGGCAATTATGGTCGGCTCGCTGCTCGCTGGCTGCGCGCCCACGGCTCCGCAACTTAAAAAAGTTCTCGAGGAAAATCCGGATATTCTCTATTCGGTGATTCAAAAGAATCCGAAAAAATTCCTCGACGTTGTTCAAGAGGCGGCTCAAAAAGCTCGGGCTGAAGAAGAACAAAAATTCCAGCAGGACGAAGCTAAAGCTCGCGAAGACGAGATGAAAAATCCGAAGAAGCCCGAGATCAGCGATGATCGCGCGGCCGTCGGTCCTGCCAGCGCACCGGTCACGATCATCGAATACTCGGACTTCCAATGTCCGTTCTGCCGCCGCGGTCACTCGACGATGGAACAAGTCGCTAAAGAATACGGCGACAAAGTTCGCATCATCTTCAAAGACTTTCCGATCGAGCGCATTCATCCGATGGCAATGCCTGCGTCGAAAATGTATGAGGCCATCGCGCTTCAAGACAAAGGCAAGGCGACTGCTTACAAAAACTACGTTTTTGAACATCAAGATGATCTCGTTTCGGGTGGAGCGAAATTCATCGAAGAAGCCGCGAAGAAAGTTGGCGCCAACGTCGCAAAAGCCAAAAAAGACGCCGACGGCGATGAAGTTAAAAAACGCCTCGACGCCGACCGCACAGAAGCCGAAAAATTTGGTTTCACTGGAACTCCCGGTTACCTCGTCAACGGCGTTTCGCTCAAAGGTGCCTATCCCTTTGATGACTTCAAGAAGTTGATCGATACCCAAATCGCGAAAAAATAAGCGACAGATCGGCCGACGAGCCGACCGACGGACCACGTCAGCTCGGTTCAAACTGACCAATGACGCCTCTTGAATCGAGAGGCGGCCGTCCCGATCTCATTTTCTGGGAGGGGCACACCAGGCCACGGCTCTTGACACAGGGGGCCGTGGCTTGATGCGTCTGGAGCCTGCGACTAGTATCGCGCCATGGGCTCCTATTTAGCAGAAATCATTATCGCGCTGGCCGTCTGCGTGATTGCCTACCTCGTTCTCAAACCTCTGCAACAAAAGCTTGAAAGCCGTATGCGCAATTGGCTCGATGGCTCGAGTGTTTTTAAGCCACGCAAGTCGAGAGGCCCAGTGATCAATGTTTATCCAATCAAACCGAACCCAAAGCCAAACCCAGCGCCAAACCCAACAAAGAAGGACGATTAAAAATGAAAGATTCTTTTGACTTCAACCGAGTCGCAGCAGCCCTCGGAAGTCGCGTCGTCGTCTTCGTCCTTGTTCTGCTCGCGCTGATTTTGTTCTTTAGCTCGTACACCGTGATTAATCCAGGCAATACCGGAGTGGTATTCAACGTTTGGACAGGAAGTCTGCGGGCGACACCCCAAGGGCTAGTGTGGAGATTACCGTTTATCACTCGCGTGCAAAGTTATCCCACGGCATTGCGCACTTATACGATGGTGGCTCGGGCGAACGAAGGTTCGTCGGCTGGTGATGACAGCATCGACCTTCCAACGCTCGAAGGACAACACATCCGTCAAGATTTGTCGGTGACCTATAACACCTCGATGGAACAGGCCGCCGATGTCTTTCGCGCGTTTCGCGGTGCGGATATTGAGGAGATTGAATCAACATTTATTCGCCGAACAATCATTACCACGGCGCAAAACGCCGCGGGCCAGATGTCGCTCTCTGAAGTGATTTCCTCAAAGCGAAATCAGCTCCAGGATCTCGTCCAAAAAAACCTGACTGGCGAACTCGCTAAAATGGGTTTTCACCTCGATAAAGTGAATCTCGGTGCCAGTCATTTGCCGCAGTCTCTGGAGACCCAAATGCAGCAGAAGATGGCCGTTCAGCAGCAAGCGCAGCAGGCCGAGTACGAATTGCAAAAGCAAGAGATGTTGGCGAAAGCCGTGGTCGCAAAGGCGAACGGCGAGGCGCAGGCAATTGTTGTGAAAGCCAAAGCCGATGCCGAGGCAAACCGACTTCTGCAGTCCACTTTGACCGCCACCGTGATTCAGAATCGCGCGATCGATAAGTGGAACGGCGTGCTTCCACAGGTGACGGGCGGGTCGATTCCCATGGTTAATCTCAAGACGGCGACCGCCAAAGAATAAGGACTGGATCTCATGAGCGAAATCGAGAAAAAGCCCACGGCTAAGCCACCGTCTTCTAATCTGGCTAAGCCTCCATCTTCTAATCTGGCTAAGCCAGAATGGTTGAAAGTCAAAGCGCCGGCCGGCGAGAATTACGAGCGGATTCGTAAAATGCTGAGCGAGTTGAAGCTGGCAACTGTCTGCCAAGAGGCTCGCTGTCCAAATATGGGCGAGTGTTGGAGCGGTGGAACGGCGACGGTCATGCTGATGGGCGAAGTTTGCACTCGTGGTTGCAAGTTCTGCGCGGTTAAGAC
>JAYTRM010000081.1:0-6319 GCA_043746165.1 Bdellovibrionales bacterium | reverse complement strand
CAAAATCACGTCAAAAGTCTACGAAAAAGATTTTCGACCGTTCCCGCAAAACCCTTGCTGGTAGCGAAAACTGTTTTTCGGCGGGAATTGCTGTAAGGTTGCCAGCCTGTCGATTCGTGTACAGCTGAAAGCGCCAGGAGAACCGAACCTGTCGTAAATGAATCTGAACGCCAAACGACGAGCGAACGGGCTACGGCCGTCGCCGTGAAGAAGACCTCTCCATCCCAATAAGAATTGCCGGCTTTGCTCTTTTTTTCTTGCAACATTAAAAAGTCAGCACCGCGAATAAGGGCCGCCTGCACTTCAGAATCAGTAACGTCGCCGAATTGAGCCAGAGCGTAAACGGCAAAGGCCGTGGCATGGACTCGATCGTTGATATACATATTGCCAGTGTTCATCCAGCCGCCATCGACCTGCTGTGTCGCCATCAGATATTTGGCCATCTTGATGTGTTGGGGCTTCAGACACTCTTCTCCAGCCTGCTCGGTCAGAGCCGCCGAGAACGCAAAGTTGTAAGTGTTCGGATAGTAAATCCCGCATGTTTGATACTGCTCGCGCTCAACGACTTGCGCCAACATCGCACAAGACTGCTTGCGACCCGTGGTAGACGCACTCTGATGATCAAGCGCCAGGAGGCGAAGAACATTCAGATTGACAATGCAGTCGACGTCGTTTCGATTAAACGGAATCCGTGGACCTTCTTCGGCATTTGCGAAGTAAAAACGCGGCATCTTCGGATTATTTTCGTCATACTGCCAAGTTAAAAAAGCACCGGTATCGTTGAAACCCTCTGCGCGGTCGTAATACTCAGCAAGGCGATGCACATCGCGAAAAGTAGAAAATGATTTTACCGTCTCCTGCGGCACAACAAACGGCTGATCAGCCAAATGGCCGGCAAAAATTCGCGCCGCAAAAGCCACCGATGTGGTGTCTGCGTCCTGAGGAATATTATTGAAACCGTTCCAGATTGGCGACTGCATCATTCCGACGGTGCCGTGAATCCGCTTTCCACCCGACATTATCGCCGGGTAGAAATCATACAGTGCGCCTTCCCGGTAACGCTCCAATGTTGGCAGGCCGCGCGAAATCATTTTTGGAATCGAGCTTAACGTCGGATGAAATTTATAAATCATCGCGAGTTCGTTGATCACGGAGCCGGTCGTGAACGCCGTTGGCTCTTGATCTGGACCAAAAGGGTCACCAACACCGACCAAGACCGCAAGCGGACTCGATGAAACACTCGTCGGCCATTCACCTTTCAAGTAGAGTCGGCTGGGCTTGGAGATTTGCTCGGCCTCGATAAACTTAACTCCAGAAGCGACGACCTTGTCGACCGACCTATGAGCCTCGGCTCGGATGACCGGAAGACAAATCAAAATGACTTCGATTGAGATGTTCAAAAGTGGAATAACAACATCCCGAAACTTCGTGAGATTTTTCTTCATGTCCTAAGAGGTACACGCGAGCTGACCTGGGGGCAAGAGGGTGCCGATTCAGAGGAATTTTTTTCATAAGTGGTGGCGAAGAACGGCACCCCTTGGCCGTGGGGCTCTCTTTAGTTTTTTGAGTGGGATTTAGAGGTCTTAGCAGCGACTGTCGCTTCAGAAAGATGGCTGTTTTCGTTCTCCATAAGCTGAACATTGGCCCAAATTTTCTGACTCAGCGGACCCGGCAAAAGAGCCGCAATGACCTGAGCTTGATCCGGCTGCGCCGAGCTCCATCGGTATAAAATTTCACCTTTAAAACCTGCGACGGACTTGCGGGCATGCTCATCAAACCAGCCATGATTATGTTCAATATCCGGGTTTTTCACGACTTCTTGAAGTGATGCCAGCGTCGCGCTCGACGCGGCTCCGTTGGCTGAGTTCTGGCTCAGCGACTCCATCAGGAGATCGACAGCGTAATTTTGCATCAACTCACGGGGAGACCCGGTCACTGAGGGCCGCTCGAGAAGGCGCCCTAAGCTCTTCAAAAGATCGGCGTCGGCTACGAGCGCAGAACGCTCGAGTTTTTCATCGTCGCTCGGGAAGACTTTCTTTTCAAGCCAGCCGTAGCGGCGCAATTTTTGTTCGAAGCGAACGCCTTCCTCGAGGCCCTTTTGGGGCGGAGAGGCCGGGGCTGCAAAGGCTAAATTGGCAACGCCAAGAAGAATTGCAGATGTTAAGTAGATCCATGTGCTGTTTTTCCCTGCGGTTTTCATTGTCCAAACACTCCTCGGATCAGGTTTTCTCGAATGATCGCACGGTTGAGTTCCTGGGCACCGTAATTTTGGAAAAAGCTTGTCCCATTCAGGTAACCGTTGGTAACGACAACATTTCTTTTCGGATCTGCAGACTCAACAAAAACGTTATAAACTTTGCCTCGATAAATCCAAGCATCGATTTTTTGGATGCGATCTAATATTCCGCCGACGCGAACAAGGTGTTCACCAGGCATGAAGTCTCTCGCCATCTTCATGGTGCCGTACTTCGTGAGCAACGGGTGATTGTGGGTGACAGTCAGGATAGCTCCCGACTCCATGTAGAGATTCCAGACCATATGATCGCTCATTTCTCGATCAGCTGTCCAATTTTGTACTTCGCTCAGGATCAAGCCTCCACCCCAAGAAGCGCTAGGGTCTGCAGTCGCCACACTTTTTACGCCCGTGGAGAAGGCATCAGCCATCGCGATCGGTCGAAATTGATTCGGGGTACCCGATCCGTCAACTAAGATGTTCTGGTCCGGAGTTGCCGACGAGGATTGGCAAACTGCCGTAACGAATGTCTGCGCCGGAATTTCACAGCTTGCATCTTTATGAACAGGTGCAGTCCAGGGCGTCGCAGTTCCGCCACTTTCAGTGGCGAATGTTGGGTAAGATTCGCCAACGTCTTTTCCCATGATCCAACCACCAAATTGAACCTCGGCGTAATCCACTAAGAAGTGTCGAAGCAGATGCTGTCTCGGCGCGCACTTCAGCATCCATGCGTACCGGCCGACAGCCTCATGCGAACTGAGTGGCTCACGCGAGCAACGATCAGCAACAAATTCGTGGCAGTGGCTTTCGTGTTTCCATGCCCCGTATTGAATGCTCGAGTCAACTTGTTGAACTTGGTGATCGACGCAAGCAAAAGATGTCATGGTCGTCACGTCGCGAACACTGAGTGTGACGCCGACTTCATTGACTGGACAGTTGTGATACGGACCGTCTTCTTGTTGGGTGACCGCGGTCGTCGTCGAAGACGCTGCACCCGGATTTCCGTCGCACACCCGATTGATAACTGGTGCCGGTCCTTGACAGAGCGAGTTTGCGACCGAATGGCCCGCTGCATTTTCGCAAACAAAAACCGCGCTCTGCTGTCCTCCACAATTTGCTGAGCACTCCGTCCAGGTTCCACTGTTTACCCAGCTGTAGGTCGTTGGCTGCGGGGTTGGAGTTGGGGTCGGCGTCGGCGTTGGTGTCGGTGTTGGAGTCGGCGTTGGTGTCGGCGTCGGTGTTGGCGTTGGTGTCGGCGTTGGTGTCGGCGTCGGCGTCGGCGTCGGCGCCGCCGAAATCTCAATTGATTGAGAAAGTGTGAGCCACGGCGAACTTGACTGGCTCAAGGGAGAAAAAATTTGCGCGGTTACAACATAGGTGCCAGGTGTCGCATAGTTGTAAAGTGAACTTGTGCCCGTCGTTCCAGCTAAGCCATCGCCGAAGGTCCAGGTCACAGAACTGATTTGACTGACAATGCAGCTCGGAACGTTCACAGCAACCGCAACCGGGGTACCGACAAGGCCCGTGCTTGGCACGGTAATGGTAGTTTGGGTGACGCAGTCGAATCCATCAGGATAAACGATGGCATTAATATTCAAAGTTAACGTGACCTGGCTGCCTGCAGTGTCCGCCGCATTGACTGACAGTGGAAAGATTCCGGCCGAATTGAAAGTGTGAGTGACAGAGCCCACACCGCTTTGTAAGGCGGTGTGATCGCCGAAGTTCCAGCTGGCAGAGGCAAAAGTCTGACCCGCAACCGGAACGAGCTGGTAAGTGTTGAGGCCTTGGACAAAAACAATCTGCGGACCCGAAATACTGCCACCTGAGGAGAGGCTCGAGATACCGCGGTCGGGAGTGTCTCCGTTTGAAACTCCTATATTGGGAGCTTGAGCCGTGAGCGGTGCAAATCCCGTCGGTTGGCACGATGTCGTGAACGCCAACATGCTGAGAAAAGATCCCCACTTGCGAATTGAAGTTCGTAACAAATTTCGCTTCACGCTATCCCCGCTTTTGAGCTCTTAGACTTGCGAGCTCATCCCTTGCCGATCAACTCAGCAAAAAATAACTGACTATGGAAGGTCGGTACGATAATTCAGCATATCATCGGGCCGAGTGAACGAAGTCGTGGTTGAAAATTTTGGATGCAAATTGGATTTCGGTCTAGGTCGCTCACCTCAGCAAGCTCTCACCTAGACATGTCCCTGACTTTATAAATGAGGCTAGATCTGCGATGATTGAGGATCGCAACTTAAGCCAAATGGAAGAATGAATGAGCAGCGAACGATCACCGTTTCTATGGGGCGCCGCAACCAGCAGCCATCAGATCGAAGGGTACAACGAACACAATGATTGGTGGGCTTGGGAGCTGCAGGGTAAAGTCGACGGCGGCGTGCGCAGTGGAGCAGCAACAGATCATCTTCATCGCTTTCGCGAAGACCTGCGACTCGCAAAAGATCTCGGGCTGAACAGCTACCGATTCTCATTTGAATGGTCGCGTTTTGAACCCAAGGAAGGCGATTGGAACTCGGCCGCCTGCGATTGGTATCACGAACTTCTTAACGAATGCGATCGACTTGACCTCATGCCTATGGCCACTCTCCACCACTTCACGATTCCGCAGTGGGTTGCCGAACGAGGCGGGTTTACCAACTCGCAAACGCCGAGCCTCTTCGCAAAATTCGTAGAAAAAATCGCCTCGACTTTTGGCGCGCGTATTCCGCTCTGGTGCACCGTCAACGAGCCGATGGTCCTGGTCGGTGGAGGCTATCTTGGGCGCTTCATGCCCCCGAGCGTTTTTGACCCCGCAGGAGCAGCCAACGCGTGCCTCGGGCTGCTGAAATCGCACGTTCTCGCCTACGACATTCTGAAATCAACGATCACTAGCCGCACGGGCCCATTCAGCAATCGTCCGCTCGAAGTTGGTTTTGCTCACAATATGACCCACATAAAACCTGAGCGACGCTTTCATCCGATCGAATCTGTTACTGCGCGAACGCTTTCTTATCTTCATAATGACGCCTGGCTCGAAGCGACGAATGGTGAAAAGCAAAAATTCGGTTATCTCGGCCTCTTTCCGCGCGCACACGAACTGGCAGTTGCGCGAAATCGCCGCACGTTCGATTTTATCGGAATTAACTATTACACCAAGGCCCTCGTTCGCTGGCGACCACGAACCCTTTCTGAAAACAGCGTCCCCGAAGCCAAGATCGGCGTCAGCTTTGCTCGTCGCCACGATTTGGCCAGCGATCTTGACTGGGCGGTTCATCCCCATGGGTTTTCATTGATGCTTGATAAGCTTAGGCGATTTAATGTACCTATTTATGTAACCGAAAATGGTATCGCCGATGGCGATGATCGACTCCGCGGCGAATTTATCAAGTCGCATCTCTCGGTATTAGCAGAGCAAATTCAGGCCGGGCTCGACATCCGTGGGTATTTTCATTGGTCCTTGCTCGACAACTTTGAGTGGATCAAAGGATTTTGGCCGCGCTTTGGACTCTACGAAGTCAACTACCAAACTTTTGACCGAAAGCCCCGCGCCTCAGCGCTTCTTTACAAAAAAATCATTTCGGCACACTGCGGAGGGGCAGCTCCGCAAACGGAAATTCTCAATAAGATTTCGACTGCAGCGAACGAACAGCTCACCGGACGGTGATCGCCCGGTGAGCCAGAATGGTGGCGAACAAACGATTACGGATTTTTTGCATCGTGATCGCGCTGCGTTTTGTCGGTTTTTAATCGAGTCACCGCTTCTTTTTTATTGCGGCGAGCCTCCTTCAAAGCCTCTTGGTCCTTGGCAAGCTGAACGGTATCACCGCCTTTTTTGTCTTGAGCGATTTTGCCCTGAATCGACTTAATTTCGCCCTTATCCGACTGGACATTTTTCTTGTCCTGTTGAACTTGCTGATTGTCTTGTTTCACAACTCCATCAGCGGCGTGAGCCGAGAACGAGAACACGAGAGAAAGAACCGTGGGGAACAATAGACTGGTTTTCATTTGAAGACCTCCTGTTAAAAACAGAATACGCCTCTACGCTAACTCCAACGTGACCCGGGAATGAATTCTTACTCATCCAGGTGAGCTAAG
>JAYTRM010000080.1:0-7335 GCA_043746165.1 Bdellovibrionales bacterium | reverse complement strand
CGCCTGGCCGGTGTATTCAAACTACCGCCAGGCCCTTGAGTGTGGCGAGCTACCGTTGCAAGTTAGCTTTGACTTGACGATGCCGGTCAGTGACCTAGCCGTCTCATTCCAAACTTCATGAGATCAATTCTTACCACCATAGCCAGCCAGATGGAATCCAATCGAAATCTGGGGGAAACGTCGAGTATTCTTCGATCGGAAACTCCATGTCTGGCGAGTTGAAGCCGACGCCATTTTTAAGATGCGGATCATTTAAATCGAAGCGATCCGATTGGGCCAAAACTTTTTCTTCGCCGCTTTGAAAGTAGTGGATTTTCCACTTAAACGTCAGATACGGGTAACTCTTGGGACCTTCGGGCAGAGGAAAAAGCAATTCAATCGCCTGCTTTGGCAGTTCGGCCAATCGGATCATCGGACGCCCACGACCACTTGCGTGAATTCGGTTTGGTCCAATTTCTTTTTCCGAATCAGGCAAAACGACCGCGAGTTCGTTTGAAATCATGTACTCACCTTGCGGCGGCCCCTTGCGAACGAAGTAGACGCGAATTGAAAGCATGTTGTCAGAGGTGACACCGGCAGTGACTAACTTCATCTTTAGAACCGGGTGATCGACCGGGATGGAGTAAACCACTCCACCGTGCTGAAAGCGCGTCCCAATAGCGCCGATTTCGGGCGTGTAGGTCGGATTGTGCGCACACCCGAAAATGCAGAACTGCAACGTCAGAATATAAAATCCAGGCCGCCCAAACTTGCACCCTATCTTACATAGGAAGTCTCTCAAAAACATTGCTTTAGGTCCTCTCGTTGTTAACTTTTGCTATGCTCTCGAATTTCAGAGTTTCAAAATTCCAGGCTCAATTCAACTTCAGTCGACAATTTAGTGCAAGCCCGGCCAGAGACCTCCATTTACAAAAAATCAATCTAAAAAGTCAAGAGAGGGTCAAACAGCCGGCTTAAGACAGTCACCACGGAAAATTCTTGAGTCAGAATCTCGTTTTTTTCAATAAGATGCGATTATTCAGATGAACGACTCAAACCAAGCTACAATTCCCATAAGAATCAAACCCGACAAAATACAGGTTAGAGTGACGACACCAAGCCTGCGCGTCAGTGACTTGTCTTTGGTGATTTGCAAGACCAAAGGTAGATTGACGAAGGCGCTTGAAATTGAAGTGAGCACCGTTGCGATCCCAGCAATTGTCGCGGTGGCATCGCCTTGCGCTGCCAGCTTTGCGGCCGCGGCGGTTGTGCTGGCGCTGCTGACAAGACCGCCAAGAAAACTCACGGCAAGAACACCGACCGAGCCTAAATGCCTTTGCGCGAGAGTGCTCGCCGCCTGAAGCGCAATAAATAAGACACCAAACTTCATCACTCTTCGCACGGAAACGGGCGAGGTCACATTGATCGGCGCAATCGGGGTAACTCCGACTTCGTGCTGAATTCGCGCCTTCCAAACGAAGAACGCCGCAGTTAACGCCATTCCCAGAAGGGGCGCGAGCGCCATTGGAATTGACTCTCGTTCAAAGAGTGCAAGCAGAACTAGATTTCGGATAAACATGGAAATCGTGGTCATGAGCAAGATCGGTATCGTGTGCGCAGCGGTCGAGCCGTCGGGCAGCATCATAGCCGCAGTCACTTCTGTTACCGCAGCCGAGCTATTGACGGCGCCGCCCAGAAGCGCACTGTAATAGAGTCCCTTCGTACTGTAGGCCTTAAGCAGCACGTAGTTAACGAAACTAATGCCGGCCAAAACGATGATCGTGATCCAAACTTCTTTAGGGTTGAGGAGCGACCAAGGGTCGATAAATCGATCAGGAAGTACGGGATAAATCACGAAAGTGAGTAGTGCCAGTACCACCGCGCTGCGAATTTCATTTAACTTTAATCCGTGCGCGAAAGCGGCAAGTTCAGATTTCCAAGCTAGGAGGAGAGTCATCAAAATTGAGGACGCAACCGGCGTAAAAACATGACCCTGGCCAACTAAGACACCAAGACAGTAAGTTACGAGAAGCGCGACTGACGTCGTGATTTCGAGCGACCGGTTCACCCACATGGCGCGAACGTTCATGTAGGCCGTGATCATAAGCACGCCGACTAACCCCGCCACCGAAAATGGTAGACCTATCAGTTGGCAAAGAGTACCGAATAGTGCCGTCAGCGAGAAGGTTCGAACTCCGACGTCCTTGGATGCGAACTCTCGCTCTAGGCCAACCAGTAAGCCAACCCCGATCGCGAGCACAATATCGAGCGAAACATCCACGTGGGGAAGCAGAGTGGTTTCGTTCATGCGGTCTGACCGGGTGTGAAATTTACGGTTATTTTCATCGCTCTCACGAGTTTACCAGAGGAAGGATACTCAACGCGAGACTGAGTCAAAGTGGGCCTGAATCTCGGCTATTTCAAGACCTTGGTGCTGCCATGCAAAATCGACAGCTGGCTAACAATTTACGTTTTGGCAATTGAGGAAGAACCAAAACTTCCTTAAAAGTAATCTGTTCGATTAGACTGTATCAAAACGAGACAGTCTGCTTGCACGGTTCTTGCCCTTAGGATTATTGCCCGGATTAATTTCGGGAGAAAGCTTAGGGTAACAAATGAAACAGCGGACGCTAGAAACCAAATTCTCCGTTAAGCTCGGGACCAGTCTTTTGGTGCCCCTCGCCTTCGCGTCCCTCATAGGCACCTCAGCGCTCGGCGCCTCAGCGCAAAGCAAATCGTCTGACGACGCAAAAAAGCTAAGCGAACTCGTCAGCTTTGAGAATGACTTTAACACGGCCCGAGACCTTCTAAATGATCTCACCCAGAGCCGAGTGCTGACAGTTGAGGAGCAAGCCGGCATCAACAATTTCGCGATTGAGCGAAACATCAATCTCGATAGCCCACTCAGTAAAGCGAAAGTAGATGGTAACAAAGTTCACTTCGGAAAATCGACGATTACATGGCTTGATCATGGGTCTCTCAAGACGGACTCTGGTCACGTAGTCGTTTCCCATGCCGGAGAGACTGCCGACCAAGTTTTCATATCGACCTACAACGCTCTTACCACTCACGACACCGCTTCACTTTTTGACTTGTTGATTAAACCGGCTCATGCCGATGTTCAACAAACCGTTGATCCCTCGGCTGAAGTTGGTGCGGCGATTCTCAATATGGTGTCTTTTGTACCGCGAGTGGTGCTGACAGTTGCCGCCATTCCATCAATCGCGGTTTGTGGTATTCCGGCTGTTCTCGCCGACAACGCTCTTCACCGGATTCGTGAATCGAAAAAGTACCTCAACGTCCGCTGCGTGAACGGTTCCTATTACCGAATGAACGACCTGGGCATATATTGGGGAGTCAACGAAGACTACCATTGGGAGCGCTGGAGAGAACAAGGCGAGCAACCGATTACGCTTTCGACTGACATCGACTCAGCTTTCTACGCTGCGTGCGCGGCGCCCGTGCAGCGCCTTGATCCAAATACGAGTGCTACAGTCCGTGACCGTATGATCCCGGTCAGTCCGGAAATCATTGCGATGTCCTACAAGGCGCCCCATCATCCACCAAAGAGCTGCACGAGGGAAAGCGCACATCATGTCGAAGATTATCTTCGCCATCAGCACGACGCCGCCGAGACCAAAATTAAAAAAGCCATGGCCGACAGCCAAGGCACTCAAACTGTAAATGTTTATAATGGCCGCTCTGGCACTCAAGCCCGCGGAGTATCGAACTAGAAGGCAAAGTAGGGGCCTGTTCCAAGGGGCGAGGCCGCTCCTTGGAAACCGATGAAGACGGTTCGACCTAAGAAAAATGGTAAGCCGAGGGTTAGGTTATTAGTTTGACTCTGCACTAAACTTGGATAAACAAGATTTGGATTGAGAGCAGCAAAAATTCCCTGAGCGTTCGCCGCAGTAAAGTCGATTTCATTGGAAGGCGTTGTCGATTGCGTGCTGCCGAGCAAAGCTGAAAGCGAAGTATCCGAACAAGCAAAAAGAGAGTTCGGCGCCGACTGCAGTGCGGCACAAGTCGCGGTCGATCCCGGGAGTTGGAGCATGATTGAGGGCACGGCCGGATCGATTGTGGCAGTAGACATCAGCTGCCCACCGACGGAGGCCGCAAACGCGCCAGTGGTATCCGTCACTATCACGTTAGGACCGACTGAAGCACTATTGTTGGTTTTGGTATCAATCCCGAATATAAGATATCCAGTGATGGAATGAGAGCCGCTCACCGGTACCGTTGGGAATGTGAGAACAACGCCGTTATTGTCTTGCGATGCCGAGCTCACCGGATTTTGCACCTGCAAATTCAGAGGAGCGGACGTCGGAGCACAGATGCCGTTTGCACAGGTAAAGTAAACGCCACTCGCTTGAGAGCTCGCGCAACTCGCGCCGCAGTCTTGAAGCGCAAAGCCTATGCCCAAAACGCCGTTAATACCGAGTGCGGAAGTTGAGTCGTGCGCACTTGCGCATCCCGAAGGGATTTCCGGATCTTGATTGTTCCAGGCTTGAAATGGGAGGTTGGCGATTTTTTGTCCGCCCAAGTAAACATCGGCAATTTCGACGTTGCCCCAACTCGGTCCGACACTCGAAGGCAAGCACTCAGCTAAATTCTGACCCGCTACCTGCTGCTGACTGAGAGACAGGCTAGTTAAAGCCGATGAGTTGATACGAAGACCTGAAGCTGATGTCGTCAGCAAAATATTGGGTATCATCTGGCAAGTCTTAGATCCAGGTTGGCAGATCGTGACTGTCACGCAGGGTTGATTGACCACATATCCGCAGCCGATCTGAACTGGCATTAAGTTTTGCGCGGGCGTAATTGCCATTGTCACGACACCGGGAGCGAGTCCTGCGGTCGAACTAAGTGCAGCCGAAGTCACGGTTTGAGATGAATTGTTTCCTGCGCAAGAAATGAAAAACAAGACCGGAAGAAGTGCGATGAGGCCGCAATGAGATTGCCCTGAAGGGCTCTGGACCTTGCTCTTGTTTTGGAGATTTTTCATTGCTTCCACCCGCTCGGTGATGTGTGGCAAGTCTGGCAGGTCCCCGCTCCAGCAAAGTAAGTGGCCTGTGCCGGATGAGCGGCGGCGCCCACTGCTTGATGGCAAGGGAGACAAAACGTGATCGGCTGCTTAGTCGCATTGACGTGCTGAAAATCGAAAGACGGTACGGGCGGCTGGTGGCAATTGATACAGTCCATTTGCCCGTAGTGACCTGCCACGATGCCCTGGCCGTCGGGAAACTGCGCAACCGAGGGCCGTTCAAATTCGTGACAAAGAACGCATTCATTGGCTTTCGGTTGGTGGCCCGGTCCATCGAGTTGAAAATCTCCCGGAAGCCAGGCCGTGGCCACGTGGCAGGCGCTGCAGTCACGACCGTCAGTCCGTCGGTGGGTATCGGTAATGTCGCCTTGATGGCAAGTGGCGCAGTTTTCCTTGGTGCCGGCATGATCGAAGGCGCTATTTTCCTGCATGACAACGTGGGTGGAGGAGCCCTGCGGTTGGCTCACACCGCAAGCCTGAAATTCGATCGTGAGCGCTACGCAGATCAGGCTGAACAAGCCTACCCAATAATATAATCTTCTTTTCTTCGTCTTAGATTTCACGAGTCAAACCCCCGAAGCAAAAAGAAGAGCGGTCGTCACGTGGATCGCGGCCAAGGCGTACATGACAAAAGCAAAGGGAAGATGAAACGCGTGCCAGTAGCCAAGCATCTTGCGAAATGACGCGAGGAATGCGATCTGTCTCCGCGCCAATGCGTATCCGGCAAGTGTTTTGCGACTTGACGTCGGCAAGCCCACAGGAACCTGCGGCCCAGAAAAGAGTAGACGCAGATCTCCTCGAACTGAATTGAGTAAAATCTGTACTAAAGATAGTTGCGCCATGCGTTCGTCACCCGGCAATCCCACAAAAGTGAGCGCTAAGACTTTTGCTCGGGTCATTTCGTCCACCGAAATTTCTGGGCTCGCGCCAGAGCGCTGATCTTCAAGAGTCGCGCTGAGATCTTTGGTCACCGTCGCTAACGTGTTTTCCTGGCGAATGATCTGCACGTAGAGGTAACGGCCGACTAAACCACTCCCAACAACAATCAACATGCTCCAAAAACTTAAACCGACCAGGCCGCGCGCCCTAAAATCACAATGAAAAACGATCAGCGTCGGCCCCAGAAGACCTGCAAAAATATGAAAGTTCAGCCAGCCATTGAGAGTTCCAAAACCTTTGATCACCAGCCATTTTTTGCGAAGAATATATGGATTTGTGAGAAGAATAAACGTGAGTCCTAGCCAACCCATCGTCAGACTGAGCACGCGTCCAGGTTCAGGAGTTAAATTGCCGCGGATTTTAAAATACCGCTGAAGTAGTAGAGCGAAGCTCAACTGTGGCGCAAAGTGGAGCGCCGCGTATTCAGCGGTTATCAATATTGATATAATGGCCCAAACGGTGGTCAAACGCTTCATATTTCCTTGAACAAAAGTTAAGAGTTCACCGCACGCAAGGTCTCACCGAATTTCTTCTCTAACACCACGCCGAGACTTAAAAGAAAAGTCGTCGGCATTTCTGCACCGATAAAAACAAACAATAAATTATTATCAATCTGAACTTCTCGGTCGACGAGTTTCACCCTAAGATGATCAGGTTTTATTTCAACGACCGAAGACTCATAGTGAACCTCAACCTGGCCGGTCTTAACGAGGGCATTCACCTTGGCCGTATTGGTATCATTGGCTCTGTGAAAAGTCGGCCCAACAACAATCAACGTGACCTTGTTCTTCAATTGATGTTGAGCTAGGGCCTGCACGGCCTCGAGCGCCGAGTTGCCACTGCCGACAATCGCGATCTGCTGTCCAACGTATTGCTCGGCATCTAATAGATTGTAGGTGACCTTTGGCAGATCTTCTTGCGGAAGACCAAGCTTCCGAGGTGTTCCCCGAACGCCCATTGCCAAAATGACTTTTCTTGCGGTCACTTCGCCAGTCGAGGTCTTGACATGAAAAATTCCGCCTTTTTTTTCTAGAGATTCGAACTTTACCTTCTCAGAAATTTGCAGACCCGTCTGTTTTCTAATACCCTGCCAGTAATCCATCAGCTCTTCTTTGCTGATCTGATTTTTGCGAAACTTCATTTTCCCGACAATGGGCAATTCTGCCGGATGGCTCATGACCAATTTTTGCCGAGGGTAATTGGCAACGGATCCGCCAAGCGTCCCCTGCTCGACCAGTAGGTAAGTTGCTTTCTGTGCAATTGCCGTCAGCGCCGCTGCGAGACCAGCAGGGCCAGAGCCGACAATTAAAATATCGTATTGAGACACGGAGGTAGGTCCTGTCTTCTGCAGAGCATCTGAAGCGGCAAGATAG
>JAYTRM010000079.1:0-8850 GCA_043746165.1 Bdellovibrionales bacterium | reverse complement strand
ACTCGTTCCAGACGGAGCCGTGGTAGAGACTCGATTTCAAATCGTAAGAGAGATGACTAAACTCGAGCGGGCCTGAAACCTTGACTTGAGCTTGGCCCGTACCTGTCACCACGAACGGAAGTTTCACACGCCGAGAGAAAATCTTGGTCAGGTCCTTGGCGTCAAAAAATGGAATACGACCGGTGAGAACAACGTCTTTTCGTCTGACGTTAATTTTGACGTCGCCGTTATAGCGCGAAACCGTGTAGAAGCCTTGAACCCCGTTAAAAGAAAGATCGCCTGCCCGGTAGCTGAGCGGACCCTTAGCGTTACCAAGCCAGTAATCTTCGAGCCAGCCGTCGGCGACCTCGAGATTCATGTCGATAATCCCATAATCTGTATTTCCGGAAGTCGTGCCTTTGATTTTCGCTGTTCCATCAAGTCGCAAATCAACGAGGTTGGTGATATCAATCATCGCGAGTTGATCGGCTTCGTAATTGATTTTGAATCCCGTATCGTAAGTGACAACTCCGGAAGACCGCCCCTTCGAGTGCGGTGCCACGAGCTCAGCCGTGTAGCTGACCCGCTCTTTGTTCATGGTGACGTCACCGTCGGCGGTGAGCTCGCGAAAGGCGATAATTGTGCCTTTATCCTCAAGCGACGAGCGGACTAAAATATTTTCGGCGTGAACGTGGCCCTTGCAATTCATCACCGGGTCGAGCACGGCGTCAGATTCCACTGAGCCGAGAGTTCCCGAGCATGGAAATTCGGCAGAGATTTGGGCAAAAACCGGAACTCGCTTCAGATCGATAGCCGTTAAAATTTCGTGAAGCTGAATCGCCGACGGCTTAACTTTCATCGAAAACGGCATGTCCCCATCGAGCGTCAGAGTGAAGTTTTCGATGCTCGCCGTGCCGGCAGGATGTTCGAGCTCTATGTTTGCAATTGAAATTTCACGAACCTTTTTGGTTGAACCCGGAGGCAGTACGGTGCGAAGTGCGCCGCCAAGTGAAAGTCTGGCGATATTAAATCGACTGATACGCAATCCTTCGGTCGTGGCTGAAAAGTCCACACTCGGGTGATCGCCACCGCTTTGTAGCAAGTGTGCTTTGAGATGGGCGCGGCCGTCGAGGGCAGGCATTTTTTTAAGCTGGGCGGGAAACATTTTTGCGGCCCATGGCCCCATCGAATTGAGACGAAGATCGCTCGAGGCGAGCAAGTTTGAGTCGGTAAAGGTGAGTGCTTCGAGATCTCCTTTGAGCGTTCCGGAAGCCTCGAGATGAGATTCACCGCGCTGAATTGAAAAAGATGAGATCTCGACTGAGTTACGGCCAACTTTCATGTTGGTTGCCGCTTCAATCGTCAAATTTGCGGCAGAGCCCGCGCCGGCGCGGAGCAACTGAAAGGTTCCAGAAGATAATTCGATGTTAAGAAAATTGCCGCGCAGTTTTTCAATATTTAAATCCAGATCAGAAATTTCGGTCGTCAACTGAGGCTCAAGTAAGTTTAAGCGAAGTGAGCCGTCGGTGACCGAAATGTTCACGACCGGAGCATCGCGAAGCAAATCGAAAATTCCGGCTAGGGGTGGCCCGGATTTTTTTTGGGGCGCAGGAATATTGGCAACGACATGCAATCCCTCGATCGAAACATTTTGTAGAAAAACTCGACCGCGCAAAAGTTGCCAAGGCGAAATCTGAACCGTCAGTGTGTCAATTTCTGTTTGCTCGAGAATGGGCAGCTTGCCGTCTTCGCCAGCCCCTTTGTTTGCACGAATATTGACGTCGCGGAGAACTGCGCCGAGCGGGACGAAACTGACTTCGAGAGACTTTACTAACAACTGAACTGGGAGATGTTTGCGAGTGAACTTTTCAAATTCGACCATGGCGAGCGCATTGAGTTTTGGCAGTTGCCACCTGCCCAAGGCACCGATCGTAAAGAAAATCCCGGCGAGTAAGGCGGTGGCCCAAAGCAGAGGGTGACGCTTCATTGATCGCCCTCATTCCAATCGCTCAGGAGCGATTGAGCTGATTTGTAATGAGGTCTGAGGCGAACGATGCTCTTGAGCAATTCGATCGCCTGGCTCGCTTGACCTAAGCCATAGAGAGAGCGCGCGCGGGCGTAGGCCACGGTGAACGAGGAGTCGGGTTCCGATGCGTACAATGGCTCGAGGCGATTGGTTTCCGTAAGAGCCGCCACGAATTGGCGGGCACCGATAAGAAGCTCGAGGCGCAACCAATCTGTTTTTGCAACTTGCGGCGCGAATCTCAAGATCTCGAGCGCTTCGCTGTGAAACTCCATCATATGCATGGCGATTGCCAAGTCGTAAGCGAGCGAAGAATCTTTGCCCGCGATTTCGGCTGCCCTCTTGACCAGCAAGCGCTTTTGCTTTTCTTGATCGACGGTGAGCCTCTCGGCTTTCTGTTGCAATTGATATTGCAAATCGGCAGTCGAAGTATTTAAACCGCTCACCATGGTTTGGCTGACGACATTTCTTGCCCAGCGAAGTTGCAAAGCTTCCTTTGCCTCCTTGACTTCGGCCTCTTCAGGAAACTGCGCCTGAATCTCATCGAGGACACTGAGCTCTTGCTCAAACATCCGGTTGGCCCGCATGTAAACCAGTTTCTCTTTCAGAGCTTGTTTGCGTTCAGTGATTTCCACCTGGCGTGCGGCTTCGAGTTCTCGCCGCTTTTCGATAAGATCTGGAACTAGACTATCGAGCCGCGTGGTTTTGGTAAGTTCGGTAAGTTGATTTTGATCTTCAGCGGCTTTTGCTAAAATTTGAGCTTCGCCCCGATCCAGCGTAAGTCCGGTCGAGATCATGGCTTCGATAAACTGCGGCCAAGGAACCGTCGGGAGCTCGCGCCCGAGCAAAAGCCGATCGCACTCGGCAATCAAGAGCGGATATTGGCCTGATTCAAGAAGAAATTGCGCTAAATCGCGTTGCTCATCCGCATTCAGGACATTTTTTCTCCACCGCGAGACAAGTTCGGCCGCTACCGAGCGGATATTTCCGCCGGTTTTCAGCATCGCCGATATTTCTATTTCAAGCGGTGTGGGCAAGAAACTCCCATTCATTGAAAGTCAGACCACTTTAGTCAAACCCCCAAGACCTTTTGGGGGACTCTCTGTTTGGACATCTGTTTGAATCGCTGTTGGCCCATCGGATCGAAATACAGGCTCTTCAGATTCCGAATTACTTGTTTACGCGTTCAACGTATTCACCTGTGCGCGAGTCAACCTTGAGCATGTCGCCTTCACTGATGTGCATCGGCACGTTGACTGAGTACCCTGTTTCTAGCACCGCCGGTTTAGTTGCTCCCGTCACAGTGTTGCCCTTGAAATTGGGATCAGTTTTGACCACTTTCAAGATCACGGTGTTTGGCACGTCGACGCCAATTGCTTTTCCGTTGAAGGTCACGATCACGCACTCGGTATTTTCAATCAGAAAGTTCTTGGCGTCGCCAACATCCTCGTCGTTGAGTGAGGTTTGCTCAAAGTTTTTCTGATTCATGAAATTGTAGCCAGAGTCGTCTTTGTACAAAAACGACATTTCGATCGTCGTAATGTCGGGCACTCCGAATTTCTCACCCTGTTTGAAGGTAAATTCGCGGTTTTGTCCGGTGATCAGGTTGCGCAGCCGGCAGCGTGTGAACTGGTTACCTTTGCCGGGTTTAACGTGTTGAAAATCGACGACCGTGAAGGGTTGATCTTCATAGAGGAGCTTCATGCCTTTTTTGAAGTCGGAAAGCTGATACATAATCTCATCGTCCTTTGGCTTACGGGTTCGAGCATAATGCGAGGCGCCACCGTCGGGTCATAAGCGACTCACCGACAAGTTATTGGAACCATGCGTTCACTCCGTTATCCTGGATTCCCATGCTGTGGTCAACAAACTACCTGAGCGTCGAAGGCAGCAGTGAGTTTGTCTACTGAGCAAGGCGGCGTTCCGTGATTCGTTGCAGAAACAACTCAAGTTTCTGAATTTTCTGCTGCCGCTGCTCGTCGCTCAGTTCCGCCGCTGCCCGCACAGGAGTGAGGTCAGTTTCGTTTGTCCCGGATCTACGAATTAAGAGTGTGAGGCGTTTTTCGATCTCTTTTGCTGGACCAAGGACATTTGAAGCCCGCTCCAGAAGCGCCAGAGCTTTGTCAAATTCTCCGCGCACGGTAAAGGCATCCGCAAGAGAGACGGCCCGCTCAATCTCCCGGTCCCTGCGCCGAACGAGGCCCGCTGGCCCTTTGAGTTCGGCATCGGGCTGAAGAACCGGTGCGGCTTCAGTTTTTTTTGCGCTCGTATCGCTCGCCAATCTTTCGGCAGCAAACTGCGGCTGCATTTCAAAAAGATCGTCTTCGTAGTCATCGGCTGAGAGAAATTCCCATTTTCTCACGGCTGAGAGGGCGCGCTCATCTTGGGGATTAATGAGAAGCACCATTTTGTAGGCATTTAACGCGTCTTTAGGGCGCCTGAGGTTAAGCCATGTTTCGGCTAAAAGTGACTGTGCAAGAATATTGTCGGGAGCGAGCTGCGTGGCTTTTTCCAATTGCGTGAGCGCTTTTTCATTTTCGCCGCGATTGAGCAAAACTTTGGCAAATGCAACTCGGCCGCCGGCAAAATCCGGATTAAAGTGCACGCCTTTTGAGCAGATTTGGACTGCCTCATCGAGCAAACCCATCTGCCTGTAAGCTTCGGCAAGCGGAGCGAAAATCCGGGAGCGCGGATTTTTGGCAAACTCGAGCTGGTAGCGTTCAACAAATTCTGGGCTGATGGACGCCATAGTATTCCCTCAGATTTAATCCCCTAAAAACAATTGATTGTTTCAGGTTTGTTCGATCTTCTCAACGGAAGATGTCAAAGTTTACTAGAGTTTTAGGAATCGATCCGGGCAGCCGGGCAACAGGTTTTGGACTCATCCGCACGGATGGGCGAACAATCGAGGTGCTTAGCTGCGGCGTGATTTCTCCGCCATCCGACGCGAGCTTCCACGAGCGCATCGGAGTCATTGCCGAAGAGTTTGAAATTTTGATTCGGCGCCTGGCTCCGGACGTGACCGTCGTGGAGCGAATTTTTCTTGGCAAAAATGCCGACAGTGCATTTAAGCTCGGCCACGCGCGCGGAGTGATTCTGGCTGGAGCGGTGCGTTCTGGATGTCGACTTTTTGAATATTCAGCGCGAAAAGTTAAAAAGGGGATCACCGGAAGTGGTGCGGCCAGCAAAGATCAGGTACAGATGATTCTCGGCACAACATTGGGCTTGAAACTCAATGTCCAAGCCGATGCCAGCGATGCGCTGGCACTGGCCGTCTATCATGCCCGGCTCATCGAAGTCGAAGTGGGATTACTTCGTCAACTGGCACGCGAGAAAGAGGCGAATCGATGATTGGATATCTCAAAGGCTTTGTGATCGACACGACCGACGATTCACTCGTCCTCGAAGTTGCGGGCGTCGGTTACGAGCTTCAAGTTTCAAGCTCGGTCTTAAATCTCGCAACAGCCGCAGAAGTAGCTGAGCCATCAACCTCGCACTCGAGCCAGCTGCCTAGCGAAATTCAAGTTTGGGTGTTTACGCATGTACGCGAAGATGCGATCACGTTGTTTGGATTTGCGAATTTAGCCGAGAAAAGAATGTTCACGTCGTTGCTTAAGGTTAACGGCGTCGGGCCGAAAATGGCGATGAAAATCATTTCAGCCGCTCCGCTCGAAACGCTGCGACTCATGATCGATTCAGGAGATGTCAAGTCGCTCGCGACGCTCCCGAAGGTCGGAAAGAAAACGGCCGAGCAGCTGATTTTGGCGCTCAAGGGAAAGTTGGTTTTGTCCGAAGATTCGACTGCGGTTACGCGTTCTCGCGAGGCGCCGCGTTTTTCAGGGAGCCGCGCTGAGGTTCTTTCGGCCTTGGTTAATCTCGGCTTCCGACTTCAGGATTCCGAAAAAGTCGTCGCCGACCTTCCCGATCCAATCGAAGTTCAGGTTGGAATCCGTCAGGCGTTGCAAGTTCTCTCGGGGTCCTTTTAACCGCCAGTCGACTGAAAGGGAGGGTGAATGGAAGCATCACATGATTCGAAACGCCGCTACACTCGCGAGGTCTCGCTCGATGCAGCAGCCCAGCTCGATGCGACGCTCGGTGCCCGCTCTCTCCTCGGGGGAGCTGCTGTTGCTACGGAGCAAACTTGGGAAAATAGTCTCAGGCCCAAAACTTTTGACGAATTTCCCGGGCAAGATCGGGTCAAAGAAAAACTCAAGGTCTTTGTGGCCGCCGCAAGAGCGCGAGGTGAGCCCCTCGACCATGTTTTACTCACCGGCCCGCCAGGATTGGGGAAGACCACTTTGGCATCGCTCATCGCCAACGCGCTGGGGGTGACGATCCGTACGACTTCGGGGCCAGCTCTTGAAAAAAAAGGTGACCTCGCCGCGATTCTCACGGGGCTCCAGCCTAATTGTGTTTTGTTTATTGATGAAATTCATCGTCTGAGCACTGTAGTCGAAGAGTATCTCTACAGCGCAATGGAAGACTTCTATATCGATATCATGACCGGTGACGGACTTGGCGCGCGCACCATGAAGTTTCAATTGGCGCCATTCACTCTGATTGGCGCAACCACGCGTGCGGGATTGCTCAATTCACCGTTCCGCGATCGCTTCGGCATCGTTGAGAGACTGACGTTTTACGACAAAGCCACGCTGTCTCAGATCGTCAGGCGCTCAGCCAGTCTTCTCGGTACCGCGATCACAGATAGCGGCGCAATTGAGCTTGCGCGCCGTTCGCGCGGCACGCCTCGAATCGCCAACAGACTTCTCAAGCGCGTGCGCGATTATGCCCAAGTCAAAGGCGACGGCGAGATCTCCGAGCCGCTGGCCAAGTTTGCGCTCGATAGTCTCGAGGTTGATCATCTGGGGCTCGATGATATGGATCGCAAAATCCTGACTTTGATTCACGAGAAATTTGCCGGTGGTCCAGTGGGAATTGAAACACTTTCAGCCGCTCTCAGTGAAGAAAAAGACACTCTTGAAGAGGTGTATGAGCCGTATCTTCTGCAAGAAGGACTCATTCAAAAAACGCCGCGTGGCAGAGTCGTCACTGAACTCGCTAAGCAGCACTTACTATCTCAGGGGCTATCTCAGGGGTAAGCGCAGTCGTAATCGGTTTTGGAGTACCAGGAGCGATTGCTAACCTGCCCGCAGTGCTTAAAGAAAAACACGAAGTCATTGGCTGGTCTCTTGGACATGGGCTTGGAGTAAGCGAATCCGTCGGCGCCGTAGGCTGCACTGTCGACCATTGAGCTTGTCGCCAATTGCGGGTCGGAGCCAAATTGCATTCCACTCCTCACCGACGGACTCGACGAGCAGCCCGTCGCAAGAATAAGCGCGTAGGCTAGAGCAAAGAATTTGACCAGAAATTGCTTCAAAAGTTTTCTGCGGATGATCCCCACCTAGACTCCCTCAGCACAATTGTATGTTGTTTCTCGTCCACAGGGGTGTGGTATTTTTGCAACTCATCTTGTATTAATTTGGCAGGTATTTGAGCGATTTCCTCGGCCGATTGAGATGAAGGCATTTGCGCCAACCTCGACCTTCTGAAGAGGGTCTAATTAGGCAATTAAATCAAGGATTTGGACCGTCACTTGGCCTGGCCAGACGGACGTTGTTTTGGGGCCGTTCTTCGCTTCGGCGTGGCACCCGGATTGCTTCTTCGTTGGTCAGCACTAGGCTAAGAGTGCGTGAACAGCTCGTGAACTTTCCGAAAACAATTGTGATCTCGCTACCGACTGAACCACTGAAGTGCTGGCATCATCTAAGGGAAGGCTTTCAACCGTGTTATTTCAGCGAACAATCCGCAAAAAAATTTCGATTGAGGGCATCGGTCTACACACGGGCCAGGCCAATTCGCTCACATTTCGACCGGCCCCGGTGAACTCGGGCATTCACTTTATACGCACCGATCTTCCAGGCGCACCGGCGATTGCCGTTGCGGCTGCCAACGTCAGAGCAACGCAAATGGCAACGACACTTGGCGGACCACTTTTTTCGATCTCGACGGTCGAGCATTGCCTTTCTTCCTTGGCTGCGTTTCGAATCGACAATTTACTCATTGAGCTCACGGGACCGGAGATTCCAATCGGTGACGGCAGCGCCTATATTTTCATGGAAGCACTTTTAGCAGCCGGGCTAACCGACCAAGAAGAGACTCGCAAGTATGCCTATGTGACTCAGCCAATTTTCTACGGTGACGGCGATAAGCACGCGTATGTCGTGCCGTATAACGGGCTGCGCGTAACGTGCACGATCGACTTTCAGCACAAAGGGATTGGCCGCCAACGGTTGGATCTTGATATCAACGAAACGACCTTTGCCCGCGAGTTGTCACGGGCCCGAACTTTTGGTTTTCTCAAAGACGCCGAAGCGTTAAGGGCTCAAGGCTTGGCCCGCGGCGGGAGTCTCGACAATGCGGTGGTGCTCGATGACAATGGTGTGATGAATCCAGAAGGCTTACGCTATGAAGACGAGTTTGTCCGCCATAAGGTTCTCGATGCCCTCGGTGATCTTGTCACGCTGGGAATGCCACTCATGGGACATCTGGTGCTCTATAAGGCCGGCCACGACGTCATGAACCGCCTTGTCGGCCGAATCCTTGAATCTCCGGGGTCTTATCGCCGAGTGGAATTGGGTACGCCGATTGAAGTTGCGGCGGATACTGACGACGTCATCTATCCGAGTTAGGGCCCAGTTAGCGCCTAACCAGGGCCAAGGTAGTTTCGTTGGATAACGTCTGTTGACTGTGTTACGCCATTAGTCAGATAAATTATCAGACAAATTAACTGTGGGTCGCTGTAGAGCTATCTTTGACTTCAACTCGATCCTAACGAGAAATAGCAGACA
>JAYTRM010000078.1:0-7047 GCA_043746165.1 Bdellovibrionales bacterium | reverse complement strand
TAGAATTCAAAAATTAACAACAGTGCGCACGAGGGTACAATTTTTTCTCAACTCAGACTAGATTAAAATCTCTTGATTTCAGAGTTTTGCAAGTGGCTCCTTCTTTAAAAAATAACGCGAAAATCCAGGTGGAAATCCGGCTATTTTGCCGAATTCCTCAAAGCCATTTCTCAGATAAAACTGCCTCGCGCGGTCGCTAAAGGTATCGACATAGAGACCGCTCAGACCCCGTTTATGCGCCTCAGCTTCTGCTGCTGCGATCAACTTCTGGCCCAGACCACTTGAGCGATGCGATTTTGAAGTCCAAAGTTGATTAATATAAAGCCATGACCAATGCGAGAATCCGCGCAGTCCGGCGCAGATTTCGTGGTTTGAATCTTCGACGACAGCTAAAAAGCTTTGCCGATCGGCCGCACCAAATTCCAACTCCACTTCCGCTCTGAGATGGTTTTGGATCACCTGACCCTCTGGTCCGTCAGCTTGGTCTGTGACTCGGATCGAAAAGTGCGTTTGATTTTCTGCCATGCTAGAATTTCTCCAAATGCCGAATCACCAACAGAAGTTCAATTTGGTCATTGTCTTTGCGGTCATCATTATGACCGTTTCAGCAATCGTCGTCGGACGAACTTGGGCGCAAAATTCCGTAAAGACGATCGCCGCATCACCCGCTCAGTGTCATCTTTTTCCGGGCGGCATTCAAGATACCGAAACAAAAGCCATCGCGGTTGTGGGTTTAGCGCCGGTAGAACTCGAGTGCCGATCGACTCCCAACTCGGTACCAGCCCAAAGCCCTGGCATGAAATCTTGGATTGCGACCCGAAAAATGAAAGTCCAGGGCACGTCCTACCTCCTGCTCACCGACTTAGCAAATCTGCATTCAGAAATTGATCGGGAGGATTGTTTTCGCTGCCAGCCCGTCAAAAAAGATCGCCTTATTGAAAGCGTGCAAAGAATTTCCTCTCCACCCCAAAAACCAGAAGAGAAATCCAAGCAAGAATTTTTCGCCGATGCCGGACTTAGAAAATCGGAGATCGCCATAAAAGGTTCAATCATCACGTCTGATCTTTGTCCCAGTCAAAAGCCGCTCGACCGGAGTTTTTATACCGATCTGGAAAAGCTTGAGACTCCGGTTCCAATTGCTATTTCGGTTGCTGGGACTTGGCTGAACGCACATGAGGACGACTTTCTCTGGCTGAAATCTCAGGTGGCCAGTGGTCGACTCGACGTCACGTGGGTGAATCACTCCTACCGGCATCCCTTCGACCCTGATGCCGAGGATGAGGATACGTTTTTGCGAACGCCCGGCGTGCAGATGGATCGCGAAATTTTGCGAACCGAAACTCTGCTGATCTCACGCGGCGTGACGCCTTCGGTTTATTTTCGCTTTCCGGGGCTGATTTCAGATTCGAAATTGCTTCAAGGGCTGATCAGTTTCAATTTAATTAATCTTGGTACGAATGCGTGGCTCGCCAAAGGTCAGAATCCTCAAAATGGTTCTGTAGTCCTCGTTCACGCCAACGGAAATGAACCCGAAGGCATCGATCGCTTTCGTAAGCTTGTCGTGAGCAAAAAACTTCCGCTGCCGCTCCTGCCGTTGTCATCTGCCGTATCTCCATAAAGTCTCGCCAGCCGACTTCAAACGCCAGTCAGCTTATGGCTTACTTTGAATCGCTGTTTCCGAGTAAAGCATAATGATTTCAATTATTTAAGCATATCGCGTGTTTGTAAGTCACAAATTTAGGTTCGGCGGAGGTAGTGATGTTTTATAATAATGTGTGGACAAAAGCGCCACGTTAATGCAAGATCACGAAGAGGTGATTTATGGGCGCACGAGCTAAGAAAAAAGAGACGCATCTGAAAGAGGATAAGTTCCATATCCGAGTGAGCGAAAAAGACAAGCGCCTGATTGAGAAGGCAGCCGAATTTGCTGGCCTAAATGCTTCAGCCTTCATGCTTGAGAACGCTCTTAAGGCCGCAAGGCGCGAGCTCGCGAGTGTCGAAACCCTCTCACTCACGCGGGCAGATTCGGAGCTTTTTTTAAACCTTCTGGCCAACCCGCCGGTGCCGAATCAGGCCATGAAGGATGCTTTCGCCGAGTATAAAACTCGCGTTGTTACTAAAATCTGATGCAATTTGAAATTCACCCTCTGGATAGCAGCTTTAATCGGGACCAATTTGATTGCGGAACTGACCTGCTAAACAAGTTCCTAAAGAGTCATGCCCGGCAAAACCAAGACAAAGGCGTTAGCCGCACGTTCGTTGCCACTGAGGCAGGAGACAAGAAAAAGCGCGTCCTCGGTTTTTACACGCAAAGTATGGCCCAAGTCGATCTCTCGAGTTTCCCAGAAGGGATTCAAAAGAGACTACCAAGGCATCCGGTGCCTGCTGCTCACGTCGGCCGTCTTGCAGTCGACGTCACAACCAGAGGACAGGGGCTTGGAAAATTTCTGGTCGTCGATGCACTTAGGAGAGTGAAGGCGGTTTGTGGACAGATAGGTGTTTACGCGGTCATCGTCGATGCGAAAGATCAGGCCGCCAAGGATTTTTATCTAAAGCTCGGCTTTACGCCCTCATTAGCGGATCCAATGACGCTGTTTTACCCGGTGGCGTCTATTCTCGAATGAAGGCTTTCCATCTGTGCTCACTTTGTGCCCGGCCCCTGGCGCGGGCGGATTTCTGCCCAAGGAAGACGTCCATTGCAGAGTTGCTTTCTCTTAATAATATGGTATATACTATGATATATATCAAGGAGGCCTTAATGTCTAAAGCATTAAAAAAGCAACCGCGCTCGCCAAAAGCCGCAGGCACTGAATTGGAATTGCCAACGGCAAAACTTTTTAAAAACGGCAGAAGTCAGGCTGTGCGGCTACCTAAAGATTATCGTTTTGAAGGCTCGGAAATTGGCGTAGGCCGCGTTGGCAATGCCGTGCTCTTGTACCCGCTCAATGATCCCTGGGTAGTGTTCTTTGAGGGAGCCAAGGAGCTCTCAGATCTAGAACCACTAGAGCGCCACCAAGATCAGCCTAAACGCAAGGAACCTTGAGTGAAGTACCTTCTCGATACAGACACATGCAGTTATATTGTGAAAAATAACTCTGATGTGATCCGAAGGCGTTTTTACAAAATCAAAGCAGGTGAAATCGCAATTTCATCGGTCACATGGGCTGAACTTCACTCTTGGGTTGGCCTCAGTTCTAGTCCTGATAAACGCCTGTTTAGTCTACAGAAAATGTTTGCTCCAGTCGCAATCCTATCATTTACGGCAGCAGATGCGAGTTTTCATGGCCAAATTCGCAATCGACTGAAAGGCAAAGGGCTGTTAATTGGTGCGCTAGACATGCTGATTGCTGCTCATGCCGTCTCGCAAAACCTCACCGTCGTTACAAATAACGTTGAGCACTTCGGACGAGTTGCCGGATTGAAAGTCGAAAATTGGCTCACTTCCCAGCTCCTATAAGAGTGAGTGCGCTATTTTCAGCTTCAGATAAAGCCGAGCGTCTCACGCGCGCTGCCGAACAGCTTCAGTCGGTGCAACTCGATCGCTCCGGCCTCGAGTTCTCCGAAGTGCGCGTGATCCCTAATGCGCTGAATGCGTGAATCGATTTGCAACTGATGTTTAAATTGGGAGCAAGATCATTCGTGTTTTGTAATTAGTTCGGCGGCAGAAACTTAAAGCCTTGTTCCTCAGCTTTTTTTAGGCTTTCGACCTGGATTTCGTAGACGTTCATCTTGCCCGTCGGCGAGCCGCACATGAGTGCATGCATCTTGCTGTCTGAGCGATTCTGTCTTGAGTAGACCTTGATGCTGCCCAGGTCTTTTTCCATGACGTCAAGTGCAATGCCATTGGGTCTTCCGCATTGAGTGCTGCCATCCGGCTTTGCCACGAGAATATGACCCGGCGGAAGTGCTACGTCAGGTGCCTTATCAGCGCCAGCCGCAGGGGGAGGATCGAGGCTTGCGACTTGCTGCTGCTGAATAAGTTCTGGATGTTTGATTGTGTGACAAGGCCCATCGGTGCAGGCGCCGAGAATCAGGCAAAAAATCGCAAAGACTCCCAGCTGACTCAAAGAGAGAGTGGCTTTTCTTGCCATGGCAACCTTTCTGCTGGTCGAAAATAATTAAATCTCAGTGCATAAACTGCGGCAGCGGTCGAGATGAAGTAGGCTTCAGCTGTCGACTCAATTAACGCAGGTTTAGCTACGATACCGTCCCCAGGATAAAACTTTGCGATCGCTCGGCCATCTGACGGGCTCGCCACCACGAAGGCGCCTTCAGATTCACCATAAATCAAATACGATCTATACAAGACCGGCTGAGTCGCAATGCCATGGGCGACTTCAATAGATCTGGCAAGTTTACCGTTGCTCTTGTCGACCACGAGAATTTTGCCATCCGCGGTAGCATAAAACAACTCCCCGGAATAAGCGCCTTGTCCTGGGGTGACTGGCAAGTAGCCGCCACCCTCGATCATCCAATTGGTTTCGCCGCTTTCGAGTTCGAGGGAGTAAAGAGCCGCATCGAAACTGGCAACATAAACGCTCGTCCCGTCTACCACAGGCGTGGCATCGACGTCGCGGAAACGATTGCTTTTGCCGAGCTTCTTTTCCCACATCAGAGTGCCGTCGCGCTTTTTAAGTGAGACAAAAAAACCGTCCGAAAATCCGACGAGAAGTTGTTCGCCCGCAACAACCGGGCGAGTGGTTGCACGGATCGAAAGGCTTCCGGTAACTTGCCGGTTATAAGTCCACAGCTGCTTGCCGGTCGAAGCGTCGAGCGCAAAAACGATGTCCGCTCCACTTTGAAAATAAACGACTCCGGCCTCAACGGTTGGCGCCGCCAGGGTTTCGGCTCGGACCGAAAAGGTCCATTCCACTTTCCCCGTCTCAACGGAGACGGAGTAAAATGTTCCGTCACTTGCGCCGAAGTAGAATTTATCGCCCGCGATCTGCCCGCCACCCTCGACTCCGCCCATGAGATCAATACGCCAGAGCTGAATACCAGTTTTTCGGTTGTATGCGAGCAGCCCATCGATGGCGTTGGCCTCAATGAGGATGTCGCCCGAAATGACCGGAGTCATTCGGTTCATACGGCGAAAGCCAAGAAAGTCCTTTTTCGTGGTGTCGCGCGCCCAGGAATTTTCGAGGATGAGCCCACGCCCTTCTTCGTTTCCGCTGAACTGAAAATGGGAACAGCCCGAGAGCGTCATCGCAGCGAGGATGAAAATACTAACCTGACGAAGCATTTTGGACCTTCCTGTCAACCTTTGGCTCAGCTCTTTTCAATTCGCCGTTCGACCGCCATTCGACCGCCATTCAGCCGCCGATCAACCTTTGGTTGGCTGCGTAGGTTGCGGCGAAGCGGAATTGGCGTTGGTTTTAAGATCCAAAGCGCGGAGCAGGATTTTTGCGGTCTCTGACGCTCCGGCATCGAGAGGTTTGCTATTTGAAACCTTTTCATACATCTTGCGGGCCTCGTCGGCTTGGCCAAGAGTCTCAAAGCAAAGCCCGGAGCGCAAGCTTGCATCACCGGCTAAAAACGCTGCGGCGGCAGTGTCGATTAAAGGCTTCCAGGTCGCGATCGCAGTTTTGCAATCGCCCTTGGTGGCGAGAGCGCTTCCCCAAAGATCGCGCGCCAAGTTGGCAAGGAGCTGTTTTTCGCCGAGGTTTTTAACGGGAATTTGGATCACGTCGGCCGCTTTATCAGGCTGATTGTAGCTGAGGTAAATGCTCGCCGCAATAATAGCTGCTTGGGCGCCGGCGCTGGTTTTCGGATTGTCGCGCGCGAGCTTTTCGAAGTCGCTGATGACCGTGCCATAATCTTTGCTGAGGTCGCCAGAGGCGATTTTTCCGACCTTATTCAGATCGTCTGGTTTATCTGATTTTGGCAGGGATGCCCTCATCTTGCCGAGCTCGAAGTCTTCTTTGATTTTCGTGTACTGGTGCTCGATTTGGTAGAAGCTCTCCTGAGCCTTCTTCTCTTCGTGTTTACCCCACCAGTTCATGACGGAATAACCGATGGCCCCGACGATTAACAAGGCAAAGAGAGCAAAGACCGCGTTGGCATTGTCTTCGAGCCAGGCCCAGGCCCCAACCATTGAGCCTTGAAACGCATCAGGATCTCGGACGTTCAGATCGATGTGTTTTTTCTGACCATCGCCCCCGCCCGTCGGGTTTGCATTTTTATTTGAGGATGTCGAAGAACTCGGATTGCGAGAGGTCACATCAGCCACGTCAAGGTCTCCCAATTTCTTTTGTCGCAAGGCATGATTGCGAACCACCCCTCATTTGTCAACAAACGGTAGCGGCAGCGGTCGCAGTAACGGTCGCAGCAACGGTATCGGATGCGGAATCGGTTCGGTTTTTGGTTTCGGTTCGAAACGAAAATCTGTCTGTCCACTGCCACCATGACCGAACCGCGATACCGCGACCACTACCGATTCTTGACCTCACGAAGAGTGGAAAACGGCCTTGAAGAGGTGCCTTGGTGAGTCTGATTGAGCTTACCGATCACCGAAATGCGCTCTTCGGCCATGCGGTCGGCGGCGAGGTGCGTGCCGATGCCGTCGCGTTTGGCGACGGCAAAAACTCTCATCAAATTCTCGTAGACCTGAATGGTTTTATCAAATGCACGGTCGTGCGAGTAACCTTCGAGCTCGACAAAAACATTCATCAGTCCGCCAGCATTTGTCACATAATCCGGCGCATAAAGGATGCCGAGTTCGCGGAGCTGATCGCCATGGCGGGGCTCGGCGAGCTGGTTGTTTGCTCCGCCACAGACGACTTTGGCTTTGATTTGCTTGATCGTGCTGTCGTTGATCACGGCGCCCAGTGCACAGGGAGCAAGCACGTCGCAGTCGGTCTTGATGATGTCCTCGGGCGTAGAGGGTGTGGCGTGAAATTTGGCACAGACCTGCTTTACTTTTTCTCCATCGATGTCAGCGACTGTCATGATGGCTTGTTCTTTAGCGAGATATTCTGCCAGGTGATATCCGACATTGCCGAGCCCTTGCAGAGCCACGCGTGTACCGGTTCGCGCTGGTCGCGTGAG
>JAYTRM010000077.1:0-3821 GCA_043746165.1 Bdellovibrionales bacterium | reverse complement strand
ACTTCAAATTGAGCTGTGCCTCAATATCGAGGCGAAGACCATCCTCATCAATACGGCCCGACTCAATTCCGGTATTTTGCAAATAGCTGGCGGCCGGTGCAACGCCGTGATCGCCAGTGAGCACGAAGACCACATCTTTGAGCCCGGTCTTCATCTGATGTGCCAAAGTGCTGCGCAGATGTTGGATCATGTGATCTTCGCTCAAAGTCATCTGATCAATCTCGGGCGAATTTGGGCCGAATTTATGTCCCGTATAATCGTGGCTTGAAAAGCTGATCGTCAGGAGATCGGTGCCCGTGCCGGAGCCGAGGTTTTCAGATTTAATTGCGCTCTCAACTGCAGCTTCGGTGAGTTCGAGCCCGCAGGGAGTGGAGGTGTCGCAAGAAGCAAGTTTAGGGTCAGCGTTGAGCGCCTGAACCCAAGAGGGGAGATCGCCTTTTTTGATGTAGTAACGACTCGACACCCATTTCTTTGTCGCGTTGTCTTGCCAGATCGCTAGATCTGCGCGGTGGCCTCCGAGCAATATAGAAGCGCGGTCCTTCAGTGCAATCGAAATCTGCTTTGAGGTGAGCCCGGCATTTTTGATTTCGTCTCCGAGTGTCGTGCCGATGAGGTTTTTCGGAGAAGTGCCGACGTGGGGGCGGCTGGGAGCACCGACCGTCTCAAAGCTGCGGTCTTCTGTGCAGTACATTGAATCGTGAAGATCTTGGTCGTACCAGTCGTTGATCGGTATTCCTGCCAAGTAGGGATAGCTGCCGGTAAGAATGGTGGCGTGGCCCGGTCCCGTCATTGACTGCATAATGTCATATTCGGCAAAGGGAAAGTAGGCACCGCCCTCGATGAGGGCGCGAAAGCCTCCGACTGAGAACTGACTGCGGCTGCGGATGAGGTAATCAGCGCGGAACTGATCTATGACCACGACCACGACTAATTTTGGTCGCGGTAAGGGCCAGGCGTCGGTGGCCTGAGCAGCTAAACAAAAAAATTGTAGTGCAACTGCTGCAACTGCGATAAAAAAACGACTCATGAGATTCGGCCCCTTATTACTTAGGCTTTGACATTTTCGGAATTGTCCGTGGATCCCGCGAGGGCGGCAATTGACAACTCTGTGAGTCATATCGGTAATTCATGAAAATCACCAAATACTGACGTCTGGCCATCTGCGCGGCGTTTCCGCCGGGTCTCCCTTGACATTCGTAGTCGAACTGACAATCCTGAAGGTCAAATGGAGGAATAAATGAAAATTGTTTTATCTTTATCGGCCCTTCTGCTGTCAGCCGCTGCCTTGGCGACGACCACACCCACAATGGCCCCACCAGCTTCACCAGGTGCGCCTCGGTTGCTTAAGGCAGGCGAGAGCTACCTGCTCGCAGCTTGCGAACAGGTGTCTGAAGGCAACGCCATCAGCGATATCAACCGCATTTTAGCGAGCGGAACCATCATCGCGAGCGGCGTCGAGATCGATCAGCCGTACTCCGTTTCGGCCCCGAGCTACTCCGGCGTTGGCAACCCGCAAATCGGTTACAGCTGGTGTGCGGCTGTGACGGTGACGAAGCAGTGATATGATTTTTTCTCGAAACTCGGCACTTGTTGCGCTTTCTATTTCCATGTTGCTCGCGTGCAGCTCGAAGGAGACCAAACCCAATGGACCTCCGAGCTGGACGCAACAACCGACCCGAACCATCGATAACGGCTACATTATCTACGTGGGCCGAGGTGAGTCGGGTACAACTGAGAACGCGGAATTTAAGGCCTCGGGAGTCGCACTCGAAGATCTCGCCAACGAATGTTCAATGGTTCCCAAAGGGACTCGAGTTGAAGATCGATTCGCTGAAACGACGACAACCGGAATCATTGCCTACACCAAGATCGGCGTTGAATTTCAGACTTGCGACCAGGCATCCAAAGCCGTAGATCCCGACTTGATCCGCAAACTCGCAAGCGAACCGTTCACTCAGGAAGTCAGACGTTATCAAGAATTCGAAGAAACTGGCACGGCGCCTAAGACGACTGACCTCGCGGCGGCCGAGCCTCCGGAAGAAATTCAACCACCGCCCCTGATCGCAAGCTCGAGTGTTGGTGGATCTGCGCCTAACGGCGGCGGAAATAGTTCCGTCCAATTCTATGCTGTGCGGCAATATGTCAGCTATCAAAAACAAATCGTGATTCTCTCGCCAAGCTACGCCTACGCACCGGGCTCAACCCGGGCCAACCAATTTAACGCCGTGATGACGCCTGCTGTAAATGAGGTTCAAACCGCCCAGTTGACCAACCCGAATCTGAGAACCAACCCGACACCGTGGTCGGCTGTTCCTAACCGGCCGGTCATGCCTCGTCCACTCGCACTTCGTCCCGTGACGTACCGGCAAAACCCGGCCGTGCGATCGAATTCTCCCGTCGCGCCCTATGCCACCCGCGGGGCGCCCCGACCACGCTATCAGCAAAATAGCTCACGTCGGCAGCCTCCTCCTCCTAAACGCTCGGGTAGGGCACGCCGTCGCTGCGATCGCGGCCGCTGTTAGAGTCGATGCCAGAGTCGATGCCAGAGTCGATGTTAAATTAACTGCGGGGCGACTTCACAGCTCAGCCCAAGTGCAATCATCTGTCTATGAAGTTCATGGGCGATATCAGTCATGACTCTGCGATGAATTTTAAAATCAAACTTCGGTGCCGCATCCCAGTCGTAAAAAAAAGCGGATTTTGTTTTTAAAGCTTCGGGCTCATCGTGAAAACGGGGAAAAACATGCGCATGCAGCGCCGGGTCTGCGTTGCCAAGAATTTCGTAATTGATCCGCGCCGCACCCGTCACTCGCAGCACGGCATCTCCAATCAACGACATGTCGCGGGTAAAAATCATTCGTTGGTCGACGTTAAGCGCGTTGAGGTTCGCTACGACAGGGTCTGGAAAAATAAGACAATAGCCGGGTAAAAACTGCCTGTCTCCGAGCAGTGCCCAGCCCGAAGGTAGACGGCATAGCGCTTGCGGATTTTCGCCGTTACGAAGCTGTTCAACTTTTAAATGAATCTGAGTTTTGGGTTGGCTCGAGAGGTCCACAAAATATAACTCCCATAAAATGTTGTGTGTTCTAAAGTAGAGTCCAGCTTTAAAAGGCGTCAATGCTTTACATTTCCCGGCTTTCCTTTGCAGGGCTAAATTGTTACTGTGGGCCCATGCAAGATCTTGCGGAGCTGCGTCGTTTTTTTGAAAATCATCCGGCCCGCGAAGATTTAATCTTGTGCACGGTGGTCGCAAAGCGTGGTTCCAACTATCGAGGAGTCGGTGCAAAAAAATGGGTTTCGCGCGATAGTCTCGCCTGCGGGGTTCTCAGCGGGGGCTGTCTTGAAGCATCAATCGAAAAGTTAGCCCGTGAGTCAGCAGTCCACGATTTTCCGTTCCTTAAATCTTTTAGTACGATTTCTGAAGATGACCGCTTGATGGGCTACCAGACCGGTTGCCATGGAAATATCGACGTGTTGTTTGAGCGTGCAGGAAGCCGCGAACTCGACCTGTTAATTCCCGCTGGTCAGGGCGCCCCGCGGCTTGGCGTTTCGGTTCGGCTTAAAGGCGCGGATTTCGGCCTTCGCACGTTCGGCCGTGCCGATAGCTCCGAGGAGTTTTTTTTCGAGCCTTGGGTGCACAACATCCATCTGGTCTTGATCGGCGCCGGCCTCGACGGTCTGCCGTTTATTCCTCTCGCACGAATGATGAATTGGGACTTAAGCGAGCCACTTGCAAAACTCTGAAATCAAGGGATTTTAATCTAGTCTGAGTTGATAAAAAAATTGTACCCTCGTGCGCACTGTTGTTAATTTTGAATTCT
>JAYTRM010000076.1:0-1852 GCA_043746165.1 Bdellovibrionales bacterium | reverse complement strand
TAAAATCTGGCGCACGCATTTCGCATTCACTTGAGAGAGCTCGAGAGCGCCAAAGCAGGCTTTGTTCACATCGAAGTCGGTGTAGGTTTTGTTGAGAGTTAAAATGCTCCACACGATTCTTGTGTCGACGAAGCCATCGCCACGAGCGAGAACAATCGAAACAAATCGCTCAACATCAGTGCCGATTGCGCGCGCACTTTTTAAATAGTGCCCGTGATCTTCGAGTGTTTTCTCCCACGGCTCTTTTAAGTGATCCTTACAGTCTTTAGCTCGAAACGGATCCGTAATCCGAGGGTAGACCTCGATGAGGCGACCCTTAACGTAAATCGAAATGAGGTTCGAGCTCGCGATGACTGTTGCGCACTCTTTCTTAAGCCTTGGGTCGATGCGGTAGTATTTCTTGTCGCACAAGACGTAGCCGTCCTCGCGAACAGTTGGCTGCGTAATCGACTCCGGCTCATAGCGAAGGGCCGGGAGATCTCTTAACTTCGCAGCCTCATCGTTGATGAACACGTCGATCGGGCGAAGGCCGTGAGTGCCGTGCTTGCGCTCGTTCGTAATTTCGATTTTTCGGTCGAGGTGCGCTTGAGCTTTCTCTAGCGAGTAGGTTTCGATCTCGAAGGATTCAAAGAGCCGACGCTTCACCGGCACCATGCGCTCAACTTTGCCTTTCTTCTTTGGATCGGCTGGCGGCAAAGCTTCGATCGTAAAACCGTAGGCCGATGCAAATCTCTCAAACGCTGGATTAATCTCTGGCTCGTAATCATCGGCCTTTTTCGTGAACACTTTCGGATTATCGGTCGTTAGTTTCTCGGGAACGCCGCCAAGCTCCTCGAACATGCTGGTCAGCAGCTCGATCGTCGTTCGAAAATCAAGTTTCTCAACCACGCGGGCCATCTCAAAACGTGAGTGCCCGAGGACGCCAATAAAGATCCAAACCGTCTTATTTTTATTCGTCACCGGATCGACAACGTCAAAGAGCTTGCCCCAATCCACCTGCAGACATTCGCCCGGGCGATGAATGAGCTCGATCACGTTTTTACAAATGGGACCTGCCATGAACTTTTGTTTATCGATGTGCCGGTAAAAGCTTGCTCTCGGAACCGAGAGTCCGATTTCTTCAAAAACCGTCTGCCGACTCCATCCAAGATCGAGTCGCTCTTTGATCCACTCGCGCTTATCCTCAAGCAAGCGGTCAGTCTCTGATTCCTTGTTGCTTCGCCCATCGGCAAATACGAACAATGCCTCCGGATACGGCGGCATCGGGATTGGGCCTGACGTAAATACATGCGGCTTACTCGCAACTGGTGACGGTGCGATAAAACCGTGCTCGAGACCCAGATCGCGGATCTTGATCACGTAATCTTTGCTCTTGAGACATGATTTTGAAAGCGCGGTGAGTGAGTGGCCGGATGCTAGGCCTCGATAATTTTTCTGTCGACAGTCATTCTCTCGCTCGCCTTCCTCTTAGAAGATCGTTTCATTGCGTTGCCCCTTGTTGCTGATTGATCGTGCAACAGGGAGCTTAGGACGAAATGAATCAGGCGAGAAAGAATGCTGATAATTTCAGCATGCGCCCGGTCGATTTAGGCGGGATTTACTCGCCCAAAACCGGTCGATTTATGTGAGATTTGAACAGCGAAAACCGGTCGATTTACATGAGACCGGACATCTTCTCTTCATGTTATCAGGACAAAGATCGTAAGATTTCAGATCTGAAGCCGAAAATCCTAGCTTCTGAGGCCTGACCCTCTAATACCAATTCACATAAATACGTAGACTATTATTTAAGGTCTTGAAGTTTATGCGTTGTTGTTGTTTGCTTTCGGAATGGCAAAGAGACAACTTCAGA
>JAYTRM010000075.1:0-34730 GCA_043746165.1 Bdellovibrionales bacterium | reverse complement strand
TCTTCTTCTTCTTCTTCTTCTTCTTCTTCTTCTTCTTCTTCTTCTTCTTCTTCGAGCCCTACCGCTAGCACGGCTGGAACACTTGGTGCGGTCGGCACGTCGGGGGCCCCATCCTCCACCGGATCATCTGCACCAGCAGGTGCAGCCGCGGCGCGCGAAGCAACCCACGGTGCCGTGCCGACGAACACGACAGATCACCCAGCCGCGGCCGCCAATCGCCAGGCGTCGGCTAGCTCTCAGGCTCAAGCCCAGGCTCAATCCTTGGCATCAACTATGTACCAAGTGACGTCGATTGCGCAGGCGAGCCTGGAGGCAGGTGTAAGACCTGCAGTAAAAATTGCGGATCCCTCGACGGCGAGCACCCAAGCTTTCGCATCGATCAATGAAGCTCGAGTCAGCGTAACTAAACCACCAGCAGCGAGTTCAGGAAGTGCGGCCGAGGGCTCCACCGGCAGCCAAACGCCTGCGGTCGCGACGCCTGCGGAACGGCCAAAAGCTGAGGCCGAAATCAACCCGCAGGTCCTAGCGCAGGGAGCGGTTAAGAGTCCTTACGCAAATGCGGCGGCTAAGACAGACCCGGCCGCGAAACTACCGAAGGCCGGTAACACGACCGCTCGCTTCACCCCGGCCGCGCAAGCAGTGAGGGAAAAAGCAAAGAAGGGCAATTCGCTTGCCCGCCAGCAATTTATTCGGCAAATGACGCTACTTGATCCGGAAGAAATTCACATCGCCGTGGAGGATGTAGAAGTTCAGAGCTCGCTTAAGGCTTACCTGATCGGTGTCATCGATGACAGCGGAGGGCGCCGCGACCACGCCGATAATCCCACCGACTGGCTCTTATTCAACCATCAGCTCGGTCACTTAGTCTTCAAAGAAGGATCAAAGGATCAATGAAACGTCTTTCCATTTACCTTCTCTTTAGCGTCACTCTCATTTTTCTCGTCGTTTCATTTGATATGTACTTTCAGAGAAAATGGAATCTTGAATTTTATCGCAAGGACTTCTTCGCGCGCACCGACCATCTTAATGGTGAAAATATGGTTGCGCGTATGATTTCACGGGCCGTCGCCAACAAAGTTGATCTTCAGCAATATCTGGAAAGCCGGCGGCAGATGGGGAGAATTGATTTCTGGATCATCTTGCAAAATGGCAAGGCAGATCTAAGTAGTCTGCCGACCAGCGCTGGCTCGACCGCACTGATCGCCGGATTAAATCTCAAAGCGAAAAGCAATGAAGTTGTCCGCGATATTGCCCAAGACCGTGGCAGCGCGTTTTATTACGCCGTCGATCAGATTGACTGGACACCCCAGGCGACACCCGTCAGTGGTCAAGTCAGCAGTCAAATCGTCGTCGGACTTATTTATAACGAAAACGAGTTCCTGAAAACAGAGTACCGAGCCGAGGCGAGCTATATTTGGCGTTATCTGATTGGCGTTCTCACGATTTCAATTGGAACTTTCGTTTTTTTCATTCGCGATATTATCAATGGAATCACTCGTCTCAAAGATCGGACTCTGCGCAAGGGTTCGCAGGCGGCACACGCGAACTCGCGAGAAGCAGAAATCCTCAATCGCGGCATGCTCGCCATGAGTGATCAGAATCAGCAGCTGCAATCAAGCCGAGATGCCCTGCTTTTACAGACTCCACCCTCCCTGGTTCGTGAGCTCTCGTCGGGGCGCAAGCCGCCTTACGAATTCACTTGTACTTTGGTGCGCACGGACATCAACGGATTTACCGAGATCTTTAACAACTTTCCGCTCGAACCCTTTTACCTCACGCTCAATCAGTTTTTTACAGAGACGAGTCGCATCGTTGAACGCTACCAAGGTTACGTGCACGAGTTTGTCGGCGACGAAGTGATTTTTTATTTCAAAGATGACGAGGTCAAAAATTCCACCGCGCTCGCTCTGGCGGCTATTCGCGACATCAATTCGGCAGCCGCTCGCTTTGATCTGCAAACCAAAGCCCAGCACGGGCACAGTTTTACGATCAAATCTGCCGTTGCTCAAGGCCGCTTACGAGTCGGCCAGTTGGTTGACGGCTACGGAATCTCTGGGCCGCCGCTCGTCGAAAGCGTCCGCGTTCTTGCCCAGGTGACTGAACGAGATGGCAACGCCGTGGTTTGCGAGGAAAGGCACGAGGCCCACGCGCGAGAAATCGCCTCATTTACTCAAATGGGTTCATTCTCGCTTAAAGGCTACGCAGAACCAAAAAATCTCTTAAGCCTAAAGAGTCTTGCCCAAGTTGAGACCTTGCTCACAGCTGGGCAAAATCGAAATCTCCTCGCATACTTTCGCTCCGACTCGGATATCCTCAAAATCTTTGCTTGGCTTAGATCCAAAACTCCGGATCTCTCACCCCTTGAACTCAGAGAAACAACCGATTCACTTCGTGATATTCGGATAACCGAGAATTCCGCTGGCGTCCCACCCATTGCAAACGAGTTGGGCGAATGGCTTCTCGACCTGCTCAGGTATTCCGAACAAGAGTCCAGCTCCCAAAATGAACAGTTTAAATCCATAGCGTCGATCGTTAGCCTCGTTCAAACGTTACTCCCGCGGCAGCAGACGATCACTTCAGTCTCGCTGCGAAACGCTCTTTCCAGGTGTTTGCAATGCCGAGACCGGCGCGTCGTTGCGAATGCGGTCGAAGCGATCACCCATTTCGACCAAACAAAAGGGGCCGATCAATGGCGATCTCTGCTCGAAATTGATCTCGACCTCGACCACCGAATCACCGGCAACTGGTTGGCGTACGAGGGAAAACGCGAAGTCAATTCCAAGGTCGTCAAGAAATTGCGGCGCATGTTGAATTCGCAGGTCTCGGGGCAAGTGACGGCCGGACTCTACGCCTTGGGTGAAATCGCGCTCCACCACAGCGTTCAGGATCCAGTCTACTACAATACGCGCGTAGACTTTTTAGAGTTGGTGGCCGATCTTCGCCAGTTTCTCGAGTCCCGTGATATCAACGTACGTCGCCAAGCACACGTTGTGGCCGAAAAAATCGGCCTACAAAGAGACGCTGGCGTCAAAGCGAAAGCTAGCTGAGAATCCCGACAAGCTGAGAATCCTCACTTTATTAGGCGCGATTCTCGGCCGATAAGCTGAGAGACGCGAATGGGTTAACATCCCATTTTGATACGGGAGCTTGGAAGTGAAAATTCTTTTGGTTCTCTCTGCAAGCGAGGCGGGAGAGATCTTTAAATTCTGGCTCGACAGCTTGATCACCGGGGTCGAAGTTGCAGACGGCGCCTCAGACGCCCAACATCTGCTCGGAGGCGGCGAAATCTTTGATCTGATCATTGTCGATCGAACCGAGTCCTCGCAAGCCTCGCCAACGGACAATTTGACCATGGCTGAACAGCGTTTCTACTCTCATCTCGCAAAGCCCAACTTGGGAACTCCGCTTTTGCTCATCGGATCGCTGGGCCTTGAACCGCGCGCCAGCTTTCCTGGTCTCAAGGTCATCGGCAATCTCGACAAAGAAAATTTCTCGGAAAAATTTAAGCAGATTCTTGAGAGCTATTTTCCGGATTTGTCGCTGCAAAAAGAAACTGTGCAAGGGTCATTTAGCCCGGCTGATTTTTGCCCAATCAATGTGCGGTTGCTCCTGCGGGTAACGCCGCTCTTAAGTGACGTCTACATTCGCCTATCGGGAAGCAAATACGTCAAAATGTTTCGCAACGGCCAAAGCTTTACAGCTGACGACCTTGAGCGGTATCTCGAGAAAAAGAAAATTCAGTTTCTCTATATTAAGAAAAACGAAACTGGCGAGTTCATCGAGAAGCTCAAAGACGATATTCGCCATCTCCTCGAAGTCAACAGCGGGCTGCAGCCAGGAAGCCCTACCCTTTTGAACCGGGTCGGCGAAATTCAAGAACAGATTCGTTCGCTCGCCGATCGCATCGGATTCACGGCGGAAGTCAAAGAACTCGCCCGCCAAAACGTCAAACTTGCGATCGCGGCCGTAGGATACAGTCCGAAACTGTCACGCCTCATTTTTTCTTCACGTCTCAATGACGAAAACTACGTTTCTAACCATAGCGTGCTTCTTGCCGATGTCGCCTGCTCGATCGCGGCACTGGTCGGCTGGTCGTCGGTGACCACGTTTCATAAGCTGGTGATGGCCGCACTCTTTCACGACTTCACGTTTAAGGAACCCGAGCTCGCGAGAATTGCAAAGGTCGACAAACTTGAAGATACAACTCTGACTCCCGAGCAACTCGATCTCATCGTGTCTCACAGTCACAACAGCGCGAGCATCCTGCGGAGCTTAAACGAAGTTCCAGCCGACGTCGAGCTCATCGTCTCGCAACACCATGAGCGCCCCGACGGATCTGGTTTCCCGCAGGGCCTCAAATCGAGCGAAATCTCACCGCTCGCGGCACTCTTTATCATAGCTCACGATCTCTTTGACTTCGTTGAAGCTGATCAAGCAGATAAATTTGACATCTCGTTTTTCCTCAAGCTTCACGAGAAAGACTACCAAACCGGTGCTTTCAAGACCATCGCCCGCTCGCTAGCCAAACACGATAGCGAAAGGCCCCTGTTCGGGGAAGTTCTCGCTCCGAGTGAACTTCCGGCTTTAAAGAAGGCGGGTTAGTTTATTGCGCGAGTGCGACCGCCTGCGGGCGGACGTTGCGCCAGAACCATCCGAGCATTGGATCGAGCTCGATTGAGTCGAGAGACTCGAGATCTCCGCAACCAAGATTGCGGTAATCGGAACCGCGAAGAGAGCTGGCTGGGCCCATATTGATGAAGCACGAGACGCCGTGATCTTGGTTCAGAATTGTGATCAATTGGCGGAGGTCCATTGAGCTCGCATTCATTGGAGCATACAAGGTACCTGCCGTGCCTTCGACTTTTTTAGCTTCGATTGCACTGTACTCCGTCAAACTTAAGCCGCTCAGGAGTGGCATAGCAGATGCCGGAACGAGGCTGATAACAGTTTTTTCAGTTGGACGAAGTGCCGAGAGAGCCTGAGATGATTCGACCATGGCTTGGAATGTAATTTGGCCGCTAGCGACCAGCATAGCGGAGTCGCCATTTGAATTTCCCACCATGAAATCGGGGCGCTTCTGTGACTTGCAATAACGATCAAACAGACCGACTTGAACAACTGCCGAAATGAGGCTTTTGAGCTGGATGTTTTTAAAAAACATATCGTCTTCCGAGCCCAACATGCTGAGCAGGTCAACGCCAGAGCTTTCGCCACGTTCGCTCAACTCTTCACGTTTGGAATCGAAAATTCGCTGCGCTTCACGAAGGCGAAGTGTCACTTCCGGAATTCTTACCACACCTTGACGGAGCTCGATGAAGTCTAAACCGTTACGTCCTGAAAAAACCAATGCACTCTTGCTCATTTCCAAATCCCCCGATACCCACATGCTTCGTTGTTTTTGCCTCGCCATTAGACCCGTTCACGAACTGACAAGCGATTTTTGATAGCGCCTGATCAGTGCCGTAATTGGTCACACAAGAAGGCCTTTTAGCAACGTCCGTGCCACTCACGAAATGACCTCGAAATGCCGTCAGATGCCAATAGCGACTGTTTTACGATGAAATGACCATTGGCACGAAAACAAAAACCGTCACGGCACCCTGTCTTTTTTTCCCGGTTGATTGAACTCATTTCGTTTTATGCCAACTGCTCGACCAGCTGCTCGACCAGATGCTCGATTTTAGTCGAGAACATCGATGGGCGCCGGCGTGGAGTCTGGGCTCCAAAAAAAAGTAGTCAAATCTGCGCTGAGACGTCTGCTACACTTGGGGCACGACGAAATGCGGATTGGCACCGCACCCGACCCTCGGTCGAGCGTGGCGGCCAAAGCGCAGAGCGAAGATGGTGCTGTGAAACTGGGACTTGCGGCAGAATAGGCGACATGATGTCTCGTCCGCCCGTTGAGAAAATTGCGATTTTCGCATTACTTATCTTGTGCGGCTATTTTTTGGCCGACGCGGGTATTTTGCTTTTGCGTGGCGGAATGTATCCCGCCCGTCCACCTTCGGCCACACCTGAGCTTCGTCCGTTCAATCTGGCGGGAGGATCTAGTGGAAGTTACGGATCCATTCGCGACCGCAACATCTTCAATTCAGATGGCAAAATTCCGGTCGCCCTCGGCGAGAAAAACGATGGCCCAGATAAAGATAAGGACGTCGATCCGGAACCGGTAGAATCCAAACTTGGCATCGTCCTTCTCGGAACGATCGTCCACGCCGATCCCTCGCGCTCGATCGCGACGGTTGGAATCAAAGCGAAGAACGATGTTTTTTCGATAAAGCCTGGTGGCATTATCCCTGACAATCTCGCCACGCTGATTCAAGTCAGTCGTTCGAAAATTATCTTCCGCAATAAAACCACGAACCATCGCGAGTTCGTTGAGCTCAAAGATGATTCCAAGGTGAGCTTCGGCTCCGCAAAGAACAAGCCGGTTCAAAACGGCGAAGTTTTAAAAGTCAGCGACACCGACTTTGAAGTCAAACGCGACGATATCACTCGCCTCACCAACAACTTGCCAGAACTGCTGCAGCAGGCGCGCGCCATTCCGCGCACCGGTCCTGGTGGTGTGATCGAGTGCTACACCCTCGCCGATATTGCCCCAGGCTCGATCTACGAGCGCCTCGGCCTTAAAAAGGGCGACTGCTTAAAGGCGGTCAACGGCGAAAAGATCGATAGTCCCGCCAAGGCGATGGAGCTCTACAACGCCCTTCGCTCAAGCGCTACGATGATCAATTTAGGAGTCGAACGCAACGGTTCTGATAGCGATTTTCAGTACAACATAACGCAGTAAGGTGAGTCTGATGAAGATGCCCCTAAAGTTGAGATTGAAAGCGACCTTGCATTCCTTCGCAGTCGCGAGCTTAGCCGCGATGCTTGCGACAAGCCCGATCGCGCGGGCGCAAGTGCCGGTTGAAGACTCGCAAGATATCTTCAATGACGAAGACGAACTCAACGAACCCCCAGGCACGTTCAACCCGGCGCCGCCGCCGCCGCCGCCACCGGGAGGATTTCAGCCGCAGGGCAATCCTGGCAATGGGTCGAGCGACTTCGGTGGCAATTCCGGCGGCTTCGGCAATAACAACACCGGAAACTCCGGCCATTTTCCAACGCCCCAGAAGGGCCCAACCGCTGCCATCCGCAACTCAGGCGCGGCGAAGGCTCCGCCAATTCCTGTCGCAAAAAAACCAGACGCGAAAAAACCAAGTATGGCGGATGCATCGATTGAAGACATCACCAATGAAAACTATCCTGACCTGATCGAAAGCTTTGACTATCCGAATGCCGAAATCACCGATGTCATTAAGGCGATGAGCCAGTTGACCGGCAAAAACTTCATCGTCGACCCGAGCGTGCACGGCAAAATCACCATCATCGCACCCTCGCAAATCACCGTCGCAGAAGCTTGGAAGGCCTTTCTCGCGGCTCTTGCCGTCAACCAAATGACCGTTGTCCCCTACGGAAAATTTATGAAGGTTGAGAGCGCACGCAACGCCATGCACGACTCAATCGACACGTATTCGGGAAAATACTACCCCGACAGCGACATCCTGATCACTAAGATCGTTCATTTAAAGCACATTTCAGCAGAAGAAGTAAACAAACGCCTACGTATTCTCCCGTCGCGCGACGGCGAACTGACACCTTACGAGCCGACCAATTCGCTGATCATTACCGACCATGGCTCAAATATTGAACGCATCATGAAGATCATCAACGAACTCGACCGCCCTGGTTTTGAAGAGCAACTTGCGGTGATCATCGTGCGCTACGCAAAGGCCAAGGATATCGCTGATCTGGTGAATCAAATTATCAATAAATCTCCCACCAAGGCCGGAGCGGGCGGTGGATTTCCGGGGCAACCCGCGTTTGGCGCGGGAATCCCGCGCTTTGGTGCCACGCACGCGCCAGGCAGCGGTTCACCTGAAGAGATGAGCCTCGTCGCTCCCGACGACCGAACCAACGCGATCATCGTCGTCGGTAACACCGCTGGCATTCAAAAAGTTCGCGAACTGGTCAAAAAACTCGACTACAAACTCGACCCGGCCGAAGCTGGCGGCGTGTTTGTGTACTACTGCCGCTACGGCGAAGCCGAGAAAATCGCCCAGACGCTTTCGGGTGTCACGCAACAGGGAGGTGCCGCCGGTCAGCCCGGCGCTGGCGGATTTCCCGCGCAGGGAGGCTTCAGGCCCTTTGCACCGACGCCGCTCAACAGCCAATCAATTTTTGGTGGAGACGTGAAAATCGTTCCCGACAAAAACACCAACTCGCTGGTCATCACCGCGAGCCAAATCGATTACCACACGGTGCTCGATATCCTCGCAAAACTCGACATTCCGAAAGATCAAGTTTTTGTTGAAGCCATTATTATGGAAATGGTCAGCGATCGAAGACGCGATTGGGCTCCAAACTACCTATCGTTTTCCGGAGATCCGAACGGCATCGGCCGCTCAGGATTCCTCACTTCGGGCGTCGGCAGCATTCTAGATCCAACCAAAGATTCAGGCGTCGTCCTCGGCTTTGGCTCGTCAAGTACGGTGACACTGAACTTGGGTGGTACACAGGTCGTCGTTCCCAACCTCTTGGCCTTCATCAACCTGATTCAGCAAAACACCGAAACGAACATCTTGTCGACTCCCCGCATTTTGGCACAGGATAACGAACCCGCAGAAATTGAAGTCGGCGACAAGATCGCAACGGGCCAAACGACCGCCTCCGTTGGCAACAGCACCACGGCTTCCAACACCTTTGAAGACGTCTCGATTAAACTCAAAGTCACACCGTTCATTCGGCCTGATTCTGAAGTCGTCAGGCTCAACGTTGAACAGTCCGTCAAGCAGCCATCCAACGTGAAATCGGCAGCGGCCAACCTCGCAGCGACAACGGTGAACGTATCGAACCGCTCGGTGAAGACCAATATCGCAATTCACAATGGCGACACTGCGGTCTTGGGTGGTCTCGTGCACGACGAAGATGATGTCGACGAGATCAAGGTTCCGATTCTCGGCGATATTCCAGTCTTGGGCTGGCTCTTTAAGTCAAAGAAACATGACACTAAAAAAAGCAACTTGGTGGTATTTTTGACGCCAAAAATCATCCGTAACATTGATGACAGTCACAGCGTCTTGCAGCATATCACCAACGATCGGATCGACTGGCTCAAAAAGAACTTCGACGGGCGCGATCCTTACGGTAAAAGGATCGATGAGCTTCCTCGTGCGGCCAATGGCGATGCGCGAATCGAAGATGACGCACCCTTGGCCCCGAGTCGAAGGGGATCGGGCGCACCGCCGCCAGAACCCGATTCCGCTCCGATCCGTGGTTCGACCGACGGTTCGACAAACGGTTCGACAAATGGCTCGTTAAAGAAATAAGTCTGGACGAATGGAGATCTAAAGTTTGGCAGGCCAACAGCTCGATACTATTTTACTGAAAAACACCAGCCTCAGCGAGGAGCAGCTGGGGAGCGTCTTGCGGCTCACGCTCGACGGGGGCCGTTCATTGCGCGAGGTTTTGATCGATAAAGAGGGTGGCCCGGTCGACGAACTTGTCAGCGAAATGTGTGCGCGGATCGGGCTTAATTTTCTTAAGGACATTCCGGTTTCGGAAATTTCTGTCGACATGATCTCAAACATCCCGATCAATTACGCAAAAAAACATGAAGTGCTGCCACTCAAAGATGAGCCCTCGCAGGTTACTGTGCTCACGACCAATCCGCTCAACACCCGAGTGCTCGACGATCTTCGAGTGATTTTCAATAAACGCGTCGTACCGGTGATGACGACAAAAAATCGCCTAATCGATGCGATCAATCGAGTTTACGAAAAGAGCACGGCAGCCTTACAAGGTCTCGACGGCATCGAAGAAGAGGACTACGACCTCGACGAACCAATCATTGATCTTCTCGACGCCGGCGAAGACGACGCCCCGGTGATTAAACTCGTCAACACGCTCCTTTTTCGTGCAGTCAAAGAAAAAGCTTCAGATATTCACGTTGAGCCTTACGAAAAAGACATGGTCGTGCGTTTTCGAATCGACGGCGTGCTCTTTGATATTTACAAACCACCCAAGAAGCTTCAGAACTCGATCACCTCGCGGATCAAAGTTATGGGTAATTTGAACATCGCCGAGAAACGTCTTCCTCAAGACGGAAGAATTCCGCTCAAAGTCGGCGGTAAAGACATCGATATTCGTCTCAACTGCGTTCCGACCGCCTACGGCGAACGCCTGGTGATGCGTTTGCAAGATAGATCAAACGTCATCTTGGCGCTCGAGCAGCTCGGCTTTTCTGAATACAGCATCGACAAGCTCAACAACGATTTGCTCACGAGGTCGTACGGAATTTTGCTCGTCACCGGACCCACTGGCTCGGGTAAATCGACAACGCTCTACGCGTGCCTATCGCGACTCAACGATCCGACAGTCAATATTCTCACCGTCGAAGACCCCGTCGAAAACCGAATTCACGGCATCGGTCAGGTGCAGGTGAACTCAAAAATCGGTCTGACTTTCGCCTCAGGACTTAGGGCGTTCTTACGGCAAGATCCCGATATTATCATGATCGGTGAGATTCGCGATCTCGAGACGACCGAACTCGCAATCAGCGCAAGCTTGACTGGTCACTTGGTGATGAGCACGCTTCACACCAACGATGCCGCAGGTGCGTTTCCGCGGCTCATCGACTTCGGCTGCGAACCGTTTCTCATTGCGACATCTCTCATGGGCGTGGTTGCCCAACGTCTCGTGCGCGTTCTGTGCATGCATTGCAAGGCGCCTTATCAGCCGACCCCGTTTGAGCTCAGCTCTCTTGGACTGACCGAACAAGACGTGGCAAATGGCAAGATTCACAAAGCCGTGGGCTGTGAGGCTTGCAACGGTAAGGGCTACCTAGGCCGGACGATCATCCAAGAATTACTCCTAGTAAGTGAAGAAATTCGCTCACTTATCATGCAAAAGCGAGATGGTGGTACAATCAAGAAGCAGGCGATCGCCGACGGTATGAAAACCTTCCGCGATCACGGCATCGAAAAGGTTCTCAAGGGTCTCACCACGATCGATGAAGTTTTGCAGAGTACGCAGGTCGATATCTAAAGTGTCGATATCTCAAAGAAGTGTAGGCGCGCATGCCGATTTTTGAATACAAAGGGATCACCCAATCCGGAAAGAATGTGCGCAGCACTGTCGATGCGGATAATATTCGCAATGCGCGATCAAAGCTCAAAAAAGACGGCATCTTCGTCGTCGAACTCCGCGACAAAGTGAAAGCAAAGGCTGCCAGCAAGCGCAAGCCTTCCGGAATCGGCGGGGGCGTCAGCATTCAAGACCGGGCCTCAATGACAAGACAGCTTGCGACCCTGCTGAAAGCAAATATTCCGCTCGTTGAGTCACTTGCAGCCACTTCTGATCAGGTGGAAAACATCACGCTGAAGGAAGCGCTGACCGATATAAAAAACATGGTCAACGAGGGCCTGTCGCTCCATAAAGGGCTGCAGAAATATCCTAAACTTTTCACCAACATTTACGTCACGATGTGCGAAGCCGGCGAAGCTTCTGGCACGCTCGACGTTATTTTATTGCGCCTTGCCGAATTTAGCGAAGCGGAAAACGAACTCAACGCCAAAGTGAAGTCGGCCATGCTTTATCCGATCATCATGGTGGTTTTCGTCAACCTCATGCTTGGTGTTTTGTTTGTCTTCGTGATCCCGAAAATGCAGACGATTTTTGAAGATGCCGAGCTACAGCTTCCATGGTACACGCAGGTGGTCATCGGAATGTCGGGTTTCATGGTCAACTACTGGTGGGCGATCATCATCGGCGTGGTCGGATCATGGTTTTTCTTTCAAAACTGGAAGCGCTCCGAAGCTGGTAGCAAGTCATGGGACCGCATCATTTTGAAGATGCCGATCGTTGGAAAGCTCGCCCGCATTATCGCAGTGTCACGTTTCACCCGAACTTTAGCGACCTTGCTGACGGGCGGCGTTCCCATGCTTCAGGCGATGGACATCGTCAAAAACGTGGTCGGCAATAGCGTTCTTGCCGAAGCCATTGAAAATGCCCGAAATAATATTAGTGAAGGTGAATCGGTTGCGGTACCGCTGAAGAAATCTGAGCAGTTTCCGCCTATCGTCACTCACATGATCGCCATCGGCGAAAAAACGGGTGAGCTCGAAAACATGCTGACGCAAGTCAGCGACAGCTATGACTTCCAGGTCAAAACACAAATTAGTGGCTTAACGTCCTTGCTTGAGCCGGTCATGATCATTATGATGGGTGTCGTCATCGGGATCATCGTCTTTTCGATCATGATCCCTATGTTTGATATGGCCAACCTCGGCAGCAAATAACTACCGAGGCCGGCCGCAAACGGTTGCCTCAGTCCGCTTTGCGCGCAGGAGAGAGATCGAAATGTTAGCTCACGATAATGTTGTCAACGAGTCTGAAATTTTCAATGTCATTCCAGCGTCTCAAATTGCCAATTTCAAGATGACGCCCAGCCTTCGCAATCAAAAGGGCATGACCTTGATCGAAATCATGATCGTGATCGCGATTATCGCCGGACTCATGGCGGTACTCGGTAAAAACGTCATGAACAACTTGGTGAAGTCGCGGGTTGAAAACACCAAGATTCTCATCAACGAAATCTCCAAGCAGCTCGAATCCTATAATCTCGCTTGCGGTTCGTACCCAACGACTGACCAAGGTCTGGGAGCTCTTGTGGCCAATCCTGGTGCTGAAGTTTGCCCAAACTGGGGCCCCGAACCTTATTTCAAAAAAATGCAAAAAGACGCTTGGGGAACTCCTTTCGCCTACGAATCCGATGGCAATAAATTCGTCATCCGCTCCTACGGACCCTCAAAACACGACGGCGGAGCTGGTGGCCTAAGTTCGGAAGACCCCTGAACGTACGCCACCTGTTCAGAATCGGTTAGACCGTTGCGCGGTGATCTCATCAATAAAGTACTAACCACTGCTCGCCGCTTCGCAGTACTCTGAGCCTCGATGAAAGCTCGTTTTCGCCCGAACGCAGGATTCACTCTGATCGAAGTCATGACCGTGATTTTTATCATCGCGATCGTCATGGGCCTTGGCGCGCGAAGACTTTTTGATTCGACGACCGCCATGAGATCTGGGATTCGCAAACTGGCGATTATGACGCGCGATCTTCGTAACCAGGCGCGCCTCACGGGCTCAACCATGCGCTTTGCGATCCAGCTCGATGAACCGCAAAAAAATCAGAAGGGGCAGGTTTATTCGATTGAGTCGGCGCCAGGAAACGTCACGCTGCTTTCCGAAGAACTGCGTCAAGAGTTAGAGAAGAAAACTTCCATCCAGCGAGAAGATGAAAAACCAAAGGAAGCTTTTTCAGCCGATACGCGAATCCTCAAAAAACCAGAGAAGCTTCCACGTGGACTGTATTTTGAGAGCGTCGAACTCGCTTCACGCAAGGAGCCACTTGTCGAAGGCAAGGCGTACATTCACTTTTTTCCGCAGGGATTGGCCGAGGAAGCTGTGATTCATTTAACTGACCACAAGACCTTAAACTGGACCATCGCCATCAATCCCCTCACAGGACGCGCCACGGTTTACGAGAGAAAGCTGACTTTGAAGGAAATTCGCGGGCCATGATTTCAATCAACAGACCAATCAACAGACCAAACAACAGACCAAACAACAGACCAAACAATAGACCAGACAGCAGACGAGGCTTCACGCTCATCGAAGTTCTGATCGCCACCATGATCCTCGCCGGCGGAATCCTGGTCATGGCCAACGCCTGGAGCGGAAACTTTATGCGCGTCCGCAACGCGCGAATCAACAATACCATGGCGACCCTGCTCGAGAAAAAAATGACGGAAATCGAAGTGCTTTCAACAGAGAAGTCGATCAACGATATTTCGGAAGAAGACGCCGGCGACTTTGGTGCGAAATTTCCGGGGTATCGTTGGGAGCAAAAATCGCAGCCGTTTGAGATGCCAGACATGACCGGTGCCCTCACCGCAAAGAGTGGTGGCGCCGATCAGATGACTCTGACGATCATGCACACGATGTCTGATTATATCAAACAGGCCGTCAAAGAAGTTAACGTCACTGTTTTTTACAAGAGCCGGCGCGGTAAAGAAGTCAAGCAAAGCGCCACCATCTATGCGATTGATTATAGCAAAGAGCTACCAATGCCTGGAGGGCTTCCGGGCGGTGGCTCTGGCGGCGGCTTAGGTGGAGGCGGTTTAGGCGGTGGCGGCTTGGGTGGGGCCTTGGGTGGCGGCAAATGAGTAAAAACTCTGGGTTTACCCTCATTGAAATCATGGTCGCACTGCTGATTCTCAGCGTGCTCACAATGCTGACAGCCCAGTCGTACAAGGCAGCCATCGATAACCGAAATTTTGTCTCCAAGGAAATCTCGCGCGACGCTCAGCTTGCCGACACTCTGCGGATTATGCGCAACGACATCGCAGCTGCGTTTCACTATCAAAATATTTTTTGTAAAATGGATCAGGACCTGGCCTCGGGGGGAACAAACCCAAATGCCGCAGCCGCGCCAGCGCAAAATCAACCATTCACTGGTGGTTTCGGAAATGGCCAGCAAGCTTCACCCTCTGGGTCGCCAAGCCCTTGTCCTCCCGCGGTGACAGGCTTTGTGGGGAGCACAGATTCACTTTACTTCACCTCGCTTTCCAATACCCGCACATTGCGCGACTCTCAAGAGAGCGACCAAGCTAAGGTTGGGTATTTTCTTAAATCTTGTAAGTCACACGCGACGAAATCACAGACCCAATGCCTCTACCGCGCGATCTCCCCGCTCCTCGACGAAAAAATCGAAACGCCCGGGCCCGAATCTCTGCTTCTTGAAAATGTCGAAGAATTTAAACTCCGCTATTTAGGCCCAAAACACGAAGATTACCTCGACGAATGGAAAACAGCGACCGCCGCGAGCGCCGGTGGGAGCGATGACGTGGCCAAGGTCAATTTTCCCTACGCAGTCGAAATCACCCTGACAATTTTAGATAAGGGAAACCCCAAAGAAAAGCCGCTCACACAAACGGTGCTCGCACCTATCTACTTCGTCAATAATCCCCCCCCCCCCGGCAGCGGCTCGCCGACGCCTTCGAATGGCAAATCCCTGGGTAACGGCCTCTCGGGAGGAGGCTGACATGGCAATACCCATCTTACGTAAGACTATTCAGCTTTTGCGCCGAGACACGGGCGCGGCCCTCATGATGGCGATCTTTACGGTTACGATGCTGATGATTCTCGCCACTGAGATCATGTACGATACCAGCGTCGAGTTCGTGGTGAGCGCGCAGAATATCAGCCAAGTGCGCGCTCACTATGCCGCCAAATCAGGTCTCGAAATCAGTCTCTTGCGGCTCAATATTTACAAAAAAGTCATCGGCATGCTCGGCCAAAATGCCAACTCAATGAAAATGATCGACATGATTTGGCAAATGCCGTTTGCTTGGCCACCGATTGTTCCTGGAGAGACCAATGGCGTCGATAAGGAAGCTATTAAAGAAAAGGTCAAGGGTAGCCTCATGCAGGGAAGCTATCTTGCGACGATCGAAAGCGAAGGAAACAAAATTGACCTAAGCATGCTCGCCAGCTCAAACGCGACTTTAGCTAAGGCGACCTACGATCAGATCCTCAATATTTTCACAACGAAGATGCAAAACGATCAGGAATTTGCCAGCAAACACTCGGGCGAAGATTTCGCCAAAATCGTAACTAACATAAAAGATTACGTCAGTTCTGGAACGAAATCTGACGCCGGCGGAGACAAGACAGCGCTCTACGAAAATCTAAATACAGAAAATGCCAAGTATCCTCCCGACCAGCCCTTTAAAACATTTCAGGAATTGCACATGGTCGCGGGAATGACAGACGAATACTTCGATATGCTTCTCCCGCAAGTGACGATTTTTGGGACAAAATCACTTAACGTAAAGTACGCGCCAAAAGATCTGCTGATGTCGGTTTTGCATTTAACTTCTGAGCAGGCCGATCAAGTGATCACCGAAAGAAGTAAAGATGACACGACTTCGTTTAAGGATGTGAAGACTTTTCTTTCCTATCTGGAAAGTCTCGGGGTGCGCCAAGAAGATATCGTTGATTCGGCGACGCAGAAGCCGAAGGTCAACATTGTTGTCGATCCCGAATTTAACTTTCGCATCCGCAGCACCGGTACGAGCGGCAAGGTCTCGCGCGAAATCACTGCGATTGTCTACGACTACGATAAGGTCTTAGCGCAGCTCAAAGCGATCATGCCGCAGCCATCGCCTTCGCCCACTCTCCCAGGCGCAACTCCGCCTCTGGGAGCTTCGCCCAACCCAAGTCCCTCGGCGTCGCCCGCCTCGTCGAGCGGCGATACTTCCACTCGACCGGCAATTGTTTATTTTAGCGAGATTTAGGCTCGACATCAGGCTCGACGTTAGGCTCGATACTAGGCTCGATACTAGGCTCGACGCCAAAGAGCCTACGGCCATAGCTCGTTTATTCCTGGACGATCCACGCTGACCCTGTAGAATTAATCTTGTCCAGCACTTGGATCGTAGGAATTACCGTGAGGATCAGATGAAAATCTTGGGCGTTGATATTGGAAGTTACAGTATCAAGATCGCGGAGCTCGACGCGAACACCAAAGGTTATGTTGTCAGCAACTTTCTCGAGTACGCATTATCTGTTGATCAAACGCGCGATCGGCAATTGCAGATCATCGAGATTCTTCGCGAGGTCGCAGCTAACTACGACTCCTCAACGACCGTGTGGATTATCGGGATTCCGCAGAATCGTCTCAGCGTTAGGTTCAAGAGATTCCCTTTTCGTGAGCGCGCAAAAATATATAAGAGCTTGGCGTTTGAACTTGAAGACGACATTCCCTTTGACCTCGACGATACGATCTTTGATTTCAAAATAGTAGAATATATCGGCGTCTCAGCAAATGTCCTGGCGGTCGCTGCCCCGAGTGATACCGTTCGCGAGACGTTAGCAACGTGCAAAGACGGTGGTTTTGAACCGTCGATCGTCACCGTTGAGTCGCTCGCACTCGCCAACATCTTTGAGGCATGGAACGTCTCACCACCTGAAGGGCGCCTCGAGCTCAAAGATCCGGACATTGCGTTTAGCGATAACCCGCAGACCCTCGCTGAACCGCCGTCTGCGGCGCGGGGGCGCGCGATCTTGCACCTCGGCCATACTCGCAGCGTGCTTTTAATTTACCGAGAAGGATCATTAATTTCCGTTCGGTCGGTCCCATGGGGTGGCTCCGAGATCGCAGCGAGCCTTACTCGGGCGATGAAAATTCCCTTGCACGAAGCGATGAAAGTTCTGATTGCCAAAAGCTTTATTTTGGTCAACTCGGCCGGCGCCACCAAAGAACAGCTTTTGATGTCCGAAGCTGTGGCGTCACAGGTCGATAATCTCATTCGCGAAGTACGATTGACATTTTTGGACGTCAAACCAGCCTTCAACGTCGAGATCGACAACATTGAACTGGTCGGCGGAATCAGCCAAATTCAAAACCTTGGCGCCTACATCACCCAGGGTCTTGAAATTCCAGTCAACCCCTATACCGGCCTCATGAATGGCCGCTCCTCAAAGTTTGACTCGTCACCTCACTTCGAAGCGGTCGGGCCAGTTGCACTGGGCCTAGCCCTCGAAGGATTAAAAAGACAGAGAAATCCCGCGATCAATCTTCGCCGCAATGAATTTGCCCGCGAAAATCGAAGTCTCAAACTCTTTTGGGAGCGCTGGCGTCTGCCCATGCAAATCGCCGCGTCGGCTTTCGCAGTCTTTTTTATTTACTCAGTGATTCGCGACCAATTGGCTTCAGGCCTGTCGTCCGGCGCCGATGAAAAAGTTGCAGAAGCGGCCCTTAAGGCCGCCGGCCTTAAGGGCTCAGCAGCGAATGAATCTGGAATCGCGAAATACTTGAAAACTCAGCGCGACCGAATCAATCACCAAGAGGCTATTTCGCAGCTCGATAACTACACGACCGCCGTCGAAGTTCTCGCGAAAATCTCCGATAAATTTCCCGCTAAGGTGACAGGCGGCCAGGATGTCGACATCACTCTCATCGATATCGCCGACGGCGAAGTGACCATCAAGGGGCGCGCTCACAGCCCGGCTCAGGTGAATCAAGTGCAAAAAGGTTTAAACGATATCGCTACAGCAAAATCGCTGAGCACGGTACCAGCCCTCGACGTGACGGGCGGGGTAGCGTTTGGTTTCAAATTCAAAGTGACGCGAAAGAAAATGTGAGATGGCTTTAGAAGACATCAAAGAACGGTTGAGAGAACAGGTCATGCAGGTCGCGGCGCGAATCCAGGAAACCCCAGCCTGGAATCGCGCAGTCGAAAAGTATCAAGACCTAGGCCCCAACGCACAGAAGGCAACTCTCGCCGGAGCTTCCCTGCTCGCTGTCTTGATTTTATTTTTGATTCCTTGGGCTTTTTTTTCTTCGTCAATGGATTCCCTCACTGATTTTGAAAACAAGAAAACAGAAATTCGCAGTCTGTACCGAGTTTCACGGGCGGCCAGTGCGCTCCCCCCCAGTCAGCCGCCGATCACCTCAGCAGAACTGCGCTCCAAAGTGCAGTCTTTGCTTGATTCTGAAAGACCGAGTCTCGTGCCGGAGCAGCGTTTATCAACTCTCGATTTCGAAGCGGCGAAGACTCCTGATCTTCCGGTAGGTCTCGATAAGATCGGGCTCATGGTTAGCCTCGGTAAACTCAACCTCAATCAAATCGTCACGATCAGCAGTCATCTTGATCAACTGCATCCCGCCGTTAAGATGACCGGAATGAAGATCAGCGCTAGCATGCCAGACCCGCATTATTTTGATGTCACTTACAAGTTGGTTGCGAGTAATCTTCCGCCGGTGTTGATGCCTACGGATACAAAAGGAAAAAAGTCGCAAGTCGGCGCGCCGAAGGGCAAGGAGTAAAGGGCATGGGAAAAATTCTCTCTCCCTTCACTTTGCTTTTCCGCTACCACAAAACTAAAATCGTGACGATTCTGCTTATCGCATTCGTATTCGCAGTGCTGCTCATTCCGAACGACGATATCGCCGACTGGTTGACTGCGCAGATCGCCCAGAAGTCAAACTCGATGGTCTACGCGCAATTTGATAACCTCAGCTTCGATGTCATTCCCTCACCCGGAGTGAGCGCCTCGGACTTATTGGTCGACTCCAAGGGATTCCCAGCAATCAAGGCGGGTGAAGTTCACGCCGCGACTTTGCTCGGCAAACTTCTCACCTTTAAGCTTGGCATTTCGCTGATGGCCGATCGCATTTTTCACGGTGCGGTCGGAGTCAGCTACGCCCAGGGCGACAAAACTTCGTCCGGGCAAAACTATGACGATATCACGGTTGACGCGACGAAAATCAGCCTCGACGACCTCGGTGAATTCTTAAGAAAATCAAATTTGTTGAGTCTCAAGCTTCAAGGCGTCGCTAATCTTTCAGCAAATCTTCATCTCGATCGTACAATGACGGCCCAACCTTCGCTGTCGACAAGCCTCGACGTGGCATCGATGACGATCCCCGCCCAGTCGGTGATGCTCAATCAAAACGGCGTCATGGCCGCGCAAGATATCCCACTGATCGAACTGGGTCGCGTAGCGATCAAAAACGCGAAGTTGAACGAAGGCATTCTTGATCTCTCCGAGATCACAATAGGCGATCCAAAATCGGACCTGTATGGAAAAATCCGCGGCTCAATGAATTTAGTTTTTCGAAAATCACCGACTGGAATGCAGCCCGAGATCAAAGGCGTAGATCTTGCAATCGATCTCAACTACAGCACCGGGTTCACCGACCGCTACAGCAAAACAATTCTTGGGATGGTGGTGATACTCATTCCGGCCAACCTGCAAACTAAGACCTCGACGGGAACCCACGCTGCTTTCCATTTGAAGCTTGCAAACCCCAACGATTTTCCGACATTTACTCCGCTCACCGAGAAGATGTAGCTGTGTTTGCCCGTCGGTTTGAACCGAAACTTTAAACCGAACCGATTCCGAACCGCAACCGCAACCGCTTCAGATACCGCGACCACCCTGACTTACCGCATTATTGCCGCTGTTTTCTTTGCCACAGCGATTCTCGGAGGATTTCCAATTGACCGGCTCCCAGTAGGTTGCAAAACTCTCCCCGCACAAAACCCACATCGTCTCGGAAGGTAAACGAGACAAGGAGAGCCCATGTCAGGAGTCAACAAAGTTATCATCGTCGGCCGCCTCGGAGCTGATCCCGAACAAAAAAGTGTCGGTACCGGCACCGTAACGCGCTTAAGCATCGCCACCAGTGAAAACTGGGTCGACAAAGAAGGTAAGAAGCAAGAACGGACGGAATGGCACCGTATCGTTGTCTGGGGCAAGCTTGCTGAAATTTGCGGCAAGCACCTTTCAAAAGGGCGCCAAGTTTATGTCGAAGGCCGCCTGCAAACCCGCTCGTGGGAAGATCAGCAAGGACAGAAAAAGTACTCGACGGAAATCGTGGCGAACACAGTACAGTTCCTGGGAGCCGCTGCAGAGCGCTCTGAATCGGGCTTCGCCGGCAGTAACAGTAATGGCGGCGGCGGGAGCGGACGCAGTAACTCGCGTGACGACATGGCGCCACAAGATTTTAGTCCAGAGCCGTCCTTCGATAGCAGCGAAGAAATTCCGTTCTAACTTGACCCCAACCTGCATGAGGTTGGGACTGACCAAAACCTGAGGGAGCAAATCCGTCTCCCTCAGCGGCTGGCCAGTCTTGCCACCCTTGACTTAACATTTCATACTACCTGCATGACGCAAATTCGAGCTCTCATCATTTTTACGGCCCTGCCAGTCGCAATGAGCGGCTGTGTGGTATATCACTCTGCCGATCGAGATTTCTTTAACTCAAACGCTACTTATGGAGCACCTGCGACCTCTTCTCAAAAGGGCGTGTCCGTCGACAAAAAATGCTCCTGGACGACTCGCGCGCTCTTAGACACCTCAGAAGTGCATCCCAGCGAGGTGAAGCCCGGATGGGTCCTGAGCTGGACAGTTTCACAGGCACCAAGCGAACTTCATATTCTAGCGATCGAACAACCCGAAGATCCGCAAGCTTTAGTCGTCACGACCGGGGCACAGTCCAGCGGAGCGGCACTTTGTGACGTGGTTTTTTCACGCGAGGACTCATCCGCAGGTCCCATCGACGAGGCGAAATCTCTCACGTACACCAAGTCTCTTGTCGAGACTTTCTCGAGTAGCAACTCGTCCGCCGGGCTCTAAGACTTCGCGCTCGACTGGACGTTTTAGGTTTTCTATGGAGACCCCGCTCCGTTTTCATTATCATACAGGTGCGGGGGAACTATGCGCTCAATGAAATCCGTTCTGCACTTCACACGTCTGTCGGTTCTTCCGGCAGTTCTTGTATTGGTCTTTGTCATGTTCCTTCCATTCTCGAGCGCACAGGCTGCGCGGATCACCAAAGTTAAAGGAAAAAAAGTTCTCGTCGATATCGAAAATTCCGACATTCAAGAGGGACAGAAATACTTTGTTGTTGTCGACGGAAAAAAGATCGCGGTCATTCTCGTCTCGCAAGTTAAAAACGGCAGAGCCCTTGCCGACATTACAAAGGGACACGCTGAAGTCGATGCCGGCGTCGAACCCGTGAAAAAATCGGCAGCGAAATCTGATGATGCTCCCAAAGCGGGCGATGATAATGCTGCCGCAGATGGCGATGCCGCAAGTAAGTCTGAGGGCGACAAGGCTGCCGGCGAAGGTCAAGACACAAGCTCCGGCGGCGGAGATAAAGAAGCTTCTTCGAATGACGATATGGTTTTGAAGAAAAAAGAGTCTGCGAAAAAGGGCTCTGGCCCCGGCTTATCAGTCGGCGTCTTGCTCGGTTACGCGATGGACTCGCAAACGCTGCCCGATCCGAATGGCGCCAGCGTTGCGATGACCGGCTCAGGTTACAGTCTTAAAGCTGTTATCGACTACGGTTTTACTCCTCGCATCGGTGTGATCGCCCGTCTCGGCGTTGAGCAATTTAACTTAACCGGAAGCTCGACACTCGGCTCATGGACGACGAGTATCACCTACCTAACGACGGATGCACTGCTACGCTTTAACTTCACCACGAGCAAGTTCGTGCCATTTTTCGAATTGGGCCTCGGAGTCCACTATCCTCTCTCGAAGAGTTCAAATATTCTCAATGTGCCACAGATTTCCGCGACGACCGTCCTATTTGGAGGTCTTGGCTTCAACTACAACATGTCAAAAAAGACATTCCTAACTTTGCTCGCCGAGTATGGTTACTTTCCGCCCTCTAATAACATCAGCACGAGTTTAATCACGTTTCGCGCGGGTGGCGGGATGCACTTTTAGTTCCTAGCCAGAGCGGCTTAGTGGACATCTAAAGGCATCAATCCTGATTTTTTCACGCAACAGTTTAGCATCGAACGCAATTCAAGGGCCGCTCAGGTATGCGCAACGCGGGTGACGCCGATTATCCCGTTGATCTTGGTGAGGTCCTGCATGACCTGACCCAGCTGGGAGGTATCCTTGACGTTGACGTCAAAGATACAGATCGCTTTTTTATCCTTAGTGGTGGTGATCTGCGCGTTGTGGATGTTGATGCTGCGTGCGCTAAACGCTTCAGACATACTTCTCAACAAGCCGGGAATGTCCTGAGCGATCACGCGCAGGCGCACGCTGCGCTCAACTCCGTCGGGAACAGAGGTGACCGTCCACGCCACGTCAATTTTGCGATCGTCTTCGACCTCGAAGGCGCGCTCGCAGTCAGATTTGTGAATTGTGATGCCGCGGCCGCGCGTGATGAAGCCGACAATCGGATCACCGGGAATCGGGTTACAGCACTTGCCAAACCGAACCAGCATATCGTCCATGCCGTCGACCTGAATGATCGACTTTGATCTCCGCGACTTATTGGTGGCACTCTGAACGACGCGCTGAAGAAACGATGGTTTTTCCTCATCGACGGCCTTGGCGCCGGGAAAGAATTTCTCGACCACGGATTTGCCCATGAGCTTACCGTAACCCACGAGTACGAAGAGATCGTCGACGTCACTTGCACCAATTTCGCGCAAGGCGGTTTGCGTTTCGGGAGAATCTTTCAAAGCTTTTTGCAAATTGTGTCCGAACTTGCGGAAATCCTTTTCGAGCATATCGCGACCAAGTTCGAGCGCGCGGCGACGTTGTTCGTTTTTAACGAAAGCGCGAATTTTTGATTTGGCGCGTGTGGTGACGCAGAATTTGAGCCAGTCTTTCGAAGGCTGCTGGTGAGCGCTCGTGATCACTTCAATTGTGTCACCCGATTTTAGAGGCGTTTTGAGTGGCACGAGACGCCCGTTGACTCGCGAAGCAGCGCAGTGATTGCCAACGTCGGTGTGGACGGCGTAGGCAAAATCAATCGGTGTTGAACCGTCTGGAAGCTCACGCACGTCGCCCTTGGGAGTAAAGACATAAATCTCGCGCTCCCACAAATCAGTCTTTACGGTCTCAAGAAATTCATCTGAGTTGTTCACCTGCTGGTGAAGGGTTACCAGTTCGCGCAACCAATCGAGTTTTTCTTCGCCGGTGTCGGAATTCGGCGCCGATTTTCCTTCTTTGTATTTCCAGTGCGCTGCGATCCCGCGCTCGGCGACGAGATGCATTTCTGACGTGCGAATTTGAATCTCAATGCGCTCAGCTTCGGGCCCAACGACGGTCGTGTGCAACGACTGATAATTGTTCACCTTGGGCATCGCGATGAAATCTTTAAAACGGCCAGGAATCGGTCTCCACAGTGCGTGCACATGCCCGAGGACTTCGTAACACTCCGATACGCTGGGTACGACCACGCGAAATGCCAAGACATCATAAATCTGCTCGTAGTCGAGACTTCTCGCCTGCATCTTTCTGTAAATCGAGTACAAGTGCTTGGGCCTACCCCACACATCAAATTTTGCTTTGGTTCGCGAATTGAGTTCGCTGATCAAAAGCTTTTTCGTGTCATCGATGTAGCGCTCGCGCTCTTTTTTCTTCATCGCGATTTTTTGCGCGAGTTGGTAATAAGCGTCGGGTTGGTTGTAACGGAAACTTAAGTCTTCAAGCTCCACCTTCAATGACATGATCCCGAGACGACCCGCGAGCGGCGCGTAGATATCGAGAGTTTCTTGGGCGATCCGACGCTGCTTTTCGGGAGGCATGTGATTGAGGCTTCGCATGTTGTGCAGGCGATCGGCGAGCTTCACTAAGATCACTCGCACGTCTTTTCCCATTGCGACGATCATCTTGCGAATGTTTTCGCCCTGCTTTTCGTGAGTGCTGCGAAAATTCATCTTCGAAATTTTGGTCACGCCATCGACGATCTCTCCGATGGTCTTGCCAAATTCGCGTTCGATATCAACCAGGGTTGCATGCGTATCTTCGACCGTGTCGTGCAGAAGCCCAGTCGCAATGGTTGGAAGATCAAGATGAAGATCCGCTAAGATTGCAGCGACGCCAAGTGGATGGGAGATGTAGGGTTCACCGCTACGGCGAATTTGTCCTTCATGCGCTGCCTCAGAAAACTTGTAAGCTTTCTCGACGAGTGAAAGATCAGCGCCCGTAAAATAGCTCTGAATCTTTTCACATAGCTCTTCGAGTGACTTTGGCGAGCGATCACTGATCGCATCGTCTTGAATTTGTTCCAGCATCGCCTGCAGTTTTCCCTAACAGTTTCTCCGCTCATCCGGTCATAGCCCAACTGGCGTCAGATCGGTAGAAACTGTTGAAAAATTAACGCTTTAGCCACCAAACTGGTAGTTCAGTCAGGACTCCGACACAGGCCAACAAATTCCGGGCCTCAGTCTAGCGCCTGATCTCGGGCCAGCCTTATCGCCGACTCATCGTCCGTATTATCGTCCGTATTATCTATTGAGATCTTCTTCGATCTGTTTCAGACGTTCGCCGGCATCAGTTGCGGCGTTGTCAAAGTGCACAGCACCCGCGGCAACTTCGCGAAGAGCGTTGACGATGTATTTGTTATTCTTACTTGAAACAAGTGCTGCCGAACCCTTGAGGAGCTGCTTGGCTCTTTTAGAGACCAGGAGGACCAATGCGAATCGGTTATCAACTTTGTCTAGGCAGTCTTCAACTGTAACACGAGCCATTATCGTCCTCCGGGAACTACTCAAAGACTCTCAGTCAGCTCGGCCGCAATGGCGGACGAGATCTTTGCGACCCCGTCGCATGACGGGCTCTCACAGTGTTAGCGGCGAGCCAGCAAATCTTCAATGATTTTCTTAAACTCGCGATAAGATTTATCAAACTCATCGTTGACCAGCTGGAAAGCAAACTCCTGTGCGCACTTGATCTCGCGGGCCGCATTCTGCATGCGAATCTCAAGGTCGGCTGGCACTCGTCCATCGCGCTTTGTCACTCTGCGTCTAAGTTCGTCGATGGAGGGCGGAAGAATAAAAATCGAGGCCGCATCAGGGAATTTGCTACGAAACGTGGCTGCCCCCTGGACGTCGATGTCCATGATGATCACTCGGTCTTTTGCCCAGGCCTCGTGCAGTTGGTAATATGGCGTCCCGTAGAGGTTTTCGTGAACTACGGCCCACTCGACGAAGAAATCCTGCTCGCGAAGTTTGATAAATTGATCTCGACTGACAAAGTGATAGGGATGTCCTTCGGACTCCCCGGCCCGCATCGCCCTCGTCGTGTAGGTGACCGTGTCACAAAGTATCGGCATCTCAGCCGTGATCTTCTCTACAAAACTTGATTTACCCGCACCACTCGGAGCCGCAATGATGATCATCTTCACTTTCATGACGGAACTCCTTTCGTGTAGAGCTTACTCGACATTCTGTACCTGTTCACGAATTCGCTCAACTACGGTTTTCGACTCCACCACCAAAGACGTGAGCTTCGCGATCTGGCTCTTAGAACCGATGGTGTTCACTTCGCGGAGGAGTTCCTGCGCGTAAAAGTCGAGTTTCTTGCCCTGGGAGTCGTGGCCGCCGAGAAGCCCAAGGTAAAATTTCAAATGCTCACGAAGTCTGACGATTTCCTCCGTGACGTCGGCTCGGTCTAGGTAAATAACGATCTCCTGCGCGATTCGCGTCTCGTCAAAGCGTGCTTCCGATTCAGGCTTGCGAAGATAATCCTGCAACTTTTCGTCGAGGCGGCTGCGGAGCCTGCCTTCAAGCTCGACTGCCGCTTCACCTTTCACTCGCTCAACCTCGGCCATCAGCTCCTCAAGACGGCGGCACAAGGTAGAAAGTTCAGCCGCTAAAGCTTGTCCTTCACGCCTGCGCTCGCTATCGCACGCTTCTGCGGCATCCTTGAGAAGCCTGAGGGCCATGGCCTTTTCCTCATCGCTGATTTCGCTTTCCGATTCTACGCGGAACAGTTCTGGAACTCGGCTTAAGAGATCAAGTTGGGGTTGCGACTTGATCTTCAATTCGCGCGCAAGCTCGCCGTAAGCCTCAGCCCAAGCTCGCGCCAGGCCGCTGTTGAGTTTCACTTTTGGGGCTGCCCCGGTTTTAGATCGATTGATGTGAATGTCGACCGTTCCGCGCCGAAAGGTCTGCATAAGAGAGTCTTTGAACTCGCGTTCAAATTCGGCATACTCGCGCGGAAGGTGAAAACGAAGCTCAAGGAAACGCCCGTTCACCGATTTCACCGACACATCGAGATCGACCGCCGCAGGCACTGCCGTATCAGCGACCGCTTTCTGCTTTGACGTCTTCGACGACTTTGACGTCTTCGACTGCTTCGCCGTAGCTATTGCCTCGCGCGATGGCACTGTTGAATTTTTGAGGGCGCGCGACGAGCTTCGTCCGAATCCGGTCATTGATTTCATTGGGCGACATCTTGAGCGATGATGCTCCAGCTAGTCAATTGGAACTGTCTGCCAATTTTTTCGAGCCTGAAACTTCTACCAGCTCCCCCAGCTCCCCCAGCTCCCCCAGCTTCCGCCAGCACCAGTCGGCTCCACTCGGCTCGGGGGAATTTCGGCCCAGCGACAGGTCAGCTCGAACTGGTCACGGCAGCGTTACGCGCTGCGAGCCAATCAGTATCGGGATCAAACCAGCGGATCTCGGAATCGCGCTTAAACCAGGTCATCTGTCTTTTGGCTAGTTGCATGGTGCTTGTCACGATCGCACTCTCTAACTCAGCATCTTTAAGTTTTCCGTCAAGTAACTCTCCAACTTCGCGGTAGCCGACACTTTTGAGCGGTGACCATTCGGCGTAGCCTCGACCGCGCAACTTCACTACTTCCTCGATCAGGCCGTGATCCAACATCGCTCGCGTGCGGAAAGCAATTTTTTCGCGAAGGACCTCGCGAGGCCTGGATAAGCCGATTTTTTGCACTCGAAACGGCGCAGGCTTGCGCTCGCCTTCAAACTTTTGACGAATCTGCCCGAGCGTTTGCCGCTCGGGACTCGAGCGAAGAATCTCGAGCGCGCGAAAAATCCGGTAACGATCCGAAGGGTGAATGCGGGCACAAGCTTCGGGATCGCGCGTCTTCAATTCGTCATAGAGATGCGGCGGACTGGCGAGGTTTGCAAATTCTAGCTCGAGCTGCGCTCGGACTTCCGGACTGACGGAGGGTACCTCATACATTCCCTTTTCCAGAGCCTGGACATAAAATCCGCTCCCGCCGACCGCAAAAAATATCTTCACCCCAGCGCGATGTCGCGATTCAATGACACTCAAAGCATCTCTGCGAAATTCGCCCGCCGTATACTCAGAACCAACCGGCCGATGACTGACGAGATGATGCACGGCCCGCGCCATCTGACTTGCTGTGGGTTTGGCCGCGCCGATTTCAAGGTCAGCGAAAAATTGCACGCTGTCGCAGTTGATAATTTCCGCCGGCTCACTTTGTGCCTTTGTCAATTCTTCGCAGGCTTCAACCGCGAGATCGGATTTTCCGCAGGCCGTAGGGCCGATGACGAAAATCACTAAGGGAAGTGGGCCTGACATCACACGATCCGGCCGAAATCACGCTCAATTTTCGTGAAAGCAATTTCGACAGAAACAGGTCGGCCGTGGGGACAAAAACTCGAAAGAGCGAACTCATCCATTTGACTGAGCAGCTTTTTCATCTGCTCCTGGCTCAATGCCTGTCCCGCGCGTACGACAGAGTGACAGCTCATAGTCGCGAAAATATCGGAGATTTTCTTTTCCAGTACAAAGCTTCCGCCCTTTTCGACCAGTTCAGCCGCAAGACTCACCAGAGCGCGGGACAGCGCCGTATCTGTGATTAAGGTCGGCTTTGAACGCACGGCAATTGTGCGCGGCCCGGTCGCATCGATCGAAACTCCGATTGACTCGAGCTCGCTTGAAATTTTGAGCAAGGCCTCTGCGCCATCCGATTCCAATTCAATCGTGAACGGTAAGAGCAGCGGCTGGACCGGTATTTCTCCGGCCTTCCATGACTTCATCAAGCGCTCGTAGACGACTCGCTCGTGAGCTGCGTGCTGATCAATGAGGACCATCTGGCCCGCGTCTTGCGCAACAATGTAAGTGAGCGCAGCTTGACCAATCACGTGCAGTCGCGACCAAGCGCCGATCGCGGCAGTCGGTTCAGCAACCGCAGACGCGGGCGAAGATACCTGGTCGTTTCTTCGCTTTAAAACGATGGCATCAAACTCGTCGCCATCAAAACGGAGGCCCGACTCGACCAGTTGCGCAGACACCGTCTGCGGCTCTTTTTGAGCAACTGAGCTGTCGACTTCGCTGGAATAGGGCCGCGTAAGATCGCTGACGTTCAGGCGCTTTGGAGCCTCGCTTGCGGAAGCGGCGGCGGCCTTTGCCATGGCGTGGAGCGCAGGCGACGCTTCGACTCCGCCCGCTGGTTGGTAGCTAGAGCGCTTGAGCCAAGGAGCGGTCTCGATCACCGTGCGCAAAGTGCGGTTAACCGCACGGAACGCAGCTTGGGCATCGCGAAATTTCACTTGCGATTTGGTCGGATGAATATTGACGTCGACTGCGTCGCGCGGGACTTCGAGTTTCACCACAGCAATCGGCGATTCGCCATGCATGAGCAAGCCGCGAAAGGCATCGTTCACGGCGGCTTGAAGCCCACGGTCCTGCACCCAACGGTTCTGTACAAAGGTCATGATACTGCGAGAGTTTCCGGTGACGTCATTGGGGCCGGCAAACACGACATGCGCGCGATAAACTTCGTCGCTGTCATCCGGCTTGTACTCACTGCACGCCTCGTAGAGTTCAACTCCACCTAAAACGGTGCGGGCGCGCAGGGCAAAGCTAGCTGCGCGCGGCCAGAGCGATTCGACTCGGCCCTTACTTTTAATTCTGAATTCGACATTCTCGTGCGAAAGCGCCAAGGCCCTGAGCGCCGTTTTGATTTGCGTCGATTCGGCCGTTTCGCTCTTCATGAATTTCAAACGGGCTGGAGTGTTTGCGAAGAGATCATCGATCACCACACTCGTGCCAAAATTACCTGCACAAACCTCAACGCTCGAAAAACGCCCAAACTCTGAATTGATACCGTGAGCGCTCGTACTACCCCTTTTGCGGCTGATGAGAGACAGGCGACTGACCGCCGCGATACTCGCCAATGCTTCGCCGCGAAAGCCGAAACTCGACAGGCTCCAGAGGTCACTTGCCTGTGAAATTTTGCTGGTCGCGTGCCGAGCCAACGCAAGAGGCAGCTGCTCCCCGGTTATGCCACCGCCGTCGTCGGTCACCCGCACGTGCCTTCCGCCGAAATCGAATTCGACTTCAACTGTTTGGGCACCCGCATCGATCGCATTCTCGACCAATTCCTTGACCAGGTGAGCGGGTCGTTCGACGACTTCGCCAGCGGCGATCTGATCGACGACAGCAGAATCGAGAAGATGAATTTCAGTTTCCATGCCGCGGGAAACTAACCTGCAGCCTGTTTATTGTCCAGCACGTTGCAATTAAAAATGGGCAATACAAGCTCAATAGGTTGTCTGAAGAGCGCCTAGAAAGGCCTTGTAGGACTGCTTTTCAACGTAATACTTGGCTTCGATTTTAATCGCAATTTTTCCTATGCGAAAGCCAATCCCGGCCGCGCCGTCAATACCCAGGTTCAAAGCTTGAAGATCCATCAAGCGGTTCGAGTTGACGAGACCGAACTTTGAATAAACGAGCAGGGGACCGCCCGCGATGTAAAACATAAAATCTTGTTTGTTAACTAACGGCAATACCAACATCGTGTCGAAAAAAAAGATAAACCCGTTTGGTTGAATGGACGACAGCGAATTGTAATAAGGAGGTGCTCCGTAGTGCAAGAGCAAATTTATATCAAGAACCGGCCCCTTCAAAATTAAATCAGGCCCAGTAAATTTTAAGCCGTAGACTGCGAGAGTCGTGCTCGCGCCAACGCCGACGATTCCTTCTTGATAGTCTTGGGCGCCGCCTTCGATTCCGATATAGCGAGTTTCGAAAATGGACATTTTCGGCTCATTCTGATTCTTTTTTCCTGCGACTTTTTTCTTTTTCTTCTTCTTTTTGACCGTCTTAGGCTCTTCTTGGCTCGATTGGGCGTCCTCGCTTTCGACCCCATCGTTTTCAGCTGTTTTAGGCGCTACTTTTTTTCCGCGCTTGTTTGCCGGTTGGGTTGATTGCGCCTCGGGATCAGGGGAAGCCGCCTCGCTGCCCCCACCAGCCCTATTGGCGGAATTCACTGATCCGGCGGCTTGCGCTTTAGCTCCGGCAGGTGGCAAACCAGGAGCGTTCGACTGACCCGGCGACTGACCGGCCGACTGACCTCCCGGCTGAGCCGTTGGCGATACTCTTCCTCCGGCCCCGGCACTCAAGCTGACGTCGAGAGCATCGACGTAGCCGATCTTGTTACCGATCCTGATTTTGTGAAAACGCTGAGGTGATCCGGAAGTCCCGCTTGAAACGCGAACGGCCTGCCCCAACGGCAGTTGTCCGAGCACAGGTGACTCTTCATTTGGCGAGGTGTAAATGAGCGCGCCATCGGTGGAAATAACGGCTGCTACGCCGTCGGCTGCACGGACGGGACTCGAGCTCAAACATATGACAAAGCAAAAGAAGGCGACAAGGATCGGGATGGACCGCCGGATTCGAGAAGCTTCGCTCTCAAGGTGTTTCAACAAGAGACCTCATCACCTAAACCGCATGCCCCAGACGCGGCCAAGAGCTTCAACGACGATCTTAGAAGACATTTTGCTTTTTCCGACACGACGATCTTCAAACGTAATTGGCACTTCAAGTCCCGAAAAGCCATGCTTCAGGCTGCGATATTTCAACTCGATTTGAAAGCTGTAGCCGTTCGATTGGATGTTATCGAGATTGATCCCTCGCAGTACGCGCGAGCGCCAGGCGTTGAAACCACCGGTCCAATCAGCCACCCGGTAACCGAGGATCAAGCGCGTGTAGAGACTCCCACCGCGACTGATAATCTTGCGACCGAGGCCCCAATTCACGGTTTGGCCACCGCTCACCCAACGTGAACCCATGACGAAATCAGTGTTGGGCTGCACGCGAAGCGCTTCGATCAGTTTCACCAGATCGGCAGGCCGGTGCGAAAAATCCGCGTCCATCTCGATCAAAGCCTGATAGTCACGCTCGAGACCCCAACGGAACGCATCGAGGTAAGCCCGTCCCAAGCCTTGCTTACCTGGTCTTGAGAGCAACTGCAGGCGCGGCTCATTCACCATCATGTCTTTTACGATTTGTCCGGTTCCGTCTGGCGAATTGTCGTCGACGACAAGAATGTCCACGCCCGGCGGAGTTGCCTTCAAAACGGCAGCGGAAATCGCCCGAACATTCTCGGACTCGTTGTAAGTCGGTATGATAACAAGAGTTTTCATGTCGCCGGCCAGCCTAGCGGTTTACCCGCCCGGGCACAAGCTCTACCGCATCGCCTCAGGCGGCGGCTTAACAGCCGAATTCGATTGAAATTTTTCGGGCGCAGGCAATTTCGAACCCGCAGAACTCCTAGAACTCTTCGAATTCTTGGAATTCTCGGAATTCTTGGAATAAAGCGGGGATTCGGGCACCGGAATTTTCCTCTTTAAACGCGGCAGACGCGGCGGTGCGATGAAAGCACTCATCGGATTTTGCCTGCGGGAGTGCATGTGCTTATTCACCCGATCGGCAGCTTTCTCTGGTGCCCGTTTGTAGAGAACGGGGTCAAATCCGCAGTGTGGGCACGCCACCGAGAGGCGCCACCGCAAAACTATGAAAACTTCCGAAAGACCGCAAAAAAGGGCAAAAACCACGAGCGCGCGTGGATCAAAGTCCTGCCAGAAAACTAAGCTGATGAGTCCAGCCGCGAAGGCCGACTGGATGAAGTCAAACCACGAAATATGACGTTTCCGGTACATCACCCGCGGTGACTTGCAGAAAGCGCAGTAGCACCTCTTCGACTTCGGAATTTTGCCGGCTCGACCCATTCCTCATTCTCGCATTATGACGTGCAGAGCAAAAGGCAAGTTTTGAACAACGCTTGCGAAGGTCAGGTTTTAAGTAATTGTTTCGCAAGACCCGACCTGGCCTTTCTCTGCTGAAATGAATTTTGTTACTCTAGAGATGGGCTCGCATATTTCACTGCTGCTCAGAAAGGACTTTAACCATGGATGGTTCAAGTCAACGACCCAAAGTCAATTTTAGAAATGCCTCAGACTTTATCGCGATGGCGCTGGTCTTGGCCTCGCTTGCTTTTTCTTCGCGGACTTCAGCTAGCACTTCTGGAGCGTATTCTGGAAGCGCACGCCCACCAGCAGTGAGCGAGGGTGAGGACCAAAGCTTCGATGCGATCGTCAATGATCTCAGCCGGCAAGTTGATCGCCCTGCGCCGAGCAGCAAAGCCCATGTCGGGTCTCCAACATCCGATAGCTTCGATGCGGTGATGTTTCACGGCGGAGTCGGCCTAGGAGGCGTCGCCGAGACTCTGAATCTCCCCGACGGCAAACAAGTTTATTTCGGTCAAAAAGGAATTCAGGTCAGCTTCGGCATCGATCTGTTTTCGCCCAACTGGCTGGCGGAAGGTACATACAGAAACTTCGCGCAGTCCGATAGCTCGGCAATTCACGTAGCACTTCAAGAATTCGAAATGAAATTTCTCTACAAAACGATGATCGCGCCGCAGGCGGGACTCCGCGCCGGGGGTGGCCTTTCGGCGCGCTACATGACGGTCACTGAGCCGACGTCAACCGCGACTGTTTACACTACACCTTCTGGGCTTGCGACAATTGGTCTCGACGTCTATCTCAACGAAAAGTTTAGCCTGGGAGTCGACCTCACCGGGCGAAGCTCCATGGTCAGCGAGACGCCTGACAAATCGTCTGCTGACGCAACATTACGCATGGATGCGCATTTTTAATGGCATTCATCATCACCGGCTTCCTGCTTGCCGCTTGCTTGATCACGGCAAAGCTCATTTGGCAAAACCGCGAGCGCACGCGATTGCAGCGAGAACTGGCTCTCCTTGACCTTCGGCCGAACTGCCTGCTCACTCGCCATCCTATTTTGCTTCTCTCGAGACCGCCCCGGCGTTTTGAACTCTTTAGCCGGGCAGAAATCTCAACACGGTTTCTCCGCGAACACGGCTACGATGCGATTGTCGCGACTTGGGATGGAAAAGGCAACGGGCCCGCCAATTCAAATGCTCAGGCCTTGGAGGCTTTCCAAGGTAACGAAGAGAAATTTCATATCGTCGCGCTTCCCGAACTGAAAATCCAGGGAAGTAAGATTGTAAGCCAACTCCACTCTTCAGTTCCCGGCAGAATTGCAAGCTTCACGAATTTCCGCAAAGCGACTCAACCCTCTGCCAGTGATACTTGGGCTACCGAAAAAGAACTTCTCAGTCTCGCGATTTCTCTCGCCGAACGCGATTGCGCAACAGAAGCAATTTGCTGATGAAAGATTTTTTCTCCGACCGTCCTCAGACAGCGAGATCGATTCAATTTGGCCTGAGAGATCTGTTGCCAGTGCTCAAATCATTGCTATCATCTCCCATCGAGACGATGAAAGACTCCTTACGTCTCGACTGGGCCTCGGCTGTATTGATCCAAGTCGTGGTGGCGGGTATCTCTGGCGCCATTGCAGGCGCGTCCACTCGCCAAGCTATCGGCGCGGTTGTGGGCGCGGCGCTGTTTGCAATTTTAGCGTTAATGACGGTCGCTACGGTGACACTTTTTATCTATTCGTACTTCTCAATTTTCCAATCCACCTTCCTCGACATGCGTAGACTCTACTCAGCAGTCATCCTCGCCCACTTGCCGTTTTTCATTCTCCACTCCTTGAGCGGCTATCTCGCTCCGCTCGATCTGATTGGCTACGCTGCTGCCATGATCATGCTGTCGGTGGCTTTGGTCGAGCAATTCTCATTGGCTCGCTTCACGGTTTTGCGACTGAACGCCACGCTTTATGGCTTCTTTTTCCTCATCTGGATGGGCGTGCAGGTTCTCGCCGGGTATTAGTTGTAGCCCTTAGCCTATTTACCCTTAGCCTATTTACCGAGGCCGGAAAAGGGCACACTAATCGTCTCAGCGAGCACATCTTACAAAGCTCAACAGGGCCGCTGACGCCCTAGAGCAAAGAGACCCATGGCGCGAAGGTTGCTGGATGTTGCTGTTGTTGGTCTCATTGCTCACGTTGCCGTCGGTGGCGTCTGCGCAACGGGTAGTGCCGCTGCTGTTTTAGCTGTTGGCGCTGTTACTTTACTGGAGTCGCTTGAAGATCAAGGTTCTGTCGAAACTTTCGACAACCCTTTCGGTCTTGTTCGGCGCGCCCAGCAGATGGAGGAG
>JAYTRM010000074.1:0-12452 GCA_043746165.1 Bdellovibrionales bacterium | reverse complement strand
CCATGGCCAATCCCGACCCCGAAATCACTCCGCCCGAGGCAAAGGCTGCGAGACCCGATGTGATCATGGCGACTGGCCGCTCGGATTTTCCTAATCAGGTGAACAACGTTCTCGGCTTTCCCTTTATCTTCCGCGGAGCACTCGATGTGCGCGCGACGCAAATCAATGAAGAGATGAAACTCGCGGCGGTTCACGCGCTAGCCATGCTTGCCCGGGAAGATGTTCCCGAACGTGTCTCGGCTGCCTATGGTGGACAGCACTTCTCTTTCGGTCCAGAATACATTATTCCGAAGCCGTTTGATCCCCGAGTGTTGTTGTGGGTAACACCAGCTGTCGCTAAAGCCGCGATGGATTCGGGCGTCGCTCGTAAGCCCATCACAGACTTTCAAGCCTACCGCGATCGACTCGAAGCTTTTCAAGGTGCGAAAACCAGTTTTGTCCGTTCGGTCATGCACCGAGTGAAGAACCAGGCCAAGGCACGCGGCGAAAAAGTTCCGTTGATCATGTTTCCCGAAGGTTCAAGTTCGAAGGTTCTCAAAGCGCTGCACACCGTGGTGCAAGAAAATTTGATTCAGCCCGTGCTCCTTGGCTACACCGACGAAATTCGCGAAAAGATCAACGTGCTCGGCCTGCACGAGCTCCTCGAGCTGCCAATTTACCATCCGGCTAAGCATCCGAAGTTTAAAGAGTACGCTGAGCGCTTGTTCCAAATGCGGCAACGCAAAGGCGTGACCTTAAAAGAGGCCGAACGTCTTCTTTATAATCCCGACTATTTTGCCGCGATGGCAGTTCATGTCGGCGACGCTGACGGAATGGTGACTGGCGCTACTCGTAATTATGGTGACTGCGTTCGCCCAATTTTTGAAATTATTGGCCCCGGGCGGCGCAAGACCGCGTCGGGCCTCAACGTGGTGCTCTTTAAAAAGCGCATGTTGTTTTTTGCCGATACGGCGGTCAATATCAATCCGAACGCGGAGCAAGTGGCGACGATCGCCATTCATGCAGCTCGAGTAGCCGAGTACTTTAAAATTCAGCCGCGAATCGCCATGCTTTCCTACACCAATTTCGGCGCTCAAGGTGAAAACCCGGCCAAGATGCGGGCCGCTGCCATGATCGTAAAAAAGCATTATCCGCACTATATCGTTGACGGTGAGATGCAGGCTGATACGGCCGTCAACCCCGACATTGTTGAGCGCATCTTTCCGTTTTGCGAAGTGAAAAATGGCGCCAATATTCTGGTGTTTCCAAACCTAGACGCGGGAAATATTAGCTATAAGCTGGTCCAGCAGCTGGGTGGCGGCGAGGTTCTTGGGCCATTCTTGATGGGGGTCAGAAAGCCTGCAAACGTACTGCAACGAACTTGCACAGTCGAGGATATCGTCAATACGGTCGCTTTAACGGCACTTGAGGCACAAGCCATGAAGGAGCTGGATTCGACACTTGCTGACATGTAAAAAAAGAGAGATGATGAAGCCTAGGCGCAGGCGAAAGTCCGGCGTCTGAGCCGTCCTCAACGTTGCTTCATTTTGAGGCAGTCAAGGACGCCTGACAAAGTGTGATGAATCAGACCACTAACCAGGAGATTGAGCGATAGGAACATCCATTATCCGGCCCCAGGAACGAGTGATCGTAATCGGCGTTGGACTCAAGTCGGAATCCTTTATCGATCTCAAAGAAAGCCTCGCAGAGCTCGAAGAGTTAGCGATTGCAGCAGGCGGTGAAGTTGTCGGAAGCCTGACCCAGCTTATGGTCCAGTACAATCCTGCGACTCTTATCGGCTCCGGAAAAGTTGAAGAAATTAAATCCGAAGTCGCAGAAAGCGGAGCTTCGGTCGTCATCGTCGATCACCACCTCTCCGGCGTTCAATGTCGAAACTTAGAAACCGAACTCGGCGTCAGAGTGCTTGACCGAAATCAAGTGATCCTCGATATCTTCGCGATGCGCGCGCAGACCTACGAAGGAAAATTGCAAGTGGAGCTCGCGCAGATGCTCGATCAGCTCCCGCGAATGGTCGATGCCTGGATGGGCTCGCTATCTAGGCAGGGCGGGGGCATCGGAACCCGCGGCCCCGGTGAAACCGCGCTCGAGATGGACCGTAGGCGTATTCGCGAACGCGTGAAACAAATCAAGAAGCAACTCGAAGGCGTTCGCGCCAATCGCTCTCAGCATCGAGCTTCGCGCAAGCGCAACAATGTGCCGTCGTTTGCCTTGATTGGTTACACGAACTCAGGCAAATCGACGCTGCTCAATAAACTCACCCACTCACAAGTTTTAGCAAAGGATCAAGTGTTCGCGACGCTCGATCCGACGACGCGCAAAGTGCATCTGCCAGATGGTTTGAACGCCGTGCTCACCGACACAGTCGGTTTTATTCGCAAACTGCCTCCGCAATTGATCGAAGCCTTCAAAGCGACGCTGGAAGAATCGGCAGAGGCAGATGTGTTGATTCACGTGGTTGATCTTTCGAGTCCGCAAATGCAGAGGCAAGTGGACGTGGTCGAACAGCTGATTAAAGAATTCGGCTGGGATCACAAACCGCTCCTCACCGTCTTTAACAAAGTCGACCAAGCACCTGTTGAAAGACAATTTCAGGTTAAGGCTTTCCCTCGGGTTTTCTGCTCCGCTCTCACGGGTGAAGGCATCGAGCGCATGATGCGCATGATGCACGACTCTTGCCAAGCTCTGCTCGAGGAAGTTGAACTGTTCTTTCCCCGCTCTGAAGAGCATCGCATCTTTGAACTCGGCCGCGAAACTCATATCACGCGTAAGGAATCTGCATCGAGCGGAACAATTTGTACCGCGCAGATGACAGCCTCGGCACTGAGTCGCTGGAAAGACTTCCTGGTCACGGCGGAGAACGTTGGATAAAAGTCGTTAAGCTTTAAGCTTTTCTCGTAAAGCTAACCTTTGCTCTCGGCGAATTTGCGCCGCTTTGTGGCGCCGAATCTCTTCGGGAGTCTCCGGTACCACTTGGGGAATTACAATCGGTCTGAGTTCTGGGCCCAGGGCAACAAATGTCATATAGGCGCTAGCGGTATGAAACATCTCGCCGGTCGACGGATTTTCGGCATCGACGCGAATGCCAATTTCCATTGAAGTGCGTCCGGTGTAGTTGACTGAAGCGTGAAGATTGACCACCCAGCCTTTAAAAACAGGTGCAATAAACTGAAGCGCATCGACGCTGGCCGTGACCACAGGTTTTCCCGCATGTCGTTGGGCCGCGATCGCTGCCGAGATATCAATCCACGACATAATCGTACCGCCGAAAACACTGCCGAGTGCGTTGGTGTGCTGCGGAAGAACGAGCTCTGTCATGATGACTTTTGATCTGGAAACAGGCCTCGGGGCCTCGGTGTTAGGTAGCGCCATTTGCGTTCTCCAACGATATGTTTGTGTCATCTCAAAAAAAAACCGGAGACGAATCTCCGGTTAATTTGAGCGGGACCGCTTCAATCATATAAAGCGGGCCTCAGAAAGATCATTTGTGAACGAATCAAAGACCAAAAGCACCGATATCGCCGTTACCGTTTCCAGAAGTACCGTTGCCAACGCCACCACTGAGGTCACTGCGAATGGGCGTGACGTTCGAGTTGGCGATATTTTGGCTGCCAACCGGAATGGTGTTGATGGTAGCGGCACCGGCTGCACCTGCACCGAGAGGCATCTCTTGGCGTACGGGTTGGCTGGTTTCGCTTTCCACGAATCCGAGGTGCGGTAAGCACCAGACGATCAGCTGGGCGCGCGATTTGACACTCATCTTTTTATAGATGTTAGTCAGGTGAAACTTGACCGTCTTTTCTGTGACGAAAAGCTGGTTAGCGACTTCCTTATTGGAAAGCCCTTTTGATACGAGCTCTGCAACTTCGGCTTCGCGATTCGACAAACCCTTTTGAATCAGTACATCTCTGAGCATCCTTGCTCCTCCCCGCTTATTGGTTCATTGGTCTTGTTTATTGATCCGTTCTGAGTGGCTGGCTTTCGTCGAACATCCAAGTTCTGATCACCAACCTGTATTAAAGTCTGACAGGTTTTTTTCTTTTCGCAATACCTCACTTCATCCGTTTATAAAAATATCAAGAAAACTGGACCGCCGTCCCACAAGTTCTCAACATAAATGTGTCGTACGCAGCCCCTTTTGAACTCAGAATTTCCACTGAGTTCTCTCGCTAAATCCCAGTAATTCTTTTCTATTTTTTCAACTCGAAGGCTCGCAGATTCTACCAATCGATCCGCAGTGCCTCGCTACGCGCAGCTTCCCCTCACAAAAAATTAATCAAAATTACTGTGCAGGATGACACTCGTATGTTTAGACTATTGACCCATCAAATCCTGATGAAGTGATTTCGGCGCAGCTTCTGTGGGTTTCACTTATGCCAGCTATCGCAGTTTTAAATAGTAGCCACGGCAGGTGCCGATGTTTTGCCCAACTGCCCCGAACCTATGCCGAGTTTCAGTCTAGGATAATCGCGATAAGAGCTTGCGAATCAGCCCGGCGGCCTCTTCTTTGGTGGGCTTAATTCCGAAAACGTCATCGATTTGCCGACCCCAAGTGTGCACTTTTGCCCATTTTATCTCACAGCCAGCCTCGTAAAGTGCCTGTGCCGCCTCGACCAGTGCTCCGCTTTGGTCGCGGCCGCGAAAGCTGATGACCCACTCCGCCTCCTCTTCCGAGACCAATTCAATCGAATCAAATTTGACGGAAAAATCTATTGTGGGTGACAAACGATTCGCGAATTCGATGAGTTTCTGAACCTGTGCCTGCGACTTTTTCGTTTTCACTTCAAACCAGTCATAGACTCCCAGCGCTTCATCCGTCTGAATTGCAGCATGGCGAACAGCAAAACCGCTCGCAGAAAGGCACGTGACATATTTCAAAAAGAGTCCCGGACGATCGACGGCTGTGTGAAACCGTGCCCAGGTCTGGCTTCCGCGTCTCAAGACCCGAATACTTACGTTGGCTTCGGAGCCCGCGCGACCTTTGAGATTTTTTAAATCGTCGGCAATCGTGCGACCGCCGAGTGAAGATAATAAAAAAGGATCAAAACTTTCTGAGTAATGCTCCCACGCGCGAATTTTTCGCGACTTTAAAGCTTGGCCGAAGCCCAGAATTTGATCGGTCTCTGGCTTTCGCAGTTGGCTTACGAGATCAGCAAGCAGGCGTTCCTTCCACGGAGTCCAGGCTTCAGGATTCGTACCCAAGATATCAACAATCGTAAAGATCGCCAGCAGCGAAATGCGGTTTCCAACAACACCCTTTTGCTGAAGTTGTCGCCAAGTGCGAGGCGAGCGAGGGTTTTCGCGAAAGGCCGCGACTGATAGCGACAAGTGCTCCGAAACTAACCAACAGACATCTGAAATTACCGAATCGGATTTTTTAAATCGCTCGAGATCACGCCGTGCGAGCTCTAATCCGACATGCGAATGATCGCCCCCGCGACCCTTTGCCAGATCGTGGTAAAGGCTCGCAAGTGCGAGAACCTCCCAGTCGCGCTTTTTCAAAGATTTCACCACTGGCGCAAGCCTTCCGGCACGCTTGGGATGTTTGAAAAGGCGATTGAGTTCACGCAGAACCTGCAAGATATGGGCGTCGACCGTGTAGCGGTGATACTGATCGTGCTGAACGTAGCCGATGATCTTGCGAAACTCGGGCAAGCAGTGATCGATCAGATGCGAACGAAAAAATGCCACCATTGCGCGCTCGTCGCGGCTCGGGTTGATTATTCGCGACAACAGGCGGCCAATTTGCGGGCCGTCTTGCTCGGCAGAAAAAACCCGGTCGACCTCGAGCCGCACGCGGTTTTGCATCAAGAGAGAAGGATCCGACTCCAGCGCCTTGAAAAACGCAGCACTCGACTTCAGCTTAGGAGCTTCAACGGCGCCAATCCTAGATTTCGAAGCGCTTGCGACCTCCAGGCACCAATCGGCATAGAAGCTCACCCTGGCCAGACCTTTTTGGACTTCGCGCATAAAGTTCTTCGGCTCGGGATAACCAAACCAATCTGCAATGGCCTTTTGCTCAGGTGCAACGAGAACGTCACTGGCACCTTCGCAAAGATGAAGCTTCTGGCGAATGAGTAAAAAAAAGTTCTTATAATAGTCAAAGACGCGGTCGGCATGAGTCGACTCGTCAAAGCGCTCAGCAAACAAGCGATGCTTCACCACGAGCGCTTGCTCGAGATCTCGCAGCCCACCGTGCCCATACTTAAGATTGGGCTCAAGAAAATTTGAAATGGAATCGAGCCTCAGCGACCGGGCCTTTCGCTCACGGCTCATCGTCTTTAAAGCTTTGCTGCGAAATTTACGGAGATCAATTTTTGCAATTTGTTTTTTAAGTCTCTCGGCCGAATCCGGAGCCGTTGCTACCGCCGAGAGCATGGCGAGGACATCAAAGGCCTCAACACCTTTGGTCCAGTCGTCCTGATCGAGCGGAACCCGGTAGCGCAGTTTAATTCCCTCAGCGGAAAAATCACGAACTAAGACTTTTACTTTTTCTTCGGGCCCGATGAAAAGCAAATCGATATCTGACTTGGCACTGAGTTCACCCCGAGCCCAACTGCCGAGCCGAATCGCTTCGACTTCACGCCAATTCGCGTGAGCCGACAAACGCTCTTCCAAACGGTCACCGAGCCAAGCAGAAAAACGGTGCGCCTCGTCTCCGATGGGACACGATTCATCGCCACCTGGCGCAATGCTCGGGGCCTTAAGAATGGCTTTAGCTTCTTCAATTTGAAGAGCTGTTAGGTAAGACTTTGTTGCCATTTTGCTATTCTATTAAGCGCTTCAAGTGGAGTCATCGAACTCAATTCTAAGCCCTTAATATCAGACGCCACTTCAAACACTGCGAGCTTACTCTGAGTCAGAGCATTTTCAGCCTCGGCTTGAGCGGGAGTAAGCGCCTCAATCAGGCTCAGCTGCGGAGAATCAAACTGCGCTCCAGCTTCGAGTTTCTTAAGCACTCCGGCCGCACGTACCGTGACCGAACTTGGTAGGCCCGCTAATTTCGCAACATGAATTCCATATGACTTATTGGCTGGACCCGCAGTCAGCTGATGTAAAAATGTCACGTCGCCGTTTTTTTCATGAATCCTCATGTGGCCTGAGTGAAGTTGCGGATAGCGCTCGGTCAATTGCGTGAGCTCATGGTAGTGAGTAGCAAAGAGCACCATTGCCCCGCGCTCATCGAGCAGGTTTTCCAGAATCGCTTGGGCCAAGCTCATGCCGTCGTAAGTGCTGGTTCCTCGGCCGATCTCATCGAGTACAACCAATGAATTTTGGTTAGCAGTTTTAAGAAGTTCGGCGGTTTCCTTCATCTCAACCATGAATGTTGATAGGCCCTCAGACAGCGAGTCACTGGCCCCGATTCGAGTGGAAACTCTTTCGAAAAGAGGAAGCTTTGCTTCCTTAGCTGGAACAAAACTTCCCATCTGGGCTAAAATCGCGGCGATCGCAACTGATCTCATGAGCGTGCTTTTCCCCGCCATGTTTGGACCGGTCAGGAGCAGCGCATGGCTCTTTTGCAGAGTCAGATCGTTTGCGGTAAATGGAATTGAAAGCGCTTGCTCAATCACTGGGTGACGAAGCCCGCAGATTGCGAGACCGCGATCACTTGTGAAGTGCGGACGGCAATAGTCCTGCTCGAGCGAAATCCAGGCGAGAGCGGAATCGACATCAATTTCGGCCCACGCGTTTGCAAGGCGAAGCAACTCTCGACTTTGCTTTAAGGATCGCTCGACAAGTGCATGAAAAATCTGGGTTTCGAGCTCAATGCGCCGGCTCTGCGCGCTTAAAACTTTAGTTTCGAGCTCGCTCAGTTCCGCGGTCATATAGCGTTCGGCATTGGCCAGGGTTTGCTTGCGCTCGTAGCGATCGCGCGGAATTTTATCCTTATGGGTGTGGGTCACTTCGATAAAATAACCAAAGACGTTATTGAAGCGAATTTTGAGCGAAGGAATTTGCGTTTTCGCGCGTTCTGAAGCCTCAAGCTGCAAAATCAATTCGCTCGAATTGGTCGAAAGTTCGATGAGGAAATCGAGATCCGGGTTCACTCCACGCCGAATTACGCCGCCATTTTTGAGCAAAACTGGCGGCTCTGCTTCGATCGTTTTTTCAATCTCTGTTGCGAGATCTTGCGCAAGCTGTAGGCCCCGCCAAGGACGGTCAGGGGTCATCGCAGCAATCTGCACCCCTACTTTAAGACTCTCTCCCAACGCTTGAAGATCGCGCGGATTTACGCTCGGGCTTGAAAGCTTACCAAGGCGCCTTTGCACATCGCCTAAACCGGCGAGTGTTGATCGCAGACTCTGAAGTCTTGATACATCCTTGCGCCAAGAATCAACTTCACCGAGACGGCGTTCAATGCTTGCAATGTCTGAAAGTGGAAATTGAAGTCTCTCTCGTAACATCCTAGAGCCAGACGAAGTTTTGCAACGATTGATCGCTTGAAATAGCGAACCCTTTAAGTCTCCTTTGTAAGTTGCAAAAATCTCGAGATGCAAAAGTGCTGTGGCGGGTAAATCCATGCGATCGGAGAGATCGCGTCGTTCAAACGGCAAAACTGTTTCGAGGATTTTTGCGCCCTGCATGTGTACGGCGTAGCTTAAAAGTCGGCGCGCACTCTCAGGCCCGCCCGCTGAAAGCGTGCGAACTTCATCACCGCCTAAGTCTTCATGCAGCGAAACCGTCATCCCATGAGTAAGGCTTTTGGCACTCACCTCGTCCCGATGCTGCTGCGACACAACAATCTCAACCGGATGCAGACTCAAGATAAGTCGAGCACGCTTAACCGGATCGGCTATGAGAAAATAAAAAGCCTCGCCCGCGGTCGCGTCCAAAAAGCTCACCGACTTGTCATCCAAACATGCCACGTAGTGCGGACGCGCGCCGTCGAGAGTGTCGGGGTCGTAAACCATTCCGGGCGAAAGAATTCGTGTCACGGCCCGCTTGACGAGACCTTTGGCGAGCTTTGGGTCTTCGATCTGATCACAGATCGCGATCTTAAAACCATGCGAGAGAAGTTTGTTGATGGAATTTGCAATCGAGTGATGAGGCACTCCGCACATTGGAATTTTATCACTTGCCTCTTTGTTACGTGCCGTCAGAGCAATACCTAAGACTGGAGCCGCTGTTTCTGCGTCGCTGTGAAACATTTCAAAAAAGTCGCCCATCCGAAAGAGCACAACTTTGTCAGCGTGCGCAGATTTCACATCCCAGTACTGGGCCATGAGTGGGGTCAGGGCCTTTGTCTGCGGTTCGCGTTGGAGCGTTTGATTTTCCACCATACCCCTGTGCTAACGCGCAGGTTTATCCCGGTCAAGGAGTCGCGAAGATGGTGAATTCAAACCGCTGCTTAACGCATTTCGCAAGAGAGGTGCGAAGCGCATGAATGCTTAAATTTTCCGCTGTTTTGCAGGTAGACTTTGCAGGTAGACTTCACAGGGCAGCTTGCCGAGTAGGTCGTTGGTTAAGTTGCCGCGATAGCTCACCGCGATAGACAAAACTCAGGCGGCATGACATGGATTGCCGGGTGAATTCAAGTCGGCTGAGAAAAACCAAAGCCCCCTGTGAAGTGTGCGGACTTGGCCTTAGTCACTGCATTTGTGCAGAAATTCCTCGCCTCACTTTGAGCACCCGCGTTGCTCTCATCGTTCATGCCAAAGAACTCAAACGAACCACCAACTCAGGAAGACTGGCGGTCGCAGCTCTTTCCAACAGCAAAATGTTGATTCGGGGCAGAGATCACAGCCGCCTCGACCTGAGCCCACTTCTGACGCCCGACTACACGAGCCTTGTTTTCTTTCCCAGCGAAGGTGCTGTGGAACTTTCCTTGCCGTACATCGCAAGCTTAACAAGGCCGGTCCAACTTCTTGTTCCAGATGGGAATTGGCGGCAAGCAAGCAAGGTCCCGGTCCGGCACAAGGAACTCAGCCATCTTCCCCGAGTGATGCTCAAAATTCGAAACGCGGCTTCGCATCACTTGCGCGCCGAGCACAGCGAATTTGGCATGTCGACTCTTGAGGCGATCGCGCACGCCATCGGCCTATTCGAAGGCCCAGTGCCGGGCGCGGCTCTCATGGCGTTGTACGAGAAGAAACTGCAGGCGACGCTCGCCGGACGCGGGGTTTATCGGGAGTGACCTTGAGGCGGGTGATTCCTGATGGCGCAGTCGCGGAGTCACAGGCCACGCGGGTGCTAGCGGAGCGCTCTCCCTCGCCTGACAAAGAAAAAGCTAAGCCTTCGTTGCGCAACGAGGCGCACGGCGTCGAATTTCAATCAAGAGAAAGCGCGAGATGTATTCAAGGGCCGGGCGCACCATGGTTACCGAGCCTTCAACCCGAGTGACGGACTCCAGCCCGCATTACTTTTCCATTTTCTGAACCAGTGCCCGCCAGTCCTGCGCGCTCATCAGCACGGTCGATTCTGAATACGGGTCCGAAATTAATTTTAAGCTGCCTGTCGCAATTTGTCTTCGGGCGACGCGTTCCTTCGCTTCACGCGCGCTCTCGGTCATGTCGAACTCAGCCCCCTCCGGGCAAACATAAACCCGAATCACCTCATTCAACGCCTGCTCCGTCAGATCTTCGACCGACACCTCGCGGGGGCGCTGGGCGGATTCATCGTCAGAATTCTCATTATTTTGTTTCATTTTGCCTCCCCGGACAGCACGATTCCACTTACGACCGGGGAGGTCAACCGCAGGTCAGCCGAAATCGCGTCGCGCTTAAGCCCTCTGCTTAGGCTGCCGCTGGGCTCTAGGCTCCTGCTGGGTTCCCGTTAGGCTCCCGCCGCTTTGCTGGCGTTTAGGGGCGCCAGTTCGGAAAGAAGCTTGGCGTAAATTCCGCCAAAACCGCCGTTACTCATAATCAAAATGACATCGCCCGGTCGTGCCTGAGCTTTGAGTTCAGCGACAATTCCATCGACCGATGTGCAAAGACTCGCACGCACGCCGCGCTTTTTGAGCTCCGAAAGCAAACGGTCCGAGGAAAATCTCTGATCTTCAGCGATTGCCGTTTGGTCGTAGGGCGGCGGCATCAGCACCGCATAGCCGCGGCCAAGGGCATCGGCGTATTCTTCCTGAAAGACACTTCGGCGCGAGGTCGCCGAGCGCGGCTCAAAGACCGAGAACACGCGTGACTTTGGGTAGCGCGCCTGAACGGTATCGATCGTTTGTTTGACGGCAGTTGGGTGATGCGCAAAATCTTCGATGATGGTGATGTCATTCGGCCGGCCAATAATTTCTTGCCGGCGCTTGACTCCCTGAAAGGTCGCAATGCCTTTGCTAATGGCGGCCGCTTCGAAACCCAAAGTTTCAAGCAACGCAAAACACGCGAGTGCATTTTTCACGTTGTAGTCACCAATCAGGCGAGTCTGGATTTTCACGTTCGGGCGACCTTGGCGCACCACCTGAAACGAGGTGCCATCATTGAGCGCCTGAATATCCGAAGCCCTGTAATCGCCAGCTTGAAGGCCATAAGTCACGACGCGCCGGCCTCCTGAAGAGAGTTGAGCCTTCTCACTTTGCAGGAGGCTTTCGATGTTGCGGTCTTCTGCTGCGGTCACGAGCAGACCGGATTCTGGCAAAAGACGAATCAAGGTTTGAAACGCTTCTTTGACGTGATCGAGATCACGATAGATATCGGCGTGGTCAAATTCAACGCTGGTGAGAATCACCGACTTCGGACGATAGTGAATGAACTTTGGCACCTTATCAAAAAATGCCGTGTCGTACTCGTCGCCTTCGATCACAAACCAATCGCCTTCGGGATTGCGAAACGAGTAAGCAAAGTTTTTCGGAATTCCGCCAATCATGAAGCCTGGCTTAAGACCGAGTTGATCCGTTACCCACGACGTCATGGCCGTGGTGGTCGTTTTTCCATGCGTTCCGGCAACCACGATCGAATGGCGCTTTTCGATCAAGAGCTGACCCATCGCCTGGGGCAGACTCGTGAACGGAATCTGACTCTCAAGCAATGCAATGGACTCATCAAATTTACGGGTGATGACATTACCAACGATTACGAGATCAGGTTGCTCGGGTGTCCCAAGCGCGAGATTTTCTCGTTTGTAACCCTGTTTGATTTGGATGCCAGTTTTTTCGAGCTGGGTGGACATCGGTGGATAGACGTTTTGATCGGAGCCCGTCACTTTGTAACCGCGATCTTTGAGAAGACCTGCAAGCGAAGCCATGGCTGTGCCGCAAATTCCTATCAGGTGGACGTGTGCGCCCGGTTTAAGGTTGATACTTTGCACCGGTTTTCGCTCTTGAATCGTTGCCATCAATTTAACTCCTCCGCGATCCAAGTGTGGATCTTTGGCCTCAATGTCCTAATCTCGATATTTTCGACACTCGGATGAATTCGGTTGCTCAAAATATTCACCAGCAGGTCCAGCTTGGGATCATACCAAAGCGAAGTTCCCGTGAAGCCCAAGTGTCCGACCGTTTTCGACGACAAGAG
>JAYTRM010000073.1:0-10215 GCA_043746165.1 Bdellovibrionales bacterium | reverse complement strand
CAAAAGCTACGACTGAAGGAATCACAAAGAAACTGATTCGCTTTCTTGCTTGGCTCAGGCGCTCGCGCAGTTTTTTAGCCGCTTCGGAAAAACCGCCAGTTTGAAAAGCGGTTTGCTGAGGCGCCATGGCCGACATCTCGGGCAGTTCGGCCGCAGCGACCGCCATACCGAAGAGGCTAATTGGCAAGAGATAAAGCGTTTGTGCATAACCGAGGCTGGCGACGGCTGCCGCGCCAAGAAAACTTGCAATCATGCCGTCGATGTAGGCGCTGAGTTGAACCGCCCCCCGACTGATGAGCACGGGACCTAGATTTTTAAATACAGTACGCACTTCCGGCCGGCGTTGAAGCTTAAAATCGATGCGACCTGCGTACCGAAAGACGAATGGAACCTGAACCGCAAATTGCAAAAATGAGCCGATCACAGAAGCCCAGGCTAATTTTAAAACAAGATCTTCGCTGCGTTCAGTTCGGCCAAAACCAATCAGGGCCGTGATCATCGCCGCATTCCAGAAGACCGGGGCGATATAAGAGAGAAAAAATTTTCGGTGGCTGTTGAGCACTCCGAGACACCAGGCCGAAAAAACTAAAAGACCAACGCCGGGAAACAAGATTTGCACGAGACGCACCGTCAGAAGTTTAAGATCGCCGGTGAATCCGGGCGCGACGATGTCGACTAAAGCCGGAGTGAGCAGCACACCAAATAAAACAAGTAGACTCACGCCGACTGCAAGCAGCGACGCGACCGTTCCAGCGACCGCGCGCGCTGTTTTGTCATCGCCTGCAGCGCGGAGCCGAGAATAAACGGGAATGAACGAAGCCGAGAGCACGCCCTCGCCGAACAGATTTTGCAAGAAATTGGGAATCCTGAGTGCTGCGCGAAAAGCTCCGGCGGCATCGGAGTTGCCTAGATAATGCGCAAAGACCTGTTCACGCAAGAGCCCGAGAAGTCGGCTGATTAAGATTGCAAGCGAGATGACGTAAGAGGAGCGGGCAGACGATTGGGCCGGGGGTATCGTGGCATTTTTCGAAGCTGATTCTGTTCGATTCTGGACGCGATTTTGGGCGCGATTCTGGTCCCGATTCTGGGTCCGATCTTCGGTCCGATCTTCGAGGTGAACGTCGTCTTTCGTCATGTCTTCGGCGTCCAACCTTAGCCGCCGAGTCGAGTCTAACCGCCTGTTCACCGGTCTTCAACTTCGATCTGGACTTCTGGCCTCTCGGTATTGCAGGCGGACGTTTGTACCAGTTGAGAAACGCGAGCAGATGGCCGACAGGATCGCGGCTTTTCAACTGAACAACTAACAAGGAAGTTAGACTCATGCGCGGTACGATTGGATTGATCCGACCGAAATTTGTTTTCATCTCTTGCTTACTCGGCCTCGCCGCTTGTGGCGGTCCGAATACTCCACCTGCGAATCCTGGGGTTGCGCGTGGCCTCGACGTTGGCCGCCTTGAAAACTCGGCCACACACGTCGTCGCGCTGAATGAGGAGACCGAGCTACGCTTTGAAAAAAATAATATTTTGGAAGTTGCCGTTACGATTCCCACGGGATCGAAAATCCAATTTCCGCAAGATTACGAGGTCCAGCATCTCAATTACCGTAAGGCCGACGGAACCGTCGATTGGTCGAGTACGGGCTTTATCCAGAGTGTGCAAATCGTGTCTGCCGGGGCGATGTCTGCGAGTGAAATCGCGAGCCTCAATCAGACGGCGGGGGGACTCTTCGTTTTTGACTCGATTGTCGGTGAAATTCAAGGCCTCACCGGAAATTTCCCCGCGATGACTCCATCGGCTTTGGGTGACGGATTTCTCAAAAATTACCATGCAAACGGACAACCGCTCAATTCGTTTGCCAAGCCTTTGCAGAAGCGTTTCGGTCGCAATCTCAACCGTGTGGTGGACCCTTCGTCGCAATCCGAAGCCGAAAAAGTAAAATGGCATGCAATTTTATCGGAACTCAAAAGCGCGGTCGACCGTACGGTCGATTCGCCAAAATCTGTTTTGATGATCGATCCGAAACTTGCAGTGAACGAGTCAATCGACTTTGAAAAGACGGGTGCCATTCCGCCAAACGGTGCCTGGACCATTGCAACCCAGGGAACCGCCAAGCGTCACGGTTTTGAAAATGTACCCTGTGCTGAATTTCAATCTGAACTTTTGCGCGAAGCCTATCAGCGTGCTGGCTATCGCGTGACTGATGACTTCAATTCTACGCGTGGCAATCCGCTCATCTGGTCGTCGACGGCCAGCGTGCTCGGATTTTCGACGGCGCTGAACGCGGCTGGCTGGGTGCCTTGGGATGCAAGTGCTTACCGGCCACTGACTGGCGCAATCATGATGGACGGAACCGCTCGCACTCCGGGTCATGCTTATGCCGCTGCGGGACATGATGGGCGATTTATCGTTGATAATGGCTCGCCTCAGGGCCGAGATCTTGGAAAAACGGTTCTCAAAACGATCAATATGATGTACCAAACGGGCGTCTTCTTTTTACCTCCTGGAATTATTCCGGCGAGGTGGTAGTCGTGAAGATCGGGTGCTGAAATGGAATCAGAACTCAAAGGACAACTCAAAGAACAACTCAAAGAATTGCATCATCTCTTGCTGTCTTTGCACAAAGCCCTTCTCGATGACGAGCGCCGGGAGTACGAAAAAATACATGGCCCAATTCACGGTGCCAATCAAATCCTGCATCTGTTGATGCATGACCCTTGGTTTGATTGGCTCAGGCAAATCTCTCGCCGAATCGTGCGTATCGACGAAATTTTAGACGCAGAAAAATTTTCGCCAGAAGATGCAAGCGAACTTCTCAGCTCTGTGCAGGGCCTTTTCCGTGTGCAGGAAAAGGATTCAGAATTCATGATTCGCTATAAGGCGGCGCTTAAGCGTGAGCCGGCGGCTGTTCTCGGGCATATCGGACTCAAGAAGTGCCTGCAGTTGACGTTTAATTAGTGGTCGCACAAAGAATTAGCATGGTGTCGTCGTGAGATTAAAAACCGCATCAATCAATAACTGAATCGCTGAAGCTGCGAGTCCATGGACAAGATTTCAGGGTCTTTCGCTTCGTTGCGTAACGAAAAACTATTTCTGTTTATCTCCCGTTCGCCTGCCCGATGGGCCACCTGTTTCGGTTGAAGGGCGGTTTCAGTGAGACTCGAAATTTAAGGCTGGACCAAAATCAGACGGTCATTGCCTCGACCTGTTGGAATGTCGCTGAATTCGAATTAGCCGCCAGACTCAAAGCGGACCACGAACAATTGTTTTTCCCGAGGCCGTAATCTGCCCTTCTGGATTGAAGACCTCGCAGAGCAACGAAATAATCGGTTTGTCGGACCTCACATGTTCAACGGTTAAACGAAATAACACGCGGTCACCGACAAAAATCGGTCGAGAAAATTTCAGCTCGGCACTCAGCAAGACGGTGCCGCGGCCAGGGAAACGAGTTCCGATGATCCCAGAAAGGAGAGCTGAGCTCAGCATTCCATGGGCAATCGGTCGTTTAAATTGCGTGGTCGCCGCATACTCGGGATCAAGGTGAAGGGGATTGAAGTCGCCCGAAACATGTGCGAAGTCCTTGACCAATTGCGGCGTAATTTCTATATGTTCGCTGTGAACTTGTCCGACCTCCACCTGCCAAATTCCTTTCGTGAGAGGGAGCTTGCCTTAAGAGGTGGACAGTAATTGAAATGCTTTCGGGCAGCAAGGAATGATCGTGGCGGCTATCCGAGTGTTCTTGTCAGGAACTTTTGACCCCTGGTTCAACATCGCCACGGAAGAATGGATTTTCCGCGACCTTGACCCCAGTGGACAAACTTTGTTTTTATGGCGCAATAAGCCCACGGTCGTCATCGGACGAAATCAAAATCCATGGTCCGAGTGCAACCTCAGCAAAATGGAGCAAGACGGTGTTTCTCTGGCTCGCCGCTCGAGTGGAGGAGGAGCAGTCTACCAGGACCTTGGCAATACCAACTTCACGTTTCTTTCTCCGCGCGAAAACTACGATCGCACGGCAAATTCAAACATCGTGATTCGCGCGCTCGCAAGCCTCGGGGTGCCCGTTGAATCCTCAGGAAGAAACGACCTCGTCGTTCACCAAGATGATGGCCCGAGAAAGGTGAGTGGAGCCGCATTTCGCGAGACACGTGATCGAGCATTTCATCACGGTACGCTTTTACTCAACACAGATCTTGACTGCCTCGCGCAGTATCTGACTCCTCATCCCAAAAAACTGCAGTCGAAAGGCCGAGCGTCGGTTCGGGCGAGGGTGATGAACTTAAATGAAATCAATCAAGAAATTAATTATCCGACGCTGGCCGAAGTCTTGATTGCGGAGTTTAAAAGAACCTACCAGTGCGATTGCGAGGTCGTGACCCTCGATCCAAAAAGTTTACAGGCGCTCGACGCGCTCAAACTCAACTATCAGCATTTTTCTTCTTGGGAATGGCGATATGGCCATGCGCCGAAGTTTGCTCAACAAATGCAGGAGTATCTCAGTTGGGGATTAATTGATCTTCATTTTAATAGCGATCGCGGCCGTATCGAGCAACTCAAAATCTATTCAGATGCGCTGAATCCAGATCTGGTTGCGAGTTTGGAGATCAATTTTCTTGGCAAGACGTTAAACCGGGGCGGTATCGCAGAGGCGATCGTGTTGACCGAAAATGCTTTTCCCGATCACGCCAGCGATCTTGCAGAAATGCAAACTTGGCTCGAGCGCGAGGTCGAACTCCAGGAGTGAGTGCTCAATGCGCGGCCGACAAATTGCTTTTAGAGGATTCAATTTGCTTTGCCAGCGCATCAATATTTTTTTTCTGATCGGGAGTGAGACTTTCGTAAAAAGAACTCGGGTCGCGCTGGGCTTTCTCGATCATTTTCTGCATCAATGAGACATCACCACCCGAGTCACGCACCATTTTTTCAAAAATATTGGCTGAAATGCCGTAGGCACCGTTGATGTTCTCCTCAGAGCCTGCGAGTTCCTTGAGGTCGGCGTGATTTTTCTTTGCGTCGGGACTCTCGGAAATCGCTTTTTCTCGCTGTGACTGGTCTCTCAGGAGAGCGGTGGTTTTTTCTAAGGCTTCAGCAGAGCCAGGGTCAGAAAGTGCTTGGGCTTTTGCGCTTTCGCTGAAAAACAAAAAAATAAAAACAGACAGGGCCGCAAGAGCGATTTGTCTTTGGTGTTTCATAAAGGGTCTCCGGATGAACCTCGATTAGCATCCGTCTATCTTACCGCCGCAGAGTCGCTTCGTAAAAAATTACCGATAAATTTAAAGCAGTCGTTTCAAGACGAGCCAATCACGGACGATAGCGGCCAATCAGGCAACAGCTCCGGGGCAGAGCCAGTAAAAAAGAGCGCTGACCTGCGGATTTTTCGAATCATTCATTGAGTAGCCGATGATCCTAGCCGATCAGCGGGTGATCGCTGCTGACTTCCGAGGTTTGTCTGGTCGCCACCGCGCGCTCGAGGAGATAAAATGGATCAGCCACAACACTTTTCGCGCAAGCGAACTGAGTACTCCAAAACTCACCGCCAATGGTTTACCTATGGTATGGTATTAGGATCCTTGATCGTGCTTTTTCAAAACTGCTCGGGCTAAGGTACCTTCGTCGCAGCGGCTAAACTTATTCGCTTCTCGAAACTTGCGTCGGCTGACAACCCGGGAATCCGTGAACTTCATTTTTAAATGTCGATGCTGCGCCAGCATCGACTGCGGCGGGATTAGTCCGCAGCGTTCCCCAATATGTCGGACTTCTTCTCGAGTCGGTCATGATCGATTGCCGAGACTCGAGCTCATGGGCGAATTTGCCAACGGCGCAGTCTATGTTTTTATATGGATCCAATAAATTGGTGGCGTCAGTGTGCGGGCACTGCGGTCCAAAGAGCTGGAAAAGGCCTTGCGCGGTCCCATTCGGTGCGTTGTGATTTTCTTGCTGAGCATTGCACTGGGATTCGGGAGTCGCAAGAGCTGCGAAAAACTCGACCCAGAAAGCTTCGCGCTGGGCTGGCGACATCAACTTAAATGAAGGGCAGAGACTGTCGATGTCGCGAGGAACAATTTCGGTGAAGGCTTTGGGGTATTCCTTCATGTGCTCGCGAATGGCCATTCCCCAGCCGCTCAAGTGAAAATCTTTATCATAGAACTTTTGACAAGTTCCGCCGCGGGCCGCGAGATGGCTCGTGCCGTAATTTCCGTACTGTTCATTGTCGCGGTCGCTGAGGCCCGAAATCGGTTCTGGAGGAGCTGTGTCGACAGCTTTTTCAGCGGCATCGAGCCCGTCAGTGGCATTAGCTCGAGACTTATCTGAGGGCATCAAGCCAGAGCACAATTGCATAAACGGTCCGAAAAGATTTGCCGCGATTCCCAGATAATACTGCGTGGCTGTCGGCGGTTGGTAGGGATACATGCCTGGCATCGCGATTCCGTAATTTCCCGAGCCAAGAAGCATGATCGGTGAATAGGTCGCACCGTTTGAGCCGGGGTTGTAGTAAACGCCGCCTGCGCCAGCGGCCCCACCGCCTGCAGCACCTGCGAAACCAGGGGCACCTGCCGGCGCGCCAATGCCTGCAGCTCGATTGTCAAAGGCGAAGCTTGCGACGACAAAGGCCACCAGGATAATAAACCGCCGAATGCGTCCGCCCCGGGAATACTGCATGTTTCTCTATCGGATCGAGGGCACCTGTTCTAAAGTGAGACCCGGTAGGTTTTGGCGATCGTCTCAATTTGAGACAATCGATTCGCACTATGAAAGGTCTTTGGCGCAGTGAGCCTCGAGATTCTTTATCAAGACGAAGATATTGTCGCGGTAGTTAAACCGGCTGGTATTACGGTTCACGGCTCGGGTGATCGTGCGTCTTCCGACCTCGAAAGCCAAGTCTCCAAGCAACTGGGTCGAAAGTCGATTTTGCTGCATCGGCTTGATCGGGACACCTCAGGAATTGTCCTATTTGCCATGCGGCGAACTGCTGCCGGCGTGATGTCGCGGGCCTTTGAAGACGGCTTGATTCGCAAAAGTTACCTCGCGGTCGTCAAAGGTTCGTGGCCTGGATCTGTTACAAAAATCGAGAGTTTTATCGAGCGCGGAGAAGATCAGAAAATGGTGAGTCGTTTGCAGCCCCCAGGACGTCGCTCGGTTACGACTTTTCGAGTACTCATGAAATCGAGCGAAGTGGATTTAATCGAGGCCTCACCAAAGACAGGCAGGACCCATCAGATTCGGCTTCACTGTGCTCAGGTAGGGCATCCAATCTGCGGCGACAAGCTCTACGGTGAAAGTGCCGAGCCAGGTTTACAAGCGAGAATTGCGACCAGCCTCACTCAGGCTTTGCACAGTTACCGCATCGATTTTCGTCATCCAACAACTGAAAAGCCGATTCGTCTTTACGCCCCTTTGCCTGAGTTTTGGCACAAGACCTGGCTCAGTTTTTTTGAGCTCAAAAAGTTAGATGAAAAACTCAAATCAGTTTTTCGTCTGACGAATCTTAAGTAAATTTGCCGGAAAAGGTTTGGACAAATGCATGTCAATCAAAGCAAACTGCCGCGATGGAAGTGGTGAAATTTTCATCCTCATCAGTGCCGTCAGCCTCCTCGGCGTCGGATGCAAATGATTCGGTGGTTACGCTTTTTCTGCATGGGTTCCCCGCCATCCGCTCGAAACAGAACCGGGCGATTGCCGAAGTCGTCGCCCGTCTTACAAACCAGCCCGCGGATGTTCTACTCTATGCCGGATTGGGCCAGGCTCCCGGAGTTTTTTCCTTTTCAAGAACCGTCAGTGATGTGGATGCTTATGTGCGATCTCTGCTGGGTGGCAAGCCATCTGTGCGGCTCAATTTGGTTGGTCATAGTTTTGGAGGATTTTTAGCTCTTCGGCTTGCGGGTCTTTTTCCAAAACAGATTCGTAAAATGGTCTTGATGTCGCCGCTCGTAAAAGTACGAACCGGAGATCCCGTGCGAGCTTGGCTTGCAAGCTATGCATCAAATCCCGAGCTTTGCCTTGGAAATCTCGACGAGCTTTACGAAGGTTATTCGCGCCTGGCAACCGAAATTTCGACGGAGAAACTAGCGGCCCTTGTGGACGGTTCAGTTGAAACTCTGATTTTGCAAGCCGACAAGGATAATTTAACTCCGCCATCGGACTCAAAAGAAATCGCCAAGTTTTTTGTGCGCGAGCCGATCTACGAACTCGTTGACAATGATCACAGTTTTCTATCGAACCGAGCGGAGCTCGCAGCGCGGATCGCTTCCTTTCTCGTGCAAGCGGAGCCGGCGGATCAAAAGTGATGGGCAATCCCCGCGACCTGCTGGCAACGGTCTGTTTTGGCTTGGCAACGGTTCAAGCCCTGAGCTCGGTCAGATTAAAATTCATTCTAGAAAAGTTCAAAGTGCCAGATTTTTTATTTGAAGTTGAAACAATCTACTTCTCGTGGGCCTTGATCTTTCTGAGCCTAGGTTTGATTTTTGATTTTCGAGCGACCTTGAGCGATGCCGCCAGTCTGCACCTGCGAGGTGCTTTATCGATCATGTTTTTAATCATCATTTTTTCTTCAGCCAGGTCAATTGTCGCAATCGATGGCCTCTTTGATTCGGGCTCGCGATGGGTTCACAAAATATTGATTTTCTTTACGCGCTCGCCGCGGGAGTTCTCGCCTTCACGAGTCCACTTTGCTTTTGTCCTGATCGTTGGGCCGCTCCTTGGAAGCCTGATAACTGAACCTGCGGCAATGCTCGTGACCGCAGTAATTTTGCGGCGCCGTTACCTTTGCCAACCTGTTTCGGAAAAGTTTCGCTACATGATTTTCGCGGTCCTTTTCGTCAATGTCTCGGTGGGGGGAGCGTTAACTTCTTTTGCCGCACCAGCCATTGTCGTCGTTGCTTCAAAGTGGGGTTGGAGTTCGCAATTCATGTTTGAGCTTTTTGGCTGGAAGTGCGTAGAGGCAGTGATCGTCACGGCGGTTTGGCTCACGGTGCGGTTTTCAAATGAAATTCAAGGCATCACAGCTGATTTCGAAGGAGGCGTCACTTCCGGTCGATGGGAAGCAGTAAAGATCGGATTGCGGCTCGCCGGTTTTCTCATTGCGCTGGAAATTTTGATGAGTCATCAGGGCTGGTGGATCAGCGGGTTGTTAACAGGGACCACCGGTACCTGGCTTTATCCGGGCACGATGGCACTCACTTCGATTTTGGATAATGCGGTGATCACGTCGCTCGGAAGCCAAGTCACGACCATGGGCCCGAGCGAACGTTATTACTTAGTTGCTGGAAGTTTGGTCGGTGGCGGTCTAACGCTTTTGGCGAACGCTCCCAATCTCATTGGATTTCGAATCCTGCATAATGCCGGTAGCGATGATGGCAAATGGAGTCATAGTGCTTTCTTACGGGCCTCGCTGGTCCCGACCCTGATTGCAGCGTTGGCACTGTTAATTTATTGAGGCGTGGCTTGCGGTTGCCAGTGAAGCGGCTGTCGAATCGGAGCGCTTATCGAGAGGGCGCTTGTTTTTTCATTGAGAAATCGCGACGAATCAGATCCAATGTGGCCTAGAAATAACCAAAGGAGTTTTCATCTATGAGTTTCAAATCAATTTTGACAGTATCGCTGTTGCCGGCACTCTTTATCGTTTCGATTGCGCGTGCCGCAGATTACGAAGTAGATCCCGCGCATTCTGAGGTTGGCTTTTCTGTTAAGCACATGGCGATCAGCACTGTTAAAGGTCATTTCGCAAAATTTTCGGGTACGTTTAATTTTGATCCCGAGAGCGGCAAATTGGGCAACAACAAATTTGACGTCGACGTCACCAGCATCGACACCGGCAACTCGAAACGCGATGACCATTTGAAATCTCCTGATTTCTTCGATGCCGCAAAATATCCGACGATTACCTTAACCAATTCCAAAATCAAAAAGACTGGAAACGCGAAGTATGAATGGACCGCCGACATGAACATGCACGGCGTAACGAAGCCGGTAACCTTCGACGTTACCTACAATGGTTCTGCCAAGGGTATGGAAGGCAAAATGCACGCCGCCTTCAGCGCTAAAACGGTCATCAAGAGAAGCGAATGGGGCCTCAAGTGGAACAAAACTCTCGAAGCCGGCGGACTCATGGTCAGTGACGACGTCAATCTTACCGTTGAAGTCGAAGCCGCCCAGAAATAGTCTCGAGTTTGACGATTTCTTGGACGTCCGCCGCAGGGCCTGGCAACCAAGCAGCGGCTA
>JAYTRM010000072.1:0-33956 GCA_043746165.1 Bdellovibrionales bacterium | reverse complement strand
TCGAAGCAAATTTTGAAGAGCCCGTTGCGGGAAATCCGCACGGCGGGTTCTGTGAGGAGCTTGCTCCTTCAGAAATGAAGGAGTAGGTTTACTCGATGACACCGCAAGACTTCTACCAGCTTCTCGCCAAAAGAAAATCCATCCGTAAATACAAGAGTGATCCTGTGCCAGCCGACGTGCTTGAGCGTGTGCTAACTGCCGGTATGCAGGCACCTTCGGGAAAAAACCGCCAGAACTGGCGGTTTTATGTTTTGCAGGAAAAAAAACGTGATGAATATCTGCAGCTCTCGCAAAAATCGTGGCTTGGGATTAAAGACGTTTTGCAAAGGCGATTGAAGCCGTCACTCTATGAATTTACACAAAGGTTCTTTTTTACGCTGGGTGATGCTCCCGTCGTGATTTTGTGTTACTCGTTCAACGACGCCGAAGAGCGGTATCACACCAGCATCGGCTCTGTTTATATGGCGGTCGAGAATATGAATCTCGCGTGCGTTGCCGAAGGCCTCGGCTGCTGCACTATGGGCGCCCCACTCGAAATTCGCAGTGAGGTCGATCGCTTCACAGGTGCGGATCAGCTGCCTGAATACAAAGCCGGACATCTCGAACTTCTTTGCGGCCTCGTTATGGGATTTCCTGATCACGAGCCGCCCAAGGCTCCACGCCAGACCGAGGGACGAATCATTCACCTCAAGGCTTGAGGCGGATGAAGCTGAATTGTCTTCCCGCTTGCTCGCGATCGCGGCGATATGATGAGTGTTCATTTGAGGTCATGGTGTCCGTTACGTGCTCAAAAATGCGCTCGCCCGTAATTCCACCAGCAGTCAATTGAGCGCGCGCAATCATCAATAAATTTACTTTAGCTTTTGTTGAAATCGCATCGGGCAAAACGGGATTTTCAGATCCTAAAGCTCGTTTGTGGGCCTGAAGGAGCAGCTAGGCCACGTCAAGGCCCACTTCGAAGCTTTCGGGCCCAATATGCGGGCCGATCCAGGCCGACGCACGGCTCAAGTCGGCGCCCATCGTACCCAAGCGTCGCAGTGCTTGCGGAATAATCTCGCACTCGATACCGCGCCATCCGGCGTGAAGAGCGGTGACGACTTTGAGGCGAGGATCGTAAATCATGACCGGAAGACAATCGGCGGTTCGTATCGCCAAAGCTAAACCTGGCACGCGAGTCAAATGTCCGTCTGCCGACGTTTCATGTCGTCCCGGTAATGTGCGGTCGATGATGACCGCAGTGTGAATCTGATTTAAACTAGCCAGCTGCAGACCGCTAAACTCGACGGCTAGCGCGGCTTCGTTTGCGAGGCGGTTACCAAAAAAAACTTCGACTTCATTGTTCTGCAGAAATTCACCGAGTGAATTTTTCACCATCCACCTCGATTTCGTATTCCAAATTAAAGCGTGGGAATTCGCAATGATCGAGCAGGAAGCGCAGATCTGCGGGCCACGGCGCACGAAAAACCATCTTTTTGCCACTCGAAGGGTGAATGAATCCAAGTTCAGCCGCGTGCAAAGCAAAGCGTGGCATCTGTGCGATGGAGTTGCGGAGTATAACGGATTTCACCGATTTGATACGCGAATCAGCGCCGTACACGGTGTCGCCGACGATCGGGTGTTCCATTTCTGAGAGATGGACGCGAATTTGGTGGGTGCGGCCTGTTTCCAAGCGCAACTCCACAAGCGAAATTCCCGTCGAGTGAAATCCGATGACTCGGTAATGAGTCACAGCCGGTTTTCCCTCAGCTTGGCTGGCCACGCGGCGGCGATTATCGGGATGCCTGCGCAGCAGACTTCGTACCGTGCCCGAGTCGTTTTTGAATTTGCCAAATGCAAGTGCGCGGTACAGGCGATGTGTGGTCTTTTTTTGAAATTGATCGGCGAGCAGACGCTGCGCCGTTTCGTTTTTGGCGATCACGAGCAGTCCGCTGGTGTCCTTATCGATGCGGTGAACAAGCCCCGGTCTCTGTTCATTAAAGCCGAGCGAAAGATCATCAGTATGATGGAGAAGAGCATTCACTAAGGTGTCTTGCAAATGTCCACAAGCGGGATGGACCACGAGGCCAGCGGGTTTATCGACCACCAAAATATCTTCATCCTCGTAAGGAATCGAGAGCGGAAAATCATAGGGTTCAAGCTCGCGGCTCACTAATGCGGGGAGATCGATATCAATTTTGTCACCGAGTTGGGCGAGATACGAAGGCTTGAGCACTCGGCCCGCGATGCGAACTCGGCCAGCTTGTATCAAGCGCGCGGCTTGTGACCGAGTCGCAATTTTGTCGACTGTGGCGAGGGCCTTGTCAATTCGCTGACCATGTAATTCTTGATTAATAAGCAAGATGACGCGCTCAAATTCGGGAGCGGCGTTCGAGTCTGAATTATTTTCCACCGCTGGCCTTAAAAATCTTCATGTAGGAGCCGGCAACTTTGGCTTCGTTTAGGCCGAGTGCGCGCGCCAGTTGAACGACAAAACCGCGCACGAAAACCGCTGCGGGTAGTGCTTTGTAGTCATTGGCTTCAACTGCTGCTAGATAGGGGCGACTGATGCGAGTGACTTCACTGAGACGATCGATGCTGATGTTTTTATACAGACGAACTCTTTGCAAAAGTTGTCCATCCCAATCGGTCGCTCCGCCGAATTCAACTTCGAAATGTTCATCGACTTTGTAAGTCGATAGCGAAGTTTTGCCGGTGCCTGGTGCGGGAGCCGATGATGCCTGCGGCATTGGCGGAGTCGATGACGGCGTCAACGAGGTTGGCTGTGCAGGCGACGAAACGGAGCTCTTTGCAACGGCGCCCATCAAATGGTGAGTCGCGGGTGGACCAAAATCAGGAAGAGACTGATGTACACTTGCCACAGTTGATGCTGAGCTCACTGGCGACGGCGGCGCTCGTAAGCTCGAGTGAGAAGACGGCGAATTTGAGCTTGTCGCCTGAGGAGCCACGCCGATAATGTCGCGAGCCGTAGGAGATTCACCGCGGCTGCGGGCTTCGTCGTATGTTTTGCGCGCGGTCGGATTTCCCAAAACCAGGTAAGCCTCTTCGATGAGTTTGAGAAGTTCGTCGGCTTCCTCTTGGCTGAACATGCTATAGAGCGCTGGATTGTCCGAACTGTAAGTCGATTTGGCTCGTTGATAGGCCTTGTGAATAGCATGCGCTGGTGCATCCGGCATCACTTCGAGGACTTCGTAATAGTTAGTTGAGTCTGAGGGATTCACCATTTTCTCTTCTTTATATCACGGCCCTGAGGGAATGGGGATTTAAGAGATTTTTTGTCACTGCAAAAAATTGTCCTGAAACGCTGCTGTAAGGAAATTCGATGATCGCGGCCCGTCTTTTGCGCAACGACTGCCATACCGCATTATCATGATCGACGTAGCCTAAGAAGCCAGCGTCCACACCAAAATATTTTCGATACACGCTACGTATGGAGTGACCCAGTTCAATATCTTGTTTCGTTCGGACCTGATTGAGCAAAAATTGCGGATTAAAACTATTCAATTTCGAGTGAAGCCTAAGACCGAGTTTTGGATCATTTTGCATGAGATAATTCATCAAATCGGCCGGAGAGCGAATGCCGTGGCGGTTTCTAGGATCCATGGCCGCTTCGATTTGGTTCTGAATTCCCAGTTCAGTTTCGGCCGCGCGCAGGCGACGATAGAAACTAGACTTCAAGAAGCGGTAAGCATTTTCAATCGACGTCGGTTCTGGAGTCACAGCGACGATTTTTTGATCTGCCGCTAAGAAAAAGTCGAGCGTACTTTCGCTAGTTCCTGCACCAAGGTCGAGAACAACGAATTGGGAGGGCAAATCATGTACGCATTTGATCAGATTTTGGCGCGCTTCAAAACTCGTGTCGGCGATGTCGAGCGAATCATTGAAACCGCTGATAAGGCTTAGCCCCGGAATTTCCGTCGGAGCGGCGACTTCTTCGAGATTGGTAATTTTACCCGTGATGAAATCCGAAAGGGTCGCTTGAGGAATTTTTACGCCGAGGCAGGTGTGCAAGTTGGCGCTACCGAGATCGAGATCGACGAGAGTTACGCTTTTGCCCATGCGTGCGAGGCAAATCGCGAGACTCGAGCTGATGAAGCTTTTGCCGATACCGCCTTTTCCGCCACCGACAGCCCAAACAGCAGCCGGAAAAGAACCAGGTAATTTATTTGAGTTCAAACCGGTCATGGATGTTGCCACTCGGACGCCGCGGGCCTTTATGGGCCCCGTTTGCCGAATCCCTCGTCTCGTCTCTCTTCGGCGCTCGAGGCGCGAAGATAAAGGGCCTGGAGTGCTTTCCAGTCAGAAGGTAGACGTTGGTCGAGCTCAATCAGTCGATCAAGAGTGAGAAAAGAACTGGCGTCGACCTGATCAGAAAGCCCCGGCTCGCGCAGAATTTTTGACTTTAATTTCTCTGGGAACTCGTTTCCCTGAAAGGCGCTGCCGACCCCAAGGTAGGGTTCTGCCCGCCGCTCGACGTCGCGCCCGTCGTGTTCGACGCTGCGACCGTGACCTAAGTCGAGCTGACGTTCGAAGTCAGAGATTGCAAGTGAGCCGAGCGATTGGGTGCGCGCCCAGCGATCGCTTTTCCAAACAAAAGTCGACGCCAAGGTTGAGTTTTTCTGACCGCGAAGTGCAACCAGCAGCGGTTGCGACCTTGGCGGAACAGCTGCCGCAATCAATTCAAAAGTGTCGATTGGGTACACAGAAAGTTTAAGTGCAAAAGACAGCGCGCGCGCGACGTTGACACTGATCCGGCAACCCGTGAAACTTCCGGGTCCGATGCCGACTATGAGGCGTGTGAGCAGCGAAAACGAGATTCCTGCACTCTGCAATGTTTCTTCAATCGCGGGCGTGAGGAGTTCGCCGTGCGAGGTGTCGCGGTTCCAGGTGCGCTCGGTAAGCAAGCGGCCTCCATCAATCACGGCAACGGCGCCGATGGAGGTGCTGGTATCAAATGCAAGCGTCGGCATTCAAACTTAGCTGCCGAAGATTCGCGTGAAGTCGTTGAACAGGGCAAAGCCCATGAGTCCCAAAAGCAGAACCAGGCCGACTTGTTGAGCGAGCTCCATTTTGCGCATGCTAAGTGGAGCGCCGCGAAGTGCCTCGATCGTGTAAAAAACCAAATGTCCGCCGTCCAGAACCGGCACCGGAAGCAAATTGAGAATGAATAGGTTGATGGAAATAATACCCATCATATTGAGAAACGGCGCCAGTCCCGCGAGCCACGACCGTTTTGCCATCTGCCCGATGGAAAACAAACCGCCAATGTTCTTAGGCGAAACTTCGGCTTGGAACAAACGAACAAAGCTAAGAACAGTCAAACTCGTCCAGCGCCATGTTTGCGCGAGACCACGCGACGCCATCTCAATAGGGTTGGAATAAACCAAATTGAGAGTGGCAGGCTGTGCGTCCAAGACGAGCGGACGAATCCCTATTTCAAAATGTTTCTCTTCGCGCATTTGCGCGTTCATTCGGCTTGTCATGTTGGGTGCAACGCTGATCGAAACATTCTTTCCTTCACGCTCAACCAGCATCGGCAGTGTCGCGTCTTTTTTCGTCGCGTCGCTGCGATCATGACCGAACTCCCGAATGATGCCGGCGACCTGCTCGAAGTTCTTAACTTTCTGGCCGCCGACTTCGATAAGGCGGTCGCCTTTGAGCAAGCCTGCCTTACTTGCAGGAGAATCCTTGGCAACGGTCGCCAAGAAAAGCTCAGGAAATTCCATGCCTGATTTGGCGAGAATTTGCTCGGCAAAATCTCCAGAACTGGTTCCGATATCAGAAAGATTCAGCGTCGCCGATACAACGTCGAGAGGCTTCTCTTTGATATCCTTCTCGGGAGAAACATCCATCAGACCACGTTCGACTTCGAACTTGATCGCGACCGCAGTGCCGCCGGCTTCAGGCTTAAGCGTATTCAGAACAAAGAGGAATTCACTCCAGCGCGAGATCTTAATTCCGTTGATCGACTGAACGATATCACCGGTGTGAAGGCCGGCGCGACCAGCAATCGAGTTCTGATCGCGAACGCCGATCACCGCTGAACGAGATGAATAGGTAAGACCCTCGATTTCACCGACGTGCCGATCCCAGCTCAATACATTTTTATTCACCGCTAACTTTGGCGTCGCATTGATCGTCGTGTTGTGCGCTGGTTGGCCTGGCATGTCCGTGCGATCTACGACGAACGACATGCTCTGATCGGCACTCGCCTCGATGGCGTGTTGGAAGTCATCCCAAGTTTTAGGCTGAACGCCATTCACCGAGACAATCGAATCGCCGTTACGAAAGCCGGCGGCGTAGGCCGGCGAGTTTCTCTCGACATCGCCGAGTTTCGGAGCGAGGGCTTGTTCACCGACGCCCGCGACAGCGATGAAGACGATCGCCGCAAAAAATAGATTCATCAGCGGACCGGCGAGAACAATGCCGATGCGATTGCCGACCGGTTTGTTGGTGAAGGAATATCCTTTTTGATCTGCGGCAACTTCGGCCGTCGGATCATCGCCGAACATTTTAACGTAACCACCAAGCGGAATTGCCGATAGGGCGTAAACCGTATCCCCACGCTTAAACTTAAGTAGTTTAGGGCCGAAGCCCAGACTGAAGACTTCAACCCGCACTTTGAAGTACTTCGCGACCAAGAAATGCCCGAGTTCGTGCACGAAAATCAGAATGCCGAGAAGCACGACGACCGGAACGAGACTTTCAACAAGGCCTTGGAGATGCGATACAAGTGTTTCCATGCAACCATTGTATGATTTGTCACCTCAAGTTTGCCAGCGAATTCAGTTTGAAAATCGAGCAAAAAACTTGAGGCAGAACGGGTACATACGGCATCCGGTCACGAGGCGTACCAAATTTATCCGTCGAAGGAATGAGCGGGCGTCGAGGAACTAGACCGGCGGAACTAGACCGGCGTCCATAGCCACCGTTCACGTGGTGAGAAACGTAACCATCCCGAAATAGACGGGTGCCGCGAATAATACACCATCGAGTCGATCAAGGACTCCGCCGTGGCCTGGCATCAGGCTTCCCGAGTCTTTGACATCAGCGACACGCTTGATCAGCGACTCAAAAAGATCGCCTACTTGTGCAAATGCGCCCGTAACCATCGCCATAAGGACAATCTCAATGGCCGGAGTTTCCCTAAAGAAAATAAAACTCAAGGCGAGACCTGCAGCGGCGCTTCCTGCAAGGCCACCGATAGATCCGGCGACCGTCTTCTTGGGTGAAACCGGCTCGAGCAGTTTTTTCTTGCCGAAAGTTCGACCCGCAAAATAAGCGAAAGTGTCGCCGCTGAAAACAATGGCCAAGAAACCCAAAAACCAAACTTGGCCATGATCAAATAAAAGTAAGCGAGTGACCAACCCCGGAAACATGCCGCAATAAAAAAGTCCCATCAGGGAGTAGGCCTGAACCTGTAACACCGGCGTGAGGTCTTCAGCTGTTCGAACCGTTAAGAGAGCCAGCATGATGAGAGTCACCGCAGCGACTGAAGAAAATATGAGTGCTACGTCGAGTCGGGCCAAACTGGGAGTTCCCCAGAGCCCTCCTGCAGTTAGAAAAAATAAAATCGCTGAGAACCCAACAAAACACCATTCGAGGTGCCTTGGAGCATCGAGGCGCGGGAAGGTCAGCCGGGCATACTCGAGAATCGACATCAGCCCACCGAAAACGCAGATATAGCGAAGACCCTGCACATCGAGGGCAACGTAGAGACCGATCAAGATCAACAAGGCGACAAGAGCTGATATCACCCGTATTTTCATTGAAACTCAGACTGACGCTTGTCGAGTTTCCGAGGCGCAGGGTCGCGGCTCGGACGGCAGGCGCCGAATTTGTTCGGTCGTGCGCCCGAAGCGACGCTCGCGGCCTCGGAAGTGCGCAAAAGACTTGAGCAGCTCGCTGTCCGAAAAATCAGGCCAAAGGGTCTCGGTGATATACAATTCAGAGTAAGCAGCCTGCCAAAGCAAAAAGTTTGAAAGGCGGCACTCGCCACTTGTGCGAATTATGAGGTCAGGATCCGGCATGAATGAGGTTTGCAAATATTGGCCGACCATATTTTCTGTAATTTCGTTAGGCCTTATTCGACCAGCAGCAACCTCTGCGGCCAGCGACTGAATAGCTGCGGTAATCTCTTGGCGGGCGCCATAGCTAAGCGCGAAGGTCAAACTCATGCCCGTATTCGAACTGGTTTGCCTAATTGTTTCGTGAACTTCGTCGAGCACCACTTGCGGCAAGCGACCAGGGTCACCGATCACCGAAAAACGCACGTTGTTTTTCATCAGAGTTCTGCGTTCTTTGCGCAGGTGACGGGCAAGGAGCATCATGAGAAACGATACTTCCTCTTTGGGACGCAGCCAGTTCTCTGTGCTGAAAGCGTAGAGAGTGAGTTGTTCAATTCCCATACGAACGCAAGTCTCAATGATATTTTTAGCGACACGGGCGCCTTTGAGATGGCCAAAGGTGCGATCTCGGCGACGTAGCTCGGCCCAGCGCCCATTGCCATCCATGATGATGGCGAGGTGCCGAGGGAGCGTTGTGAGTTGAGTGTCGACGTAAGAAGAATCCAAATAGCTTGCCTTATTATTTCCGTTTTATCCTAGAAAGGTGAAAGTCGTGCCGAAGTCATGCCCAAGAGCGTGATCCGGCGACGGTCGCGGTGCCAGCGGCACCGCGAAAGCTTTAAATAGTCATGATTTCTTTTTCTTTTTCTTGCGAAAGCTTGTCGGACTTTTCGATGTATTGATCTGTAAGCTTTTGAATCTCGTCCTGAGCGCGTTTGTTTTCGTCTTCGCTAATGACTTTATCCTTTTGGGCCTTTTTAAAAGCTTCGTTGGCATCACGACGAGCCATGCGAATAGCGACCTTCGAATCTTCCACCAATTTATGGCAGGATTTTACCAAATCTTTGCGCCGTTGCTCGGTCAAATCAGGAAGTTTCAATCGAATGACTTTGCCGTCGTTCATGGGTGACATTCCTAAATCACTTTTGACGATCGATTGCTCGATTTCTTTCAGCAATTGAGATTCCCAAGGTGCAATGAGGAAAGTTTTGGCGTCGGGAGTCGATACCGCGCTCACCTGATTGAGGGGTGTCGGTGTGCCGTAGTAGTTGACCCGAATCGGGTCAAGCATCGAAATTTGAGCGCGGCCCGTGCGCACCTTCTTGAGTTCGTTGGCTAATGCCGCAAGGGCTTTTTCCATATTTGCTTTGGCATCTTTTTTCGCGTTTTCAATCATGTTTTCGCCTCCGGCTCAATATTCTCGTTCAGAACGTTCAGCTCTCATAAACACAGTTAACGAACAAGCAACGAACAAGCAACGAACAACCAACAATCAGCGGACAATCGTGCCAATTTTTTCTCGGCGTACGGCACGTAAAATATTTCCTGGGTCCTTCATGTTAAACGTGAGAATCGGCAAGGAATTATCCATGCAGAGACTGATCGCAGTCGAATCCATCACGCTGAGGCGCTTGTTAAGAACTTCGATGTAGGTGAGTTCGTCGAACATCACGGCATCAGGAAATTTCTTCGGGTCTTTGTCGTAAACGCCGTCGACTTTGGTCGCCTTCATAATCACTTCGGCGTCGATTTCCATCGCGCGCAAGGCCGCGGCGGTATCAGTTGTAAAATACGGATTTCCGGTTCCAGCCGCGAAAATCACAACCCGTTTTTTCTCGAGGTGACGAATGGCGCGACGACGAATGTAAGGTTCGGCGATTTCGGCCATCTCGATTGCGGTCTGGACGCGGGTAAAGACATTGCACTTCTCCAGCGCGTCCTGCAGCGCGAGTGCATTCATGCACGTCGCAAGCATACCCATGTAGTCGGCGCTGACACGGTCCATACCGCTCGCCGAGGCGGCAACCCCACGAACGAGGTTGCCTCCGCCAATCACAATTCCAAGTTCGGTTCCGATTTCGACAGCGCCCCTGACACCTTGAGCAATATCTTGAATCACGCCGGGATTTATACCGAAGCCTTGGTCACCGGCGAGAGCTTCGCCGCTGAGCTTCAGAAGGACGCGTTTGTAGGGCTTGCTGTCAATACCGCCGCCATCTGTCGCTGTGCTCACGATGATTAACTCTTGATCTGGGCTGCGACTTCAGCTGCAAAGTCTTCCTGTTTTTTCTCGATACCTTCACCGAGCTCAAAACGGACGAAGCGTCGAATGACCATGTTTTCACCGGTCTTGGCGATCGTTTCTTTGAGGTAGTCACCGATTTTCAGATCGGGATTTTTTACGTAAGCTTGCTCGAGCAGGCAGTTCTCCGAGAGCCATTTTTTAATTTGCCCGTCGACGATCTTGGGGATCATTTCGTCTTTTTTGCCTTGCTCTTTGGCTTTCGCCATCAGAACCGAGCGTTCGCGCTCAATGAGGGCCGCCGGTACTTCGTCAGAAGAAACCGAAAGCGGCGCCGTTGCGGCGATGTGCAGAGCGATGTTTCTAACGAATTCGTGGAAACCAGGCGAGCGGCCGACGAAATCAGTTTCGCAGTTCACCTCGAGAAGAACACCGATGCGGCCTTCGCCATGGATGTAAGCCTCGACAGTTCCTTCAGCGGTGATGCGGCCGGATTTTTTTCCTGCCGAGCTCAGGCCTTTTTGGCGGAGCCAATCAATCGCTTTTTCGAAGTCGCCGGAGGTCTCTTCGAGGGCTTTCTTGCAGTCCATCATTCCCGCGCTGGTCTTGTCGCGGAGTTCTCTGACCATAGTTGCCGAGATCGACATTTATCTCACTCCCTTGTCATTTCATTTCGAGGTGCAAAATTATATCAAAAGACTTTAGCGCTCTCGGGGAGAGCGCTAATAGCCGAGGGAATTACGTAGTCTCTTCGCCGTCTTCTTTTGGTTTCGCAGCATTTTCGTCAAGCTCCTGTGCAATTTCGACATCGTCAGCGAGGCCGGCGGCAACGAGTTTGCGGGTCTTAGCAGCTTTAACAACGGTCGGGCCTGTCGATTTTTTCTCTGGGCTACCACCAGCAGCGGCGGGTTGAGACTGACGTCCCGGGCGGCGGTCGCGCCGTTCCGATTCAACCGGCTCAGCCCCGAGTTTTTCTTTTTCGAGATCGCTGGCTTTGTCGGTCTGCGAGCGCATTTTTTGCTCGTAAGCTTCAGCGCCTTCGAGGTAAGCCTCAGCTACCAGGTTGGCGAAAAGCTTAATCGATCGGATCGCGTCGTCGTTACCCGGAATCGGATATTCGATCAGCTCAGGATCAACGTTCGTGTCGGCGATTCCAATGACCGGGATCCCGAGGCGGCGCGCTTCGGCAACCGCAATGTGTTCTTTGTTCAAATCGACGACGAACATCGCCGACGGCGCATCTTTCATATCGCGAATGCCTTCGAGATAGTCGACGAGGCGCATGTATTCTTTTTCAAGACGGGCGCGCTCTTTTTTGGTCAAGAATTCGAATTCGCCTTTTTCACGCATTTGATCGATTCGCTTCAGGCGATCGATTGAAGCTTTGATCGTTGCGAAGTTGGTCATCATTCCGCCGAGCCAGCGCTTGGTGACGTAGAACTGACCGCATTTTTTAGCCGCTTCTTGAACCGGCTCAACTGCTTGTTTTTTTGTGCCGACAAAAATCATTCGGCCACCGTTGGTCGCGACGTCTTTTACGAAGTCAGCGGCTTTCTTGGCGCGATCGACAGATTTGTGCAGGTCGATAATGTGAATTCCCCCGCGAGCCGTGAAAACATACGGCTTCATCTTGGGGTTCCACCGTTGTGTTTGGTGGCCGAAATGGACGCCAGCGTCCAACATTGATTTCATGGTCACGCTTGCCATGAGTTCCTCCTGATGCACTTCAGCCGCAGATTCTCATCAGAGACTTCGGTTGAGCGCTGATTTGGTTTTTCCGCCTTTTCGCTTTGATCACCGCAGTCACCTATCAGGCAACCCTCGGAAACCAACCCGCCGTTCAGCGGACCAATGGAGTGCGAAAAGTGTGTCATTACGACGTGAGTAGTCCCCTATGGACCACAACGCCGCTTTCAACTTTTGAGGTCGAAAGAGTCGGAAAGCAATAACATAGCGCGGTTAAAGGGGGCAAGTGCTTCAGCCAATAGGCTTGCTTTGGACGCGAAGCATAAAGAGTCTTCCTGCTCCATAGCCGAGCGACAGGCCTTCATTTGCGAGAGGCATGGATATCCCTTAGTTCTTGGCGCTACGCTTCTGCAAAAGGTACCAGGTACCTCAGGCATTCGCTTCGCGGATATCCGATTCCTCAAACATCGGTGCTGCGGGCTCCCCAGCTAAGGCGGCGAGGGTTTTTCGCGTTTGGATCAGGGTTCCGAGTAGATTTCTCGCGGGTTCAAGGAAGCTCGAGATCACCCAGAGATTCTGCAGGCGCGGCCAACGGCCGTCGGACTGTAGAAGGCCGTGGAGCTCTCCGTGGCTGGTCGGATTGACGACGATTCTCTCCTGCACGAGGCCGTCGAGACTGGTCTCGTAAGCCCGTTTCACTTGCCGCTTAATCTGTTTCAAGGCGCCGGCAACAAATTCGGAATCCTCGGTGATGTCGCGAGGAACAAGTGTTAACCACTTCGAGACCTGCGCGGTTCGGCCATCTTCAAGGGTCGTTGGCGGATGAAAAAGCCCAACGCAGGGCTCTTCGTTAGCGCCTTTGAGGATGTGTACCGCGCGTGATTCGGTCACTTGACCTAGGTGGATCATATCGAGGTTGAGCGAGGTCCAAAATTCACCTTTGAGAAGTTTTTGTTTGAGCTTCACCGGAGTGTGCGATTCAGGAAGTAGCCGCACAAGCTGCTGCGGCGTTGCGCAAAAAACTACTTCGCGAGCCGAATAGCGCTTCGAGCCATTGACGAGAACTTCGATCACAAACTCATCATCGACCTGCATTTTTGTAACATAAGACTGAGTCAAAATGGTGTTGGTGAGAGATGAGGTCAACAGTTGGACCCAATCTTTCGGTGTTGAGGAAAGCTGCAGATATCGAGGCTGAGCGTACGCATGCACTTCTGTTGCGGTTGTCACATTGCTGTCGCCAAATCCGACGAAGGGTTTGAATTTACCGTCGTTGAATGTGATCGGCGGTTCATCTACGACGGATGCTGTGATCGGCTGGCCAATGACGCCACTCATCCATTTCAGTATCTCCTCGGCCTCCACCGTTGCCGGCAGAAACTTTAAGCCGTGATCCAGCACGCCAGCCTTGCTCGGCGTCGGACGACTGCTTCCCCCCAGAAAATCAAGGGCTTCAATCAGGGCGACTTTGCGTCCCGTGCCTTCGAGTTGATGGGCAGTAATGAGGCCGCCTAGACCCGCGCCGATCACCATGCTGTCGTATTCGTAAGTCTTCGTCGATTTGCTTTGAGCCATGCGGTCCAGAATGGACAAACACGGTCACAGTGACAAGCGGTTTCTCACGAATTCGCGCTGGGCGACCCAGTTCAAAACCTTGCGGGTTGCAGGTTTGAGCCAGGCGTGGCGGTCGAGCAACCCAGCAACTTGGGGGGAGTGTCGGTAATAGAGCAAGATAATGGCTCGTCCGACGGGGCGCGTGCGGAGGCGTTGATCGCGAAATAAGCAGAGCGTTTGTACAGTGGGATGGCAGTAGCCATCAAAGGCGGCCGTTGCAATAAAGCAGCGTGGCCTGGCTGATTTCGAGGCTTTCAAAAAACGTTGGAAAGCAGCGGGGTTTTTGGCCGAACGAGCTTGCGATTCGGCTTTGCGAATAATGTGCGAAAAAATCGGTGTGAAGCGCACAAATTCAGCCAGTTTCTCAGCAGCCTTCAATTGTCGTTCAGAGTAGGATTGATGAGTGTCGTAAATGCGCATCAAATCCCAATAGACGGAAGTGATCACCGTCATTTCCTGAGCGCGCGAGCTGTTACCAAATAGACTAGGAGAGAGTTTGCCCGGTGCCGTGTCGTAAACGATCTCGAGAACGCGAAGGTACTTTTCATAGAAGACGGCCGCTTCGCCATGACTTTTTTGAGCAAGCCGACTTTTAGCTTTTTTCACGAGTTGCACGCGACTGCGCCAAAGCAGCAGACGATTCTGTTCCTTATTGCGCTGCTCGGCACGCAGAGCCGCGCCCTTAGAAACAGTCTTAAGGAGCATTTTAAAACAGCCATCACAAACTGCGTCCGGAACCTTTTCGATCCGCGCTCCTTCTTGCAGCCGAAGTCGCAGACCGGCATCGATCGCAAGCAGATTCGGAACGTTATCGCCGCAGTAAGGGCACAAGATTTCCGCGTCGGGCTCTTTGGCTTTGCCACCCTCAGACGATTTCGAAGTTTTTTCGGCTGTGGCCGCGGTCATCGTGCCCCCACTTTATAGATCCGGAGATTTCTGTTCGACACGTTCGACTTCTTTTTTGTGATACTTCTTCATCACCCGTTTCATATCTTCGACGTCTTTAGGGTTGTAATCGGTGAGGCGTTTACTGCGCCGATCAGGATGATAGATGAATCTTGAGGTAAGAAATACTTCTTTCAATTCCGATTTTACCCCGCTCGTGAGCTCAGTGAGCCATTTTTCAATTGGCTCGGGCTCGTAAAAGAGTGACGGATCGATCACCCAAATGTGCCGGCCATGGCCGTTGTCGAGAATAAAAAAAGGTGCGACGTGAAATCCCCACGATACAGCGCCGGTCGCGGCCTTATCATTTTCGAGGCGAAATAACCCGGTGGCAAATACTTTACCAGTCATGACTTTCGGATTGTCGTTTTCCAACTCGCGGCTCATTTCATGAGCGCGCGCAAAGCAGCCATCTTCTGGAAAGCCGAACGGAATTTTTCCATTCACCGTCATTTCCTGAAAGATCTTCAATGCATATTCGTCGTTGACCACGGTGACCGGTTGTTGATCGCCGTGTAGGTCTCGAAACGTGGTTTCGCAAAGGGGAGCGTCGCCGCCCTTGCGCGAAACCGGACTCGCCACGTACTTACATTTGACAACAGTAGCGTTAGCCTTGCGGGTGATTCGGGCGATTTTTTCTTCGAGGGCTTCGTTTCCGCTAGCCCATGCCATCCGGCCAACTGAAACGGTCAGCGCAAGCGCGAGAAAAAGTGCGGTTCGAATTGCGACAAACTCCGGGCGAAGCATAAAGTCTTATCGGCATGAGTTCAGAGGAGATGAACCGCGTCCATGTCGATCAAAATACGCACCCCGGGCGGAGCGACCGCTTGGCTCTCAGAGAGTGCGCGGCAGAATGAACCCAGTGCGGCCGAATCAGGACCTTTGACGAGAAGTTGCCAGCGATAATTGTTGCGGATCTTTGCTAGGGGCGCCTCTGCCGGGCCTAAAAGTTCGAGAGTTGCAAAGCGCTCACTTTTTGTTTTCAAAGTCTCGCCGTAAGTCCGGAGCTGCTTAGCGGTCGCGACCACTTTGTCGAGGTCCGGGCCCTGAATGCGAAAACTGCTGAGCCGCGCATAGGGTGGGTAGCTGAGTGCTTGGCGAAAGCCCAGTTCGTATTTGGCAAAGCCTTCGTAATCATGGGCGCAGGTGAACGTGATGCTGGGATGATCGGGGTTGTAAGTTTGGACGATGACTTTTCCGGCACCTTCATTGAGGTGGCGCCCAGACCGACCGCTGACTTGCGTGAGCAGCTGAAAACTTCGCTCGCTCGCGCGAAAGTCGGGCAGGTTAAATGCGACGTCCGCCATCACAAGGCCGACCAGTGTGAGCCCAGGAAAATCGAGGCCTTTGGCGATCATTTGCGTACCAATTAAAATATCAATTTCACGTCTTTCGACTTCGCCAATCACCCGCTCGAGATCTTCGCGTGTGGAAATTTCGTCGCGATCCATCCGCGCCAAGCGCGCGCCTGGAAAAAGCTTGCGGAGATCTCGCTCGAGAGTCTCAGTGCCGAGACCGAGCGGTTTCGGTTCGCCCTCTTTGCAGTTGGTGCAATGCTCGCGCAGAGTCTCGTGATAATCGCAGTAGTGACAAACCAAGTCGCTGCGACCGTGCAAGGTCAGCTTCACCGTGCAGTTGGGGCACTCGGGCGCAAAGCCACAATTTGGGCACACCACGGCTTGAGCGATGCCGCGGCGATTGAGAAAGAGCGCGGACTGCTCGCCTTTTTCAAGTGTTTCGAGGAGCGCGGTGAACAGCGGTTGACTCAGCCAGTAGGGAAGATCACCACTCACGCCGGCTTTTCCCGTCTTTCGATCATCGCGCACTTCGCGCATATCGATTACCTCAATTTGCGGAAGGCTTCGATCGGCGACGCGCGCCTTGAGTTGATGAAGCCGATACCGTCCGGTCTGGGCATTGTGCCATGACTCGAGGCTCGGCGTCGCGGAGCCGAGCACCACCGGGCAGTTCGAAAACTTGCCGAGCATCACTGCGGCGTCACGCGCGTGGTATTTGAGTTTTTCGTCCTGTTTAAAGCTCGACTCGTGTTCTTCATCGACGACGATCATCCCGAGGCGAGGGAGTGGGCAGAACAAGGCGGACCGAGCGCCGATCAGAATTGATTTTTCGCCCTCGAGCATTGCCCACCATTGATTCGTTTTTTCGCGCGGAGTGAGATGCGAGTGAATCACCGCGATCGCAGTACCTAAGCGCCTTGAAAATCGATCGATGAGTTGAGGCGTGAGACTAATTTCCGGAACGAGCAAAAGCCCCTGCTGGCCACGCGCGATGACCTCTTGCAAGAGTCGCATGTAAATTTCGGTTTTTCCCGAGCCGGTCACGCCGTGTACGAGATGAGCATGAAATCCAGATTGACCACCGAGATTGCCGATATCGCCGATCACTTGTCGTTGTTCGGCCGTCAAATCGTGCGGAACATCAGCCTCGAGCTCAGGCACCACGGGCGATTTTTTCGAGCGCCGCGCATGCGCCTTCGCTTTCGGCAGCGGCGGAAAACACGATTCCACGACGGAGCCAATCGGATGCACGTAATATTTGGCGAGCCACTCGAGCCAGCGCAGAAAGGATTCGGGAAGAACCGGTCGCTCTTCGGTGAAATCGAGAATCTCTTTTACCTTATAGTTGCCTGATATTTCACCGGGGCCCAGAAGCACGCCGCTCACTGCGCGCCTTCCGAGCGGCACGCGAACGCAATGCCCTCGACGTAAACGCGGATCATTCGAAAACGCTTGGGGAATTTGGTAAGTCAATGCCGAAGGCAAAGGAGCATCGACCGCGACTTGCCAGAGCTGATTCGTCGGGTTCATATTTTTCAGCGGAACCTCGCGTAGAACTCCTTGACCTGATCGACGTCGGGAAGCTTCGCGATTTTAGTTTTGCCGAGATTAGCAACGGATGCCGGCTCTAAGGTGCTCGCGATCTGCGCAGGAGTCACCGCGCGGACCGAAGAGACCCGGATCAGGACCGAGTTGCCGTTCCAACTGACCGTGCGTTCGCGCGGCAGATGCAATGTGCGTGCGTAAACGGAGTAGCGATCAGCCGTCACTTCAGCAGCTGAAGGAAAACGGATTTTGCGGAGATTGAATTCGTCCTGGTCAATCCAAATTTCGGGATTGAGGGGCCCGTCGGTCGGCGATGGTGCACCGAGAATCCAGGCGACGGTTCCGGCCTCGCGACCAAGTCGCAACTGTTCGTCCGGTGAATGATCGACCTCTTCAATTTTTTTGATTTTTGGGCGTTCGCGAAGCGCGTCCGGATCGGCGATGTGGGCTGAAATCATCTCGGCGTAAAAGCCGCGTGTGGTGCGGGCGTGAAAGAAGCCCTCAATGAAGTCTTCGCCGACGGAGCCACTGCGAACGCTTCCCCCTTCGTTGACTGAGCGTTTGCCATTTCGGTAAACGATATCGTAGCGCAACTGTTCTGAGCCTTTTCCTGCAGGAGTGGCCGTCGCCGTCAAGCGCATGCTCTCGGCGGAACTGACAGCCCAACGCTCGTGCACGATCAGGGGTTCGCCGTTGGTTGGGTGAAAAAGCACATCTTGTTCGATGATGAAGGCGCCTTTTCCGTGCGAGCGCACCATGCGACCAACGATGGTTTGACGATGTGGAATGTACCCGAGCGCTGAACTCGGAATCACTGCAGCCTGCAGAGCGACCTGCAGGGCTACTGGCAAAGCCAATTGAAAAATGGAGCCGAGAAATAATAAAACAGCGTTTCGAGATATCACGTTACAGCCTTTGTGCGAGAGATTTGAGATACTGTCTAAGATCGCGGCCGAGTTCGGGGTGATCAAGCGCGATTTCGATATTGGCCTGCAAAAAGCCGAGCTTGTCGCCGGCATCGTAGCGGCGAGAGGTGAAACCGCTGGCCAGCAGTCCCGGGCCGTTTGCTAGCTGGGTCATCGCGTCGGTCAGCTGAATTTCACCGTTTTTTCCAGGCTCTGTTTTTTCGAGATGTTTAAAAACTTCAGCACTAAAAACATAGCGACCAGGCAGTGCCCAGCGACTCGTAGTTTGGCCCTTTTGTGGTTTTTCGATCACGTTCTTTACCTTGAATGTGCCGTCTTCGCGTCGAACGCCTTCGATAATGCCGTATTTATGAGTTTCGGCTTCGGGAACTTCCATCACCGCAACTGTGGACAAACCGGTGGAAAAGAAATGCTTCGTGAGCACTTCTGTCGGCGACTCCTGATCGGGTTTGGAAATCATAATCTCGTCGCCGAGAAGCACGGCAAAGGGCTCATCACCGACAATCGGGCGGCCACAAAGCACGGCATGCCCGAGCCCGAGCGGCTGTTTTTGGCGAATGCTGATAACATTGGCCATCGAGCGAATGCGTCGAACCATCTCTAGCCATTCGTGCTTGCCATCGCGTTCTAGCTTATCTTCGAGCTCGTAAGAAACATCGAAAAAATCCTCGATAGCGCCTTTTTGCCGCCCCGAAACGAGAATGATGTCTTCAATACCGGCGCGAACTGCCTCTTCGACAATGAACAAAATAATCGGGCGATCCACAATCGGCAGCATCTCTTTAGGCACAGATTTCGTAGCCGGCAAAAACCGGGTACCCAGACCAGCGGCGGGAATGATCGCTTTTCTAATTTTTTTCACAGGTTCTCCAGCGCGACGCCAACAATTATGGGGAACTCTACTCATGAATGCCGGGAAGCACAACACCTGGGAAATCGGCCGTCCGAGGCCGCTGCGAGCTCACTGTTTCATGCTGCTGGCCCATTGTTCCATATTGAGACACCCCGGCCAGATTTTTGGCCATGAGGCATTTAATTTTACTCAAAATGAGCCGATAATCTGATGACGCACTGATGACGCACTGATGACGCACCTGGTTCGTTTCTCGCGTCGGCCCAAACGCGGAGGTTGCCGATGAATCACCTGTGGAAAAAACTGTGGAAAGTTGCTCTGCTGCTCTCGTTAGCTGCAGCTTTGGTGACCTTTCAAAATTGTTCCCAGCCGGCGAGCACCGGAGGCTCTGTCGCTCAGCAGGCGACCACGGCGTCGCTCATGCCTTTTGCCTACGATGCGACGATCGATCAGATCGCCTACATGTCTTGTCCACAATTGACCACGGGCTCCTTCGACACCGACACCTATTTCTCTTACCGCGTTGGCGCCTACAGAAACGCGGGAATGAAATTCAGCGATACGTTTCTCACGACCTATGGAACTCAGCCGATCACGACACTTACCAATACGGTCTCGCAAAGTGCCGCGAATGCAAATACCAACCTTCAGCTTGCCATTCGCAGTCCCGCCAATCTCAATTCGGTCGTCTCGTCTTCGGGAAGTCCTGTTCAAGGTATCGACTTTTACAATATGTATGCTTCACTTGGGAGCGTCGAAACGACGACGGCGCTCTATAACTCCAGCTACAATACGATCACCAATCTTCCGACGGAAGTGCGCAGCCGAACTCTGCGCGCTGGAAACAAAATTGGCCTTCATATGGAAGGCACCCTCCAACTCGGAATTTCCGAAGCCCAGGCTTCGAGCTTGAGGGATGACTACTTTAATACCACGCAGGCTGTTCTCGCCCTCACTTACGTTGAGCCCGTGGCCGGTGGAAGTTCGGCGGCCTCAACCACCAACGTGCGTAGCCCGGCAACCGCATTTCCCACGACCCAGATGACCAACGCGTCTCAAGCTTATGGGCTTGGTTTTCAATTGCACTTTGCGCAGCCGACGTACAACGGTTTAGCCGGCGTCGGACTTCTCGGCCTTTCGACGACAGGCACACGAACTCAACAGGGAAGCTATCCTGATAACGTTCTTACCGCGGTCACGGAAGAAAATCTTCTCAACAACGGCACAGCGGGAACTGGAACCTGGGTTTGCCCCACGGATCTGCAGTTTCGCATTGTTCGTAACGGTCTCGACATCACCCAGCCGGCACCGGGCGCAACGCCGACGGACGGTACGATTCCCTGCGCGCGGATGCCCGATCCCGACAGCAGCGTGATGTCAAACGACTTGCAAATCGCCAGAAACAGCTTGCGCGTTGAAGACTGGTACATCGATATGGCTGACCACTGCATCATTCCCAAGAATATCAACGGTAGCTGCTACGGAACTCTGAACTACGTGAACTACGACTTCACCAACACGGCGATCGGCTGCGACCCGAACTCGAGTTCGGGGACCAACGGCAACGGCATTTCGACGCCTGGCTCAAATCCGATTTGTATGGCATGGGCCAGTATTTGCTATCGCACCAATTGACCACCTTACGCTTTTAAGCTGTCATGGCCCGGTGCTAAAAAAGAATTTTTTCATTTTGCTGCTCCTTTCGCTCATCTGCATGGTCGTCTGCGTGGCTAGACCTTTGCGAGCGCAGGTTTTTATTGGCCCAGCGGCTTCGGCAGCTGGCTCTGCGGGACGCGCCGCTATTGATCCGGGCGAAACGATTTACCTGAATCCGGCCATGGTCGCGTTCCTGGAAAAGTATTACGCCAGTATTTCCACTGAGTCGGCGAGTCACCCCATCAACGGCACAAGCGGTGGATGGGGAATCTCACTCGCCGACGGAACGGCCGGCACTTTGCTACCTGGATCGTTGTCATTTGTTCGCCAGATCATCGATCCGCCAAATGGCATCAGCGACACGCAGCAAGACATCCAAGTCAATTTGGCGGTCCGGCCATTTCGCAGTTTGGCCATTGGTCTCACCGGGCATGATCAAACCGACCAAATACTTTCTAATCTCGGTGGCGCCCAGTACACCCAGTATGGCTTGCATGTGGGAACTCTCTTTACCCCCACAGCCGCTGTGGGCGTAGGTTTTGTCGCCTATGACGTCATTCCCACCGGTGGCGGTGTTCCGGCGCCTTACCACGTTCAACCGACCCTCGCTGTTGGCGGAAGTTACTCTTACGAAAAAGTCTTTCGCGCTCGGTTGGACATGGTGCGGCCCGATACCCAAAATCCAGGTCAGAGAATCAATGTGGGCTTAGGAATAGAGTCATATTTCGAAGAAACGGTGGCCTTCCGCTTGGGGGCCTTTTGGAAAGAAACGGTCGACCAGGACTACCTCTCGGCCGGACTCGGCTACATCGGCCCGCGCCTCAGTCTCAACTACAGCTTTCAGCAGGACATTCGGAATGGTGGCAACTACCGCCACGTCATTGACTTGTGGCTGCCGCTTTGATACCTCACCAGGACGCATGACGTCGAATTAATGACCGAGGAGCTATCATGGCATCGAAAACCAAGAAACTTGAGATCATCCGCGAACGCAAAGTGGCCGGCCGTGGAAAAAAACGCAAAGCCGCTCTTCGCACTAAAGGTTCGACGAAGTCTCCCAAAGTCCTCTTTGGCGATAAGTAACGAATAAGTAACGATGATCTCTTGTGACCTCAAGACCCGCTACCCAAGCGGGCTTTGACGACCTTAGCTTCTCCTTGTAGATAAAAAGCAAATGATTTTCGTACGGTAGCCTCAGGCCCCGGCGCGAACTTCCAGCCTTGAAACGCGGCAATCGACGCTTGATCGATCGTTCGCGATCCCGAACTTCTTTCGACTTTCACACCACTGACATGACCATCGCTACCGACATGACCGGTCACAACCGCCGTTCCTTGATTTCCGGCATAACGATCGGCTTGCGGATAACCCGGCAGCGGATTTCCAACTAGTGGTTGGCGAAGACTTGCGTCGACGATTCCACCGGATTGTTGGTTGGCACCGACCTCAGGGCCTGCGCTTTTAGTCGCGATCGCGGCTTCGCTGTGGGCCTCGCTGGCGGGCCAGTTGGCATCGGCGGCGGGTGCGGCATAAGGCACGGCGGCAGCTCCGACATCAGCTGCTGGCGCATCCAAAGCGGCGGGAGCAGTGGCTGCGGCTTCCGGGCCGCCTTGAATTTGCGGAGGAGTATCGATTCCGTCTGAGATCACCGGTGAGAGTTTTTCGGGAAGTTGGCTGGCCTCGGTTTGCGAAGCTGACGGAATCGACTCGGGTTGGTAAGGCTCGAGAATTTTTTCCCGAGCCGGTTCGGAGGCAGAAGCGGCAAGCGCGGGTAATGGCTTTTTATAGTGAGCGACGCGAGTTTTTTTAGCCTTTGAATTTCGGGCAACGATGACAGGTGGCTCAATCGGCGCGACTATTTTTTTGGGTTCTTTAGGTTCTTTGGTTTCTTTGGGCAGGTCCGGCACAGCGACTTGGACTTGAACAGGGGATTCCGTGAGAACCACTTCGCGATTTAGGCTCTTTGCCTCTCGGGTCGAGCGAAGAGTCAAGGCGCCTGCCTGTGGCTGTTTGTGCGTGCGGTTCGCGGCGGTTCGCCGGCTCATTTGTGAAAACAAAATGGCAACCAATAAGGCGACATGAACGATCGCCGAAAAGCCTACCCAACCTAGCGATTTTTGCGTGCGATCACGACTTTCTATTTGTTCTTTCATGCCGTCTCCCCTTGGCCCTCAGGACCACTAAAATCCCTCACCGCTGATGAGCTCTACAAATTTTACGCCAACCGTGCCGCTCTTGGGCGCGAGTTGGCACGGCCAAGTCTGTCGATTATTCACAGAGGCATGTAGGAGTTATCATTTGGGTCAGTATGGCGATGGCGAACTCGGCCAGTGTCCGGAACATCAGACAAGTATCAAGGGGGCTAATTTTTTAATTGACAGGTCAATTCGTCATGCATTTTCTGAGTTTGCGATTGTGAGATAAACATCTCCTGTAGAGCGCGAGAATGCCGTTTCTTTGCGTGATTCGCGACGGCTCCTTGAGATCGCTCTAGGTGTATGGACTTACGCGATGCTCGTGAGATCGTGGCGAGTCGAAAAACCGGTGGTACCATGGCAACTCGCCAAGGAGCCTGCCTCATGCAAATCATACAAACTGAATTCATCGCTGTCAAAATCGAGAAGGTTCCACTTTCACTGGACGAGCAAGCCATTCACTCGCGTGCTGTGCGGAGAGCTCAGTCGTATCGAAACGAAGAGGTCGGCATTTTGACGGATGTAAGTGAAGTCGATCAGCTTCGCATCTGGGAAAAGCTCGGTTATCCGAATCTGACGATTTATTGCCGCAAGGAACTTCAGCTATCCGAAACGATGATTGGCTACTTCATCATGGTAGCTCGAAAGTCTCGGCAAACACCGGAGCTTAAAGTAGCAGTTGATCAAGGGAAGCTTTCAGTTTCAACTGCGGCACAGATCGTGGGAGTCATTACACCTGAGACTCAAACCGAATGGATTGCAGATGCTAAGTGTTTAACTAAGCGTGAGCTTGAAAAGAAAGCTGCGGAGGCAAGGCCTGAGAAGAAAAAGAGATCTCGGCTTAAGCCGGTAGGCAGAGATCGCAACCGCGTGGAGTTTGAGCAGAGCGATGAATTCATAAGCTTTCTGCGGCGGGCTGAGGATCTTGAATCTCAACGCCAAGGGCGGCAAGTGTCGCTTGAAGACGTGATGCACGCTGTATTTGAGTTTTACCTTGAGCATCGGGATCCGCTCCGTAAGGCTTCGCGGGCTGAGGCTCGAAAGGCCCGGACAGCCAGGGCGCAGAAGGACGCGCCGCACACTTCCCGGGAAGTTCCGCGCAGTGATCCTCGCCCAAGCAGCGCACGGCCGCAGACTCGTCCGCAAATTACCGCCGCCATGAAGCACGAACTTAACCTCCGCGACCAAGGCCGCTGCCAAGTTCAGCGTCCCACAGGTGAGAAGTGCGAAAGCCAGCGGTTTATTCAATTTCATCACGTGATTGAGTTATCCCAGGGCGGGCGGCACGAGGTCTCAAACATGATCACCGTTTGCGGCAGTTGCCATAGGCGACTGCACCTGGAATACACGCGCAGGTTTAGAGGGTGCTCTACAAAGTCATGGGAACGACCGATTGAGCGAGGGAGTTGACCCTGACAGACATGGCAACTCGCGAAGACTAAATTTACACGTCCTGCTGATAGATGAAGCGCCTGCGTAACCGGGATTGGGATCAGGCGGGTATGAGTCAGTTCATTGCGGGTGCCTTTTGATAACCATCGGCGCGAGGCTCAAGGGCATGATGTCCATCGTCGATCTTTGCACCGGCAACCCAAGGAAACACATCGGCAGACCCGAACCCGAGCATCGGCAAGTTAACGCGCGCAGTGGCGTCATCGTAAATGGGTTCAGGCGGCATGGGACGACTCATGTTCAAGCGCCGACCAGGGCCAAGTGCTCTGCCCAAAACTGGCCAAAATTTAAACGGTAATCAAATCCGCCGGCACGGTTCCACTCGCGATCGCTTGCGCGAGCCGCAGGTGATCGGGGTGGCCGATGATCCGACTCACTTCCTCGATGCCGAGCGCTTCGGGTTGCGTGAGCTTCTCTTTTTTCAGCGCCAGAATCTGCTTATGATTTTCGGTGATTGTTGCCTCCGGTAAGGTTTTATCAGCGATGGCTTTTTCGATCGCTTCAAACGCGGTTGGAGGGCTATCGGGCTCGTTGCAGTAGAGCAAAAGTTGGCAGCCGGCGCGCACGGCTTGCACGCCAATAGTCGCTTTCGAGTGATTGAGCGTGAGCGCTTTCATGTCGAGGTCATCAGAAATGATCAAATTTCGGTAGCGAAGTTTTTCGCGCAGAATTTTCTGCAGAAAAATCTCTGACAGGCAAGCAGGCCAATCGGGATCGATTTTTGGATACAATATATGCGCCGCCATCACGAGGTCGATGCGGGCACGGAAGGCTTTTTTAAAGGGTTCGAGTTCGAATTTCTCAAGCTCCTCGAGAGTTTTATTTTCGACGGGAAGTTGCAAGTGGCTATCGATGCGCGTGTCGCCGTGGCCAGGAAAATGTTTGGCGCACGGAACAACGCCGCTCTTGATGTAGCCGCGAATCAATGCTGAGCCGAGGCGGGCGACTGGCTCAGGAGTAGATGCGAGTGCGCGGTCACCGATCACTGTGTTTTCGGGATTGCTGAAAATATCGAGCGAAGGAGCATAGTCGAGATTGATGCCGACCGCCCTGAGCTCGTCGCCCATCGCTTGCGCGAACCGGAAGGCCACCGAAGTTGAATCGATTTTTCCGATGTGCGCGAGTGCGGGCCACTGAGTGAAGGGGGCTTTTAAGCGCTGAACGCGTCCGCCTTCCATGTCGATGCTGATCCACAGCGGCGCTTTGTCGGGCATTTTATTTCGCAGCGCCTGAAGGCTCAAGGTCAGCGAACGAACCTGCTCGGGAGCCTCGACGTTTCGTTTCATCAGGATCACGCCGCCGATATTGTGGCGAACGATGAAGTCGGCCTCAGAATTTTTGAGCGTGGTTCCTTCGAGGCCAATGATGAACTGCTGTCCGATGAAATTTTTCAAGTAGCCTCCGGCGTGACGTGTGCGCGACGTGTGCGCGACGTGTGCAGTGACGTGTTGTATGGCGTGTATTGATTTGGCTCTTTCAGGGTCCGCCGGGCGTTGAAGTGGGTGTTGACGGCTTCGCCGGAACTTTATCAGAGGACCTGTCGGTCGATTTGTCCGAAGCCTTATTGGCAGAAAGGGCGGGCGCTGCTTCGGGCATGAGCGAGCGCTTCGACAGGGGGTTATCCTGGCCGCGTGGAACCGTTCCGAAGACCTGCTCAAGTGACTTTGTGTTCAGTACTTGACCCTCGGTCGCTTCGGTCGGATTGGCTACAAGTTCTGATGCCATCTTTTTGACCGGAGAGCGGGTGGCGATCACTTCACCTTTGTAGGTGTAATAGCTGACGAACTGCTCGCCTTTGAAAGTGTTGAGAACTTTAAAAGCGTTGATTCCCAAGATCGCTTCTTCGCCAGCGATGTAGGCTTCGCCGGAATAACTTCCACCATCTTCTTCAGCGATTGCTTGGTAATTGTATTTAACACCTTTTTTAATTCCGTCTTTGCCTTGCAACATCACATAGGCAAGAAAAATTGCAAGGAAGGTACCCTTGGGAGCTTTTTTCTGCAGCGTTTGCGTTTTGCCATTTTCGACGACCTTCGCGGTCATCGTCTCGCCTTTGAATGTGGCGTCGATGGTTTTTGTAGAGTCACCCGCGAGTTCAGTGTACTGAAATGAAATTGGTTTTAGCGTTTCGGTCGCCTTAGCGCGCAAACTCTCGGTGACATTGCCGCCACGCTTGTCGGTCTTGACGAAATACTCCGCCGAGAATTCTTTTTTCTTAACGTCAAAATCATATTTTAAAATCACGAACCCGACGTGTTGACCGTCGAGCAGAATTTTCGAATATCCATCGTAGAGAACGTCGGCGCCGGCCATCGCTGGCAGCAAAACCGAAGTTATCATAAGTGACGCCAAAGCCGACCTAAGATGTCTCGGATTGGGGCGAAAAAATGGCATAATAAATTGATGTCGGAACTCGACCATAGTCTGGGCCCCTTGATGAATTTCACCTGAGATCACGATAACTTAGAGAGGATATCAGTGAATCTTGAGCTCGTCCACTTGTGGTACGCTTTGAGACGCGACACAATTTGAGACTTTGAGACAAAGGTCACGGCGAGCCACGCGCCACGCGCCAAGGGACACCACAGAGGACAAATGAATCAGGACCTGCGACGAAAGATAAAGCGAGTTAAAAAAGTTTTGCTCAATGAGCAGGGCCAGCTGTCGATCTTTGTCGCGCTGATTTTCCAGGTCATCTTTGTTTTTTTCGCGATGATGATCAATATCGGCCTGGTCGTCCACGACAAAATCAATTTGCAAAACGCGGTCGATCTCGCCGCCTATTACGGCGCAGAGAGACAAGCTGAAATTTTAAACGAGATGGCGCACGTCAACTATCAGATTCGCCAAGATTACAAATTGCTGGCGTGGCGGTACCGGGTGATGGGAACTCTCGGACGCCAGGGATCAAACGCGCCCACCGACCAAACGCTTCCTCCGGCGCGCAAAGGAAATCCAGGGGGCCTCACCGATAAGGCTTGGGTCAATCCGGCCTACGGCGCCGGCGAGTTGCCGTCAGTGTGCGTGGCGAGTGACCAATGGTCCGACATGCTGATCAACTCCACCCAAGATGAAAACTATTGTTTCAATCCTTACGGCCAAGGAACGCCGGCCATTCCGAGTCTGCCAACGATTGCGCCGTTTGTTCCAGGTCTGGCCGAATCTCAGGCATTCACCCAGCTTGCGCAGCAGCAGCAATTGGTGAGCTGCCAACGCGCGGGCCCGCTCAATTGGGCTTTTGCCGCGCAAATTTATTTTGCCTACAAACTTGCGGTCGCCTCACGCAAAGAACTGTTTTGGGCGATGCGCGAAAATATTATTCTGGATGATCCGAAAGATCTGACCAATAGCTCAGTTCAAGCGGGCGTTGAGGCGACGTTCAAGCACAACTTGACTGAGGGAAATACCAACGGCTCGCCCCAGCTTCAGCAGTTGAACGGTCTGGCCAATTCAAATTGCAATATCGGCGATAAAGGTGAATTTGAGTTTCCCGAAATAGAGACGGCACCAACTCTGCTTTATACCAACTACAACTGCGACACCGATGGCTCGGCCTTTCAGGTGACCTTTGACAATATGGCGAAACTGGATCAGCAGTACGTGCAGCAGTGGGATCCGCAGGGCCTGCTCAAGCTGATGACTCAAGGCGAACCTGGCTCATCGAGTCCGCTGCAATCGTCGCTCGGCTTTGAAAAAAATCCGTGGTGTATGGCCTGGTGGGGAGTTAAAGCTCAGACGAGCGTCAGAAAACCCTTTATGCCATTTGGCAATCCGATCCAGATCCAGGCTCAAGCGTATGCGCAACCTTTTGGCGGAAGGATCGGGCCCTGGTACCGCGACAGCTGGTCGCATGGATCTCCGACCTCGTCGGGGGGAAATCGCGTCGACCCCCTCACGAGCCCGCGCTACCTCGACGGTTCGCTCGACGGCACGGGGGCTCAGCGCCTGCCGAATTACTCTCGTTACCCTGGCGATAGCAAATTGGGAGTGAATTCCGAAATTACGCTCGGCGCACAGAACACGACAATTCGCTTGTACGCAAATAATCCGCAAAAGGCAAACAGATTTTATTTGAAGTACTACGCTAACTTCAATCCGATTCCGACCACGGGCGACGTCTTGGCGGTCGACCCGACGGGTGCCCTACGCAAAGCCGAAATATCTGCCATTTCTCCAGATCTCTTCGATACGATTTATTATTCCGTCGACCCGAACTATTACCAGGCGTTCGCGCAAACAACGGCGAGTCAGTACCAAGACTTGCCACAGATCTTCGGTCAGCAAGTGAAGCAGCTGGCCGACATCGGCACGAGTACGACCCTTCCGGGTTTCAACGTCACATTTCAAATCAACACGGCGGTCGGCGGCACCGGCGGCGGAGGCTCGCTTGATCCCGCCGTGCTCGGCAATCTCTATTATGTGATTCGCGACTGGCGGCATTTGCTCACGGGCTGGGTTCAAAATGGCATCGTCGATTTTTCGTTTCCCACCGGTCGTTATGGACAATGCGCCACACCTGCGAGTCCATTATTACCGATTCCTTCAAATTGCTGGATGGGTGGAGGCCGCGTTGGCTATTCGGTGCGGTTGATTTCCAAAAGTGCCCTGACTTTTGGCGGCTGGCAGATTGGTGGAGCGGATGGATCGACTGGCGGGATACTGAATCCGCCGACGAGTTTCTAGGGCACCGCGAGCATTCCGGGGCGCGCACCTTTGCGATGGCGGCCCGGTTTGAGGGTTTCAAAACGGAGCAAAGTGAAACGGCGTTGGCTACCCGAGCCTACTTAACTGTGTAGGAATTAGACAGCCGCCTTCTCCTCTCAACAATCCGAATAAAATCGCGACTTTCCCGACTATTGTCCTAAAGTGAGGCTGGTTTTCCACCGAAAAGATAGCATCGGGGGAAGCCATGCGAGTTCATTTTCAATTCCTCAAGCGGTTTCAATCTTTTGGATTTTTTCTGGGGATAGCTTTGCTGTTTGGATTTTATTTCTTAGCCGGTGAGGCGCAATCGGATAGCGGACCCATCACGGAAAACGCGGCTCCTCAGGCCGCCGCAGCGCCGGCCCCCGCCACTGCTCCGGCAGCAAATAACAGTGGTGCTGCGGCAAATAACGGTGCAGCTGCCCCCTCTGGTGCAAGCGGTGCGGTGACGGAGCAGCAAGCTGATGAGGACTACGCAGCCTGCAAGAACGATAGAAACGATGCGGTGAATGCGTGTACACAACAGCAGTCGACCGCGGGTATGAATCAGCAACAAGCCGCACAAATGGCGCAGCTCCAGCAGCAGGCCCAGGGCGCAAACGCAGCGACTTCGCAAATGACTCAAGACCAAGCGGCGCAGGCCGCTTCGATGTGCAAGCTGCAAGCCGATTTGAGCGCGGCGCTTGGCGCGATGTCGGCGATGAAGGGCAATGCTTGCTCGAAAATGGTCAGCAGCTGCAACGACGATTGCAACCAAGCGGCCAGTGATTTTCAGGCCTTGCAGGACGCACAACCAAGCAACACTAAAGTCACTGCATGGCAAGGTGACCAAAAGAGGGCCAAAAAATTGGGCGCTGCGTGCGGCGGCTTGAGCAGCAATGCTGGCGACATGGCCCAAGCGGCGGGCTCGCTGCTCGGCGGTCTTTTGCAAAACCTGATGTGCGCAGAGATGTACGCGACCGCATCGCCGACTCCGACTAACATCGGCACTTGCGCAGATCCGACTTTCGCGGCAACCAGCGTACTTTGCGTCTGCCAAAATGATCCAAAGAACGCGATGTGCACGGGCACGCAAGCATTTCCGACCGGACTCACTTCGACGGCTGGCGACCTCGGTACGACGTCCCCACCGACAGGTACTTTAACTTCAGGAAGCCTCGGTCAGGTTGCTATACAGGCAACTGGCACGCCCACTGCTGAGACGGGCAGTGCGACGACCGATGGCGGCGGCGGCGCGGGCTTGCAAGCGGCGCGGGGTAATCCACCGAATCCTTCGGGCGATGCTCCTCCGCCCGGGAGCAACATCGAAAAAGGCGTGATCACCGGCACGATGGGTGGCGGCGGCGGAGGGGGCGGTGGTAGCCCCGGGGGCAGCAGCGCGCTCGCTGCAAACGCCCGCGGTGGTGGTGGAAAAGGTGGCTTTGATCTCAGTAAGTTTCTGCCGAAATCGCCGACGCGAGGGCCGGCGGGCATGACGATTCCGGCAAAAGACGGCATCACCGGCCCGATGGGGCCTACAATTTGGCAAAAAATCAGCAACCAATATCAGCTCCAAAAAGCGAACATGATTCCTGAGCAGCAGGGCGGAGGATTGTGATGAATAAATCCGGCGCAAGATCCGGCAGACAGGCCTGCACACGATTCGGCACGCACTCGAGGGTTCGGCTCTCTGTTTTTATTACGGCTGCGTTTTTAATTAGCTCTCAAGCTTCTGCTGCCGAAGTGGCGACGACGCCATCCATGCCGACCGGTTCAGCTTCGGCAGCAACGGCAGCTCAGGGCAGTGACAACACTGCCATGATGTCGGCCGCGATGATGGCGGCCGCGATGGCCACGCAATGCGGACCGAAAAATCCGATGGCATGTGTGATGGCTGCGCTGTCAGCTTTGCAGGCTGCCGCTGCTGGAGCAGCAGGCGCCGGCTCGGGACAAAGCTCGGGAGCCAACTCGACAACTTCGACCTCGGCGCTTACCTCGACCACTCCGACTAATCTCGTCGGCTCAGGCGGAACCGGCGAAACACTGAGCCAAGTCAAATCTCAGTTGGCGGCCGCTGGAGCGCCCATGTCAGCTGATAATTCGCAAATCACTTTACCCGACGGAACATCAGTTCCGCTCAACAGCTCGACTTCGAGTGACTCAAGTCTCGCGGCGGCTGGTTTTAGCGCTGACCAAATCGCCAAAGGACGCGCCGATCTGGCGGCGGCTGCAGCGAGCCTGGGACTCAAAGCTGGAAGCCCGGCTCCTGATGCAGGCGGAGGGGCCGCAGGATTTGGTGGAACCTACGTCCCACCAAAAGTCGCCGCTGCAGATGTTAAGCCGCGAGCGAAGCCCAATCTCTCAGGGTTAACCAAGAATTTGGGCAACGACAAGATCGGCGTTTCAGCTGACGACATTTTCGAAATGATCACTCGCCGTTACCAATCTAAAGATGCCAGCGGGACTTTCATTAAAAACTAATTTCACCGATGCATGACTTGCCGGTTTCGACTGACGCTCCATCAAGCAAAATCGCGTTGCGCGCGGTCGCTCCACGTTTGATGACTGAGTTTTTTCCTAAAACCAAGAAGCCGGCGGTGTGAGATCCGTCTTCTACCCGCGCGCCAGGGCCGAAAAGCGTTTGACCATTCAGTTGCGAGCCGGCCGGCCAAAATCTCTGACAAGTCATTTGTAGAAAATCGCGATCAGATCTTTTGCCGTTTGATTGCAAAAGCGCAAGCGCTTCGCCAGATGAAATCAAAAAGTCACGCGGGTTACCGCTCTCGTACCAGGTGAAGTCGCCGATCGCACATTGAACTTTTTCGCCTTGGGCAATCGCGGTCTTGAGAACGTCGTAAAAAATATTGCTCTCGCCTTGAGGAAGATAGCGAAACACCTCATCGCGCAAGAGAAGTAACCCGATGTAGTGGAGCCCCTGAGTTGCTTGCGGAAAATCAGCGCGGTTTTTTCCAAAACCGAGAACTCTGCCAGAATTGTCGGCCCACACGCCACCGAACTGTGTTCCAACCAGAGGGTGGCGCATCACTGATATCGTGGCCAGTGCGCCGCTTTCGTCGTGCGCCTTTGTAAATTTCATGAGGTCCTCAGAATTTTTCGGAAGAATCACTTCGTCGCCATTGGCGACCAAGAAACTACCGCCACCTTCAAGGTGCTTGCGGGCTTGCCAGATTCCGCCGCCGCTGCCCAGAGGCGTTTCGATCTCCGGCGAAAAGGCGACGGGCATTTTTGAGCCGGGTATATGGGCTGCGAGCGCTTCAATTTGTTCAGGTTTGTGATGAGTGTTGAGCACGAGCGAAGTGGCTCCCAGACTTTCAAGTAGCGGAATCGGATAATACATCAACGGCACGTTCAGAAATGGCACGGCCGGCTTTGCGTATTTTTCCGTGATGGGTCGCAGCCTAGTGCCGAGCCCGGCGGTGAGGAGCATCGCTTTCACGGCTGTTCGAACTTGCGCTCAAAAAGTCCGTGGTCAATGAGAATATCAAGAAAGGGTCGAAATTGCGGAAACTCCGCCAGCGCTCGCCGCACAGTCTGCAAAGTCGGGGCAAGATATTTCAAATAGCGGGTGTCATTGCGGAGATTGTAGAAACTTGCGAAACTTCCGCACGCTTTGAAACATCGCTGAATTGATTGCAGTTCGTAGATGTGCATGAACTTATCAAACGACAAATCAGGAAGCTTCGGTTTGCTCACGACCTCGCGCCTGCGCTCCAGATAATACTGAATCAACTCGGTCGCGATTGACTCCTCGATGTTCACATAAGAATCGCGAATGAGGCTCACGAGATCATATTGGACGGCGCCCAGGCGCGCATCTTGAAAGTCGATGATCCGGGTTTTGCCAAGTTTGAGCATCACGTTGCGCGAATGGTAGTCGCGATGGGCGATGAACTTTGGCTCGGCGTGCAGGGTCGAACAGATCTGGTGGTAAACGCGGTCGAGTTCTCGAGTTTCTGTTTCAGTCAGCGGAATTTGGCAGAACTTCACCAGCAGATGCTCGCGGCCGTAATTCATTTCCCAGTTTAGCTTTTCGATGTCGAATTCCATTTTGAATGCGGTGCAATCGGTGCGGTCAAAAGTCGACGGATAATGCATCTTAATCAACTCGTCGATGGCGAGTTTGTAAAAAGGAACCGCCAATTGCTGACTCTGATTTTCCCAGAACTTTCGCTCAAGTGTCAGGTCGCCGAGATCTTCGAGTAAGACGAGCCCCTCTTTGGGAGACATATCGATGACGGTCGGAACAAAAACTCCGTGCTTAGCAAAATGGTCGCGCACGCTTAGAAATGGGTAATGCACAAGATCCTGAAAGGGCTCCCAAACCATGAGCACCCAAGAGTCATTTCCGCTGACAATGCGAAAATAGCGGCGAGCTGAAGCGTCGCCTGCTAGCGGAAAAATTTCAAACTCCCCAGCGGGGAGTGCTGATTTTAAGAATGGCCGAAAAGGTTCGGTCGCATTCGCGATATCATCACTCGGTGTCATCCATTAAGGCTGTCTGATTCACCGAGAAAAGGCAATGCGGGACAGTCTCGATATCAATGCACTGTCGGATGGTCCTGGTCCAGGTGTTGGACGTGAAATGGAATCATCAGTGCAAGCGTGTTAAGTGGTTGCGCAGGTTCAAAGCATTTCAATAACGAGGCCTGAACGCGAGATCGGTCTGAGCATCCGGCGACGTTTTGTGGCATTTCAGTGCTCGGTTGAATCGCGAGGTAACCACGCACGAAAGATTGGCGTTCCGCACTCAGTTGAGCAAGATCGGCGATGAAAATCGTAGCGCCGCCCAAGCTTTTGAGTTCGTTGCGATCGCCGAGAACTTCTTCGGCGAGTCCTTCAAGCGGCAGCATCGCCCAACGACCCGAAGCTTCGTGGGCCTCGACAGCAGCCCGGTGAATTTCAAGGGGATCGGCACTTTCAATCAGCACCGGAGTGGCGATGGTAGGGTTTTGCTCATGCACGGACTCGAGCATTTCGCGAACTTCGTTGTACCGAG
>JAYTRM010000071.1:0-3767 GCA_043746165.1 Bdellovibrionales bacterium | reverse complement strand
GATGAAGTGCTAGTCCCAGCAGTTTGCTGGTCAACCAGCGTATGGCCGCTCATTCAGATGAATCTAAAGCCGGTCTTCGTCGACGTCGACCCGCGAACTCTCAACATTGATATCGCCGATATGAAAAAGAAAACGACTGCGAAAACCAAAGGGCTGCTCGCAGTTCACGTCCTCGGGAACTGCGCGCCGATGGATGAGGTGATGTCATTTGCCCGCGAGCGGGATTGGATCGTGATCGAAGACACGTGCGAATCGCTCGGCAGCACCTGGCAGAAAAAAGCCCTCGGAACTTTAGGCGACATGGGCACTTACTCGTTTTACTTTTCGCACCACATGACGACTGGCGAAGGCGGCATGGTCGTTGCGCGCACGCAAGAAGATTACGATCTCTTGAAATGTCTGCGCGCTCACGGTTGGACGCGCGAGCTTTCAAACCGCGCAGAACTCGAAGCGCAACATTCGATCGTCGATTCGCGCTTTCTTTTCGTCAATGTCGGTTACAACTTCCGCCCAATGGAAGTGCAAGCCGCTCTTGGCATCACGCAACTCGCAAAACTTACGCGCATGAACGAAAACCGCGTTCGCAATTGGACAAATCTCACCAACGCTTTAAAAATGCATCCGAAGTGGAATGGTCAGCTCATTTTTCCGCAAGCTCCTGAGGGCGCAAGCCCGGTGTGGTTTGGCTTCCCGGCAATTCTCGCCGATTCGGTTGCCGGGTCACTGCGCGATTACCTGGCTAAGCTTTCAGAACTTGGCGTTGAAAATCGGCCGGTGGTGAGTGGAAACTTCGCGCGCCAGCCCGGACTCAAGCTTTTTGACTCAGACACGGACTGGCAGGCGTTAAAAGGCGCCGAACGCATTCACCAGCGCGGCTTCTTCATCGGTTTGCACGCGCAGCTGCTCCCGGCAGAAAAAGTAATGGACCTCGCAGGTCGCCTGTTGAAGTGAAGCGAACACCTGTTGAAGTGAAGCGAACACCTGTTGAAGTGAAGCCAGAAGCGACGTCAGAAATGAAACCAGGAGCAAAATCAGCCTTCTGGCTGCTCGGTGGCTTGATTGCGGTCGGCATCGCACTCAGATTTTACCGGCTTGATCTCCATTCGCTGTGGGGCGACGAGCTGGCAACCTGGAAAGATTGCTGGCAGCCAGATATGCCTGCCTTTTGGCAGAGTTATTTCTCCCTAGAACAGACGCCGCCGCTGTACTTCATCTTTGAATTTTTCGTGAGCCGATTTTTCGCCGCGACCGAGTGGTCGATGAGGATCCTCAGCGTCATTTTCGGTATCGGCTTCATTGCGGCGGGCGGTGCCTTCGCGGGGAGCCTTTTCCCGAATGATGCCCGCAAAAAACGTTTTGCCCAGTGGATCGGAGCCTCATTCGTTGCCACCTCCTACCGCGCTATTTTGATGAGTCGCGAGGCGCGGTGTTACTCACTTTTGTTTATGCTCTCCGCACTGAGCGGTTGGTCGTGGCTCAATGTTGATTTCGAAGCTAAAACCTTCAGGGCGACCCGCGCGTGGAAATACATCGCGGTCGCGGTTCTCATGTCCAGCACCCATTATTTTGGTGTACTCATGGTGATGGCTCAGGGCCTGTCGGGCCTTTTTTGCCCAGCCCCGCGCGCGAGACTCGCGAATTGGTTTAAGATTTACGGCGTCATTTTAATCTGCTACGCCCCGGTGCTGGCGGTCGTATTTTTCCACAACAACGCCATCCCGGCGCATGGCGTGCCGCCGCCTTTAAGCGAATTCTTTGTCGCCACTCGCGAATTTTTCGGCGGCTCGTCGGTAAACTCTTTGCTGGCCTTTGCCTTGGCATTTGCTGCCCTTTTTTTCGTGCGCGGAATGGAGAGAGGTCAGCGCCTCCGGGTTTTGAGTTGGCTCGTTTCGGTTTTCCTCCTCGGTTGGGCGATTTCGAGGCTTAAGACGGTTTATTCCACGAGGTACTACATGGTGGCCCTCGCCCCCATGCTCGCAGTGGCCGCCGCCGGATGCGCTGAGATTTTAAGCCTCCGCCTTTGGGCTGCGGGCCTCTTGGCTACGATCTTTTGCGGCCTCGGGCTGCACGAGACTTTGATCGCTCGCCATTATTTTTCAGAGCCGCAAAACGAACAGATTCGCGAAGCCTCGCAGGCGGCTGCCCGCGATCTCAAGGAATTCCCCGATGCGGGATTGACGGTGGTGCAATTTTCTCCCTTCACGACGGACCTCTACATGGATCAAAGCGGCGCCGCCAGGCACTTTGAAACCCTGACGCCAACCATCGCGGAGCTCCTTCACCGCGAAACCTGGCCCGCACCAGTTCGCCCCTCGCGGCAACTCATCGCCATGATCTTTAGCTACGACGACGCAGAGTTCGGCCGAATGTACTTGGAACTCGCAAAGTCGATGAAGATTCTCCGGCGCGATGACTTTCGCCACGTCTCGACCGCAGTTTTGCAGCCGTGAAGTGGACGTGAGCAGAGGTCTTTCGGAGACTCTGAAACCTATAGGTTGCAAAGTCTGTGAAGGTCGCGGCGGAGACTTAGTAAACCATAAGTTATTGCTGTAAAGTTAGCGGGCGGCTCTTTTTAGACCCAAGTGCCACAGACTGTTGAACATGATCAATTGCCGGCTTTAAAAAAACGCTGTTGAATTGCATCGTCTCGGGTGAGCTGCTCGATCATTTGTCGCCAGGTCTTGGACTTGAAACCGGTTTCTTTTACAAAACGACTTCCATCTAAGGTTCGATCCATGGCGAAGCTATCATCCGGTACGATGGTTACACCCAGATTAAGAAACTCATTAAAGAGGCCAAGCACATCGAATTTGGAAATCGACGGTGAAGCAATATTCCAAACTCCGCTTAGCTCAGGAAACTTTTCGATCAGCATCAAAACAATCTCGGTCATCGCGAGGGTGGTAAAGCCGGTATAGAAAGCTTTGCGATAGCCCTTCACGGTTTTTCCCTTTTGACTGCAAAACCATTCGAAAAGGCCCAAATGAGAATTAAGCTCAGGCCCAATAATTGAGCTGCGAATCGTCAAGCAGCCCGGACCGCTGATCTCGCCGAGGGCTTTGGTCTTGCCGTAAAGATCTTCCGGATCGGGCGGGTCGGCCTCAGAATAGAAGCCTTTCTTTCCTGAGTACACGCAGTCGGTACTGAAATGAAAGAGTCGGCAACCGGCTTGCGCCGTAATCTTTGCCAACTGGTGCGGAAACAACGAATTAATCATAATGCTGGGTATCGGCTTGTTCGATTCAGGTAACTGTTTGATCACGCCGATGCAATTGATGACCGCCAGCGGTTTGACCTCAGTAATAAGGGCCGCAATGGCATCGAGATTTTCGGCATGTATGCTGGGGACAATTGTGAGCTTAGATGCTTTCGGAATCTGAGCCACGCAGTTCGTAGCCGTTCGAACCGTTCCATACAGGCTGTAATTTCTTGTAGTGGACAAGACTTGCAGCAATTTGTGACCCAGCATTCCGGTGCAGCCGAGTACAATGATGGATTCGCCGGCCCCCTTCGATCCGATCATCGCAACAATTCACCGTCATAAACGAGGTCTTGATCAATCATCAGGGAGTGTTCCTCGAGAAGCCGGGTGGTTCCGGCCAGATCCAAAGTCACATCTCCGGAACTGTATTCTTTATTCAAGGCGCCCGTTTTAACAGGATTCTTGTCTAATTAATCAGGGGTAAACCCCCGGCTCTGCCGGGGAGACACCCAGAGTTTGACATTTCCGGGAGTAGATCGAAGCCTCCAAATCGTGAACCGCCAAA
>JAYTRM010000070.1:0-8210 GCA_043746165.1 Bdellovibrionales bacterium | reverse complement strand
ATTAGGGCTTAGCAGCATCATAAAAGTCCCCCTAAAATACCAAACGTTAGCTTGAGTGGGCCAAAAAACCAAGCGGTTGGAAGGGGTTCCAGATTGACGCAAGGGCCTATCTTGCCCTAGTGTCCGATAGGCGAAGATCGAAAATACTGCAGGAGTGACGCGTTGTGCGATGCCCTTATTGTGCTCATTCAGAGGATCGGGTTCTTGATACCCGCATCGGCAAAGACGGCGAATCCATTCGGCGTCGCCGTGAATGCCTCAAATGCACGGGTAGATTTACGACGACTGAAACACTTTCGCTCGTCTATCCATTAATTATCAAAAAAGACGGCCGGCGCGAGCCCTTTAGCCGCGAAAAGGTTCTCAAAGGAATTCAGGCCGCCTGTCAAAAAAGACCGGTGAGCCTGGCGCAGATGGAGCAAATTGTCGAACGCACGGCGAAGTGGGTGATCTCGCGTCCGGAACGCGAGGTTTCGTCGCAAACAATTGGGCTCAAGGTCGTCAAAGAACTCCGCTTCCTCGATGATGTCGCCTATGTTCGCTTTGCAAGTGTGTACCAAACTTTTCGCGATGTCAGCGAATTCGTCTCCCACCTCGAACAAGATCTCGATCAGAAAGATGGAACAATATGACAGTTGAACGTGGCTTTGGAGTTCGCAGAAGATCCCGTGAAATGGCACTTCAGCTTTTGTTTCAGGGCGAATTTTTGCCGACGAGCTTAAAGCCAGAAATAGCGCAAGAATTTTTAGCTCGGTTTATCGAAGATTTCTCCGTCGAAAAAGACATTGCCGAGTACGGAGCGGAACTATTTCTCGGAGTAGCAGTCAACCTCAGCGCGATCGATGCCTTAATTCAGGCTCACAGCGCGCACTGGAAAGTCAATCGCATGGGGCTAGTCGACAGATCCGTGATGCGGATTGCAATTTATGAAATGAAATTTCTCGCAAAAACTTTAACTCCGAGTATCGTCATAGATGAGGCGGTAGAAATCGCCAAACTGTACGGAAGCACCGAATCGAGTGCGTTTGTAAACGGCATTCTCGACCAAGTATCGCGGAGTTCCTGAAAGGTAAGTCATGAATCAAGCGAGCGAGCGGGCCCTGAGTCCGGGCTGCGATCTATGGGTGGTGGCGGAGCCTAAGTCTTCGTCCTGGGCAAGAAAAATTGATTGGTATCTCAATTTTCAAATGATGAAAGCCTCACTTCACAAGTCACAAGAGCTTCCGCAGCAGTTTTCGGAATTGCTGCCAGAACTGATGTCAGAACTGATGTCAGAACTGATGTCAGACATCGTCCTCGACGGGGAATTAAACCTACAGAAAAAGACGGAGCCTGGGGACGAGTCGCCTGACGCACTGATGGTCGTCAGTTCAAAGCTTTTGCCGACTCAGATGGTCGTGGCAATTCCGCGCTTGGCTGACCATGCAGCTTGGAAAGAAAAAGTTGTGCACGTCGCCAAATCAGTCTTGCCGAAAACAGGTCGCGTGCGGGTGTTTTTGCCGGATGATTGGAGTGAAGAAGGTGAACTTTTTGGGTCTGGAGGCTCAATCAGCTTTGAAGTCGTAGGAGCTGAGCGATGGAGCTAGGACGTTGGGGTCTCGATAAAATATCGCAAATTTCGGATCGTTATCGTGGCTTCAGTCGCTTTCTCACCGAGGTTCTCGAAGGGGATCGGCCGCTTCTTGCTTCTTCTGAAACTGACCATTCGACTTTCAGCGTGCAAAGTGGAATTGAGCAAGCGTTAGCTTCTGAAAGCGAATTAAAATCTGAACCCGGCGTCTTGGATCGTACAGTCCGAGTGCTTTCTCGACTCAGTCCATTTTTTGAAGCGGGTTTCATGTTGAAGGTGAATCCGGAAGCACAAAATCTTGAACTCACCGCAATGTTTTTAGGCGGTCGACTTTTTCATCCCCCTGCCTCTGAGAGGCCGCTCGTTGAGCTCGATTTACCCGAACTCAAAACCCATCACGTTTTTTGCGTCCGAGCCCTCAAGGTTCTTCCGGTATTTCGCTTGGAGAACGTGAAGAGTTTGCGCCACGCTGACGCCCTACTATTTTCACCACGGGAAAATGTCGCTTTTATTCTGCTTTGCAACCGGCCGCGGCCGTGGCAGATCACGGCGATTGAAGCAACTGTTATCGGCTGCGAGAAAATCCTGCATGAGTGATGAATCCGCAACGAAAAAGCCAGCCGACGTCTTAACTGAGAGCGGTGGTAACGTGACTGAGGGAAAACGCCGCGGAACCGTATACATTATATCCGATGGTACAGGTGAGACCGCGTCAACGATGACCCGCGCAGCCCTTGTTCAATACGATCAAATGGACATCAATATTGTTCGTTGCAAAAACGTGAGGTCGGAAGCTCAAGTCGAATCGGTTATCAACGAGGCATTTGAAAAACAAGGTGTGATTGTTCACACCATGGCGAGCCCGGCTATGCGTGCAAAGATCATGGAACTGAGCACCGCTAAAGGTCTTCAGTCGGTCGATCTTCTCGGGCCGCTACTGACAGCTCTAGATCACTACTTTGGCGTTCGTTCTGAAAATGAAGCAGGACTCTTGCGTACGGTCGATGAGCGCTATTACCGGCGCATCGAAGCGATCGAATATACCGTTAAGCATGACGACGGAAAAAGTCTTGCCGAGTTAGCCCAAGCTGACATCGTGCTTGTGGGAGTCAGCCGCACCTCGAAGACTCCACTCTCAATTTTTTTGTCGCATAAGGGGTGGAAGGTCGCCAACATTCCGCTCGTCATCGATACACCGCTCCCAGAAGAGTTACAGACAGTCGATAGCCGCAAGATTGTGGGCCTCATCATCGACGTCGATTCGCTGTCGCGCATTCGTCGTAACCGCCTTGAAAAATTCAACCAAGATCCGGGTGGCGAATACGCGAGCATGAGTTACATCGAAAAAGAAATACAATACGCCCAAGACATATTTCGTAAAAACCGCCGCTGGCCCGTGTTCAACGTCACTGAGCGAGCTCTTGAAGAGACCGCCGCCGAGATTACCCGAATCATTATTGCTCGAATGGGCCTACCAGATAAAATTTTGTTTTAGGAAAAACATCACCGCAAGCTCTGCACCGTCAGAACTTCGAGAAATCGGCGGCCTTTACAAGGCGCCGACGGAAAGATGGAGCGCCCACGGCGCTTCGCGAATATCATAACCGCCTGGGGTGGTGGCCTCCTGAACAATTCGACGATTGAGTTTAAAACCAATTTCCGCATTCACTGGGCCTACAGGAGTGATCACGCGAAGTCCGAAGCCGACCGAGTCGCGCCAAGGAAGACCGGTGGTCGCAGCGGGTTGGCTCGCGTTTGGTGAGATCGAGTTGGGAATGACCGGATAGTAAACGACATTTTGCTGGTTCACCCAAACGTTGCCGCCATCATAGAAGATTGTTCCGCCAATGTTCTTCCAAATCGGAAACCACAAATCGCTTTTGAACAATACAAACGAGCTATTGGCGCGGACCCGAAAGTTTCGGTAATCGGCCAGGCCGTTGGCAGAGAGATTTAAGTCGGCCCAGTTCGGAATTTTTTCGTCAAAAGCGCCGTCAACGAATCCGCGAATGGTCGAACGACCGCCAAGAAAGAAAGCTTCCTGCGCCGGAACTCCCCCATGGACGTCACCGCTGACGTTGGCGAGATAACCCGCCCTTTGCTGCGTGACCCAGATGAGGTTTTTCTTTCCGAACAAGGGAAAGTAATGCGTGGTACCTGCGGTCGCTTTGTAGAAATTGACGGTCTGGGTTGAGTCTTGCGAGCTGCCCATCAATGGGTCTGAGTACTCCAACTGCGCAAACCAGTAGCTGCCTTTAGTTGGGTTGAAAGCGTCATCACGATAATCAAATTCGACCAGCGGTCCAAGCTTGGCGATGTTCACGGTTTGGAGCGTAGCGTAGGTGAATCGATCCCACTGCAATTCATTTGCCAGATTGTAGACGTTTAAGCTCAAGCGAACGTGACGAGAAAGATCTCGCTCCATTACGAGACCGACTGAGTTTGTCTCTTGCATGACCGTTTGGTTGGCAAGGTTGATATCGAAGAGTAACTCCTCACGAATCAGGTTTACCTTAAGCCTGTTGCGGTCACCCAGCACGTAGGGCTCGGTGTAACTTAAGGTGAGGACTTCTTCAGGATACGACACCCGCGGATCAGTTGAGTATTTCGGCTCTAAGCGCAGCGAGGCTACGCGTCCCGTGCCGTTCAAATTGTTGTAAGAAACTCCGTCAAGATTGCGAATGGTGGCGTAGTTGCGTTCGTTGGTAAGACCGAGACGTGCGACAAATGTTCCGGGGTCGCGTTCGGCGACTTCGACGATCACAGTTCGTTCGGCGATGCTTGTTCCCTCTTCGAGGGTACGAATGGCTACTTTTGAAAAAATATTAAGTTTTTGGAGGCGGAAAGTCGCCTCGTCGATTTTTTCAGGTGTCAGCACATCGCCTTGCTTAAACGGCAGCTCACGCAGAATGACGACATCTTTTGTAAATGAATTGCCGGAAGTTGTGACTGAGCCGACCCGCACCCGTGGGCCCTCAGCGATGTGAAAATTGACTGTTGCTTGAGTATTTCCTTCATTGTAATTGACGACGCGATTTTCTTCGCTCTCATTGAGAATCTTCATCTCCAGGAAACCTTCGGAGTGGTAGAAATTCTTGAGAATGGTGATGCTGTCTTCGAGTTCCTTGAGTCCGAGAGCCGAGCCAGTTTTGATCTTCAACATTTCGATTAACTGCGCTTTAGGGAACGCGTCAACACCTTCGAAGCGGATCTGCCGGATCTGCGTGAGCGGGCCTTCATCTACCGCAAGGGTGACGGTGACTGCGGAGTTGTTATCGGAGTATTCGGCGCGCTGAGAATTGATCTTGGCGCGCAGGTATCCGTTATTTTGCATGTCCACGACAAGTTTTCGTGCACCTTCTTCAATGTCTTTACGATTATAGTAACCGCTTTCGACCAAATCTGAACTCTGCTTGTGAATGAAATTTGTGTAGTACCCTTCGGGTTGCGAAAGAGAGCCCACAACTTCGATTTTTTTTATTTTGACGCGAGGATGTTCCTGAATCGTAAAGAATACATGGTGCACATAAGCGGCTTCATCTGTGCTTTCTGTGTATTGAACGTCGACATTGGCAAAACCAGCGGCTTGGTACATGCGGCGAATTTTTTCTGCAAGATCTGGGGCCGGACTCGATACAGCTCCGGCCAGTTTGTCACTTGCGATCTGATCGGTGATCGAGCTATCGGTAAAATGGTGGTTGCCTTCAATTTTAATATCAAATCGGTAGGGATTTTCGACTGTGAATGCGATCTTGGCGAGAGTGCGATCGGGGTTATAGCTGGTCACTGGCGTGCCGAGTTTGGCGGTCAAAAACAGCTCATCCGAGAGGTAATCAGCGATGTCCTTCTGAAAGCCGGCCAGGCGATCATCGGTGAGAATTTTGCTCCGCAAGCCTTGAATTTTTTTCGTTAAGATCACGGCAAGGGCCACGTTGGCAGACTCCACCGTCGCGGCATTGATCCTGACAGCTTCGCCCTCGTCGATGCGCACCTCGATTTTCACTTCAGTGTCGTTGGGGACTTGAAAGTCGATCTCGATCTTGGCGTTGTGAAAACCACGGTCTTCGTAGGTTTTGCGCAGGTCTTCCGTTGCGGCGAGGAGATGCTTGCGTTCAAACACCATGCCGCGATCTAGGCCAAGAATTCGCAAAACTTCTGAGGACGAAATATTATTTGCGCCGACTAACGACACATCCTGGATTCGCCGAAGGAGACTCACCACCACCGCGATTTCACGTCCGCCACCTTGCTCGCGATCTCTTTCTAAGACCTCGACGTTGGAAAAGTTGCCGCTCTTCATCAAGAAGCGAACAATCTCATCTATCTCGGCAAGCGTGACTTCGCGCTCAAAGACGAAAGGAAATTGGTGTTTGATTTGCGGTTGAAGATTGCCTGGAACGCCGTAGAACTTAAGAATTCTCGGTACCCGGGGCGCCTGAGGCGAGGCGGGGAGAGCCATGGCTGAAATCTCGAAACTCATCCCAGTTAAGACAAAGATGAGTGGCGCGAGAACGGCAGCTGTAAAATTAAACGCCCTCTTCATATTGGTCATTTGAATTCGAATTTGTACTCGAGGTCGAGTCCAAATTGATTCTGTTCCTGGTTGTTGGTGTTTGCCGTCTTATCGAGAGTATCGAGGTTATCGCTATTTTCCCAACTGAGGATACTCGACAGGTGATTATTAAGGCGGTAGCGGACCTCCGCGTCGGATTCCCGGCGGCTGCCCATAGATTGACTTGCGGCAACACTGAGCTTTCCGCTGAACTGCTTGCGGATAATAATCTTTTGGGTGAGTCCCGATTCATCAGCACCTGGCGCAAACTGCACATCGAAGCCGGTTTTCTCTTTGATTTCTTTGCTGATGGCATTGTTTTTAAACGGGCCCGAGCTGTTGAGGTTCGCTGTCTGTTGGGCTGCGGCGGTATTGGCGGTATTGGCTTGAATGGCAGGGTTGGCCTGCTGCTGATCAGTTGTTCCCAGGGCGAGCAGCGAAATGATGTCGCGTTCGCTGAGCGCGGGTGAGCTTGTGAAGTTCAATTTCGGGTCGTTGCCTTTGCCCTGAATGAGAAGGTTGACATCGTATTCCTGCACATGAGTTCTCGCCACGATGTAAAGCTGAGGGTTCATCTCTTTCGGGTCGGTGAATTGCACGCTCGCGCTCGTGACATCAAACTGACTATCTTTGACCGTGATTTTTGAATCTTTCTCCAGCGTCAACTGACCGATTAGGGCCGGTTTGGTCGGAGTGCCTTTGACAGAAAGTTGCCCCATGATTTTACCGTCAATTAACTCGTTTTTCACGACAATACCACGGGTGAAATTGATGTCCAGATCGAGCAGTAGCGGCACGAATTGTTCTTTGACCAAAAGTTGCGGCAGAAACTGATCGCGGCGCACGGAACTCGTTTCTGATCCGTCTCCTGCCACGTCTTTGGTGATCAGGCCGTCCTTGACGTCGTAGGTCCCTTTGAACGTGAAAGGAAACCAAGACCCGGTGAGAGAAAATATTCCCGATCCGTTGGTTTTTACTTTCTCGGGAAGGTTCAGCGATACATTTTCGAATTGACCAGAGAGATTAAGCGGCGTGTTTTTAAAACCTTTGAATTCGAGGTTGCCGGTTGAAGAAATTCTTCCGCCCGCAAAATCGGCCTTTACGGTGTTGAGCAGAACTTTCTTTTGGTTAAAAAGCATATCGATGCGCACATCCTCGAAGGGATGGATGAAGTCAAAAAATTTCAAGTAGGCTTTTTCGATATAGGCCGAGCCGAGGAGATCCGTTGAGTTATGGTTGCTTTTTAAGTTGAATGCGAAGCTGCCGATGCCGCGCATGTCTTCAAAAAATGGCGTTAACAGACCAAGAAGTGTGAGATCGAGCTTTCCGTTGAACTGCAAATCGACTTTGCTTGTAGGTTTAGCGCTTTCAGAAACTTTAAGAAATGCATTGTCACCAGCTAAGTCAAACTTGTCGACCTGCATTTGACCGTTCTTCATCAAGATCGAAATCGGTGCTGTCGACTTGAGGTAAACTGGGCCATGAAGCAAGGAGAGATTTTCGGCACGCACCGTGCCCGAAGAATTCCAGAAACCGCCCGTCGGGCTCTTGAGATCGACACTCGCAGTGAGGTGACCCTCATAGTCTTTGCGGCTGATCGTGCCGACTATTGCGGCAAAAGCTGGCGCAAAATTCCAATCCTTTGTGGTAAGCTTGAGCGCAAACGGCGTATCGTCGCCGTAAGGGTAAATGAAACTAGTTTGAATGGCTTTGCCAAGGAACTCCCCATTGACGTCGAGCGAATTGCGGAAAAACTTCATCTTGAAGGTCGAATCCTCGGCCTCTTGATCGCCGATCAGTGTTTTACTCAGGTGACCACGGAAATCCGTATCTGGTGCCAGCACTGGACCCGACATGTCCATATCGAAGTCAACCGTGCCCGAGATAGCAAGACCAAGTGCCGACATGATCGCTGAATCTTCAAGGCGCAGCCCTCGGCCTTGCACAAACGTTTTGATCAGGCCGGTTGAATGACCCTCGCCGGTTAAGTTGATGACGCCGCCCTTGATGCCCTTCATAATCTGCACGCGGTCGGCTTTGACTTCACCACCGACTGATTTGACATCGAAATTGGCCTGTTCAAACGAC
>JAYTRM010000069.1:0-18905 GCA_043746165.1 Bdellovibrionales bacterium | reverse complement strand
CAAACATAATGAAAGGCACAGTACGTCAGAGGCCCAATGCTGCGGGGCTTCTGCAAAAGGAAGCGGGCACCTCTCTCCGTGCTCAATTCTTGATCATTTCCTGTTTTTAAGTTGCTCGATAATTAGGACCTCGTTAGGGTCGATGCCTTATGGCATCAGGAAGTTCTCTCCCACCTCAAGCGTACACCCGTGAGATTCTCACGGCCGCTTTTAACTGGCTTCAAACTCAGCCCGATTCGGTACGCCGACAGGCTACCAATCCTGATAGTTTGGTCGGTATTTACATGCGCGCGCAACGCCTGGCAGATGGGATCGATTCCGACGCTCCGATCAGCTCGCAAAATTTTATGTCCGACCTTAAAAATCTGGCCGAGGGGCTCAAGCAATTCGAAACTCCACCAAATCCGCGCGATCTGCGGCGCGTCCAGTCGACAGCTCCTTCCGCGAACAATGCGGGTGCACATCATGCGACTCAACATACAACTCATCCGGCAGCCCACCACGCATCTCATCAATCGCCGCCGTCCGCGCCGTTTTCAATTCCAAATGGCGGACTCAATGAACGAACTCTGGCGATGATTCAAGAAGTGAGAAACCAGTTGAACCTGTCGAGTGATTCTGAAGCAATCAACATGATGATCTCGCTTGCTTACAAAAGTTTAAAGAACCTGCTAGTTTAGTAACACCGGTTTTTCGGTAGAGTGTTATCTGTTCCCCGTTTTCGGTTGCTGTCTGAAATGTCGCTTTTCGAACTAATTGAATGATCTCCACTTTCTAAGGCAATGGCAACACACAGACCTAAGAACCGACAACGGTGGACTAAAAAACTGATCCTTCAAGGTCCAAGGAGTACGATGTCTTCTTCTGGTGGATTCAAAGATACGCTCAATCTTCCGGTCACTGATTTTCCGATGAAGGGCAATCTTCCAACTCAAGAGCCGCTGGTCGTTGAAAAATGGCTCAAGATTGATCTGCATGGAAAAATCCTGGCTAAGAATTCTGGCCGGCCGTCCTTTACTCTTCCTGACGGTCCGCCTTACGCCAACGGCAACATTCACATCGGGCATGTGCTCAATAAATGCCTCAAAGACTTCACGATTAAGTATCGCAACATGGCGGGTTTTCGCGCACCGTTTATCCCGGGGTGGGATTGCCACGGGCTGCCGATCGAATTGCAAGTGACAAAAGAGCTCGGAGCGAAACGCAAAGATAAAACCGATGCCGAGATACGCGGGCTATGCCGTGCCGAGGCCCTCAAGTGGGTTGATCTTCAGCGCGCGCAGTTTCAGCGCCTGGGTGTAATTGCCGATTGGGATCATCCTTATCTCACTTTGCAACCCGAATACGAGGCTGAGGAAGTTCGCGAGCTCGCCCGGTGTTTGGAAAAAGGAATTTTGTTCCGCGGCGAAAAACCCGTCTACTGGTGCCCCGCTTTGCAAACGGCGCTTGCCGATACCGAGGTTGAATACCGCGAGCATCGGAGTTCGTCGATATACGTACTCTTCCCGTTTCCGGGCGCTTCGCGATTTGGTTCATTTGCGAAGCCCGTCTCGGTGATGATCTGGACGACAACACCTTGGACTTTGCCGGCAAATCTAGCCGTCGCCTTTCATCCCGATTTTGAATACGGCTTCTATGATTCAGGTGCCGATATCATCGTGATCGCCCGTGATCTCAAAGAGAGTGTCGAAAAAGAGACCGGTTTAAGCCTTAAGGAGACCGGGCGCTTCGCGAAGGGCCGCGAATTTGAAAAACTCGCAGCAAAACATCCTTTTTACGAGCGCGAGTCTGTTTTCGTTCTCGGCGATCACGTGACGCTTGAGTCCGGCACGGGGCTCGTGCACACAGCACCCGGCCACGGTCAAGACGACTACCAGGTTGGCCTCAAGTATGGACTTAAAATTTATAGCCCAGTTGACGAAGCGGGCCGCTACACCGATGAGGTCGCCGATTACAAAGGGGTTAAAATCTGGGATGCAAACCCCATGGTCGTCGAACGGCTCAAGGAACTTGGTCGCCTGGTCGCACACAAAGTTTTGGTTCATCAGTATCCACACAACTGGCGCAGTAAAACCCCGCTCATGTTCCGCGCAACTCCGCAGTGGTTTTTGGCAATGGATGACGAACGACACCCCGTGCGAAAGCTCGCGCTTGAGGCGACTAAGAAAACGCGCTTTATTCCTGGTTGGGGCGAGGCACGCCTCACTTCGATGCTCGAAAATCGCCCTGATTGGTGTCTGAGTCGCCAACGGATGTGGGGCGTGCCCATTCCAGTTTTCTATTGTAACTCGTGCGACACAGCCTTGGTAAAGACTGAAATTCTCTACAAAGTTGCAGACCGGATGGAGAAAAACGGTGGCATCGAAGCTTATCATTCGACACCCGAGAGTGAATTCACAGCGGGCCATCCCTGCGGAAAATGCAAAGGCACCAGCTTTAAGCGCGGCGTCGATATTCTCGACGTATGGTTTGATTCCGGCATCTGCCATGCCGCTGTTCAACTGCGTCGCGATGGGCTCACCAGGCCAGCGGATGTTTACCTCGAAGGCTCCGATCAACATCGCGGTTGGTTTCAAACAAGTTTACTGACGTCAATTGCGAGCGGCGGACAGGCTCCATTTAAAGCTCTGGTCACTCACGGTTTCGTAAACGACATGCAGGGCAATAAAATGTCGAAGTCGGCCGGCAACGCCACTTCGCCAACTGAGGTTTGCAAAACTTCGGGTGCCGAAATTCTCAGACTCTGGGCCGCCCACGAAGATTTTGGCCAAGATGTGAGTTACGGAACTGAAGAAATGGCTCGTGTCACTGAAACCTACCGCCGAATGCGCAACACCATGCGCTTTCTGCTTGGCAATATTGGCGACTTTAACCCGGCCAAGGATCAAGTTCCCTTCGCTCAAATGACAATTCTGGATCGCTGGGTGCTTGGCCGCCTCAATGAACTCGTGCGTAAAACAACAGCAGCTTACGAAAATTATGAGTTTTATAAAGTCTACCACTCGCTCAACACGTTTTTTACAGTCGAGCTTTCAGCTGGCTACCTCGACATGATGAAGGATCGACTCTACACCTGGAAAAAAGACGGCGTACCTCGGCGGTCCTCACAAACGGCTTTTTATATCCTGCTCGATCACCTGATCCGCATCATGGCGCCAATCACTTCGTTTTTGGCGGAAGAGACTCTTACCTATTTGCCAGGCGCTAAACCAGAAAGTGTGTTTCTCCTCGACTTCCCAAAACCCGACGTTTCGAGAGACGACGCTTCGCTCGCAACTGAAATTGCCGCACTGTTTGAAGTCAGGGCTGATATTTCCAAAGCACTCGAGGGTCTTCGCCAATCGAAGACGATCGGCTCGGGTCTGGACGCGATGGTCACCGTTACGGCTGATGGGCCGGTCTATGACCGACTCAAACGGCACGAATCCTTATTAACTGAGTTTTTTATTGTTTCCCAAGTCGACCTGAAAATGGGAAGCTACCAAGTGCAGGTGGCCAAAGCTGCAGGCGAAAAATGTGAACGGTGCTGGTATTTTAGCACCGAAATCGGCTGCGACCCCAAGCACCCGACCGTTTGCCGCAAGTGCCAAGCGGCCCTAGGAGCTGGATGAAACTCAAGTATTTGATTCTTGTCGCAATCGCCGGCGCGATCATCACCAGCGACCAAGCGGTCAAAATGTACGTGCACACGCACTTCGTGCTCCACGAGTCGATCGCGGTCATTCCTGGTTACTTCAATATGACCTACGTTCGCAATCCCGGCGCAGCGTTTGGATTTTTAGCCGACTCTTTGCCATGGTTTCGCGAGTTGTTTTTTCTCTCGATGCCTCCAGCCGCCCTCTTGATCATTTTGGCAATCATGCGCGGAGTGCAGGAGAGCGACCGCTGGACAATCGTTTCCCTATCGATGGTCTTTGGCGGCGCCGTTGGAAATTACATCGACCGCCTGCGCTTTAGGTTCGTGATCGACTTCCTCGACGTGCACCTTCAAGATACCTATCACTGGCCGTCGTTCAATATCGCCGATATGGCGATCGTCTGCGGCGTTGGAATTCTACTTTTTCTTGAATTCAGCAAGCAGCGCGGCAAATCGCCCGATAACACAAGCGCGGCTTCAACTCCACAGTCGTGAGTTTTGGCGTGAGTTTTGGCGTGAATTCGTCCGCAACTTCTGGCGTGGAAACTCATGACCTGAGCGGCTTTTTGCCCTCGATTTCGCCATTCGGTATTGAGATTCCCACTTACTACCTCGTCATTAGTATGACCCTTGTTTTATGCATGTTTTGGATGCTGCGGCGAACGCGGGCGAGACATATGAACACGGTCAATGGGCTCGATCTTGCGATTATCTTGATGGTGGCGGGTTTTTTAGGCTCTAGGCTCTTTCACGTTTTACTCGAAGAACCTCGCTACTACGCCGCTCGGCCGACCCGCGTGTTTGAGTTTTGGCGCGGTGGATTTGTCTGGTACGGCGGAGCGATCTTAGGTGCGGCAGCCGCGTATGCTTACATGAGAGTCAAAAGGCTGAAAATGACCAACTGGCTCGATCTCTATGCGCCGGTTGTTTCGCTCGGCTACATGATGGGAAGAGTTGCTTGTTTGCTTACCGGTTGCTGCTTCGGCGAGGTTTGCGTCTTACCTCAAGCGCTGGGTGAAACTTTCTTTCACGAAGAATCTGCTCACCTGCGCCACCCGACACAAATCTACGCCATCCTAGCTGAGCTCGTGACACTTCTGGTTTTGCTTGGGCTCGAAAAAAAATCCGTGAAGCTCAGGCCGGGATTGCTCTTTAGCATTTGGCTCATTTTGCACAGCCTCGGACGCATCGTGATGGAGCTTTTTCGCGCTGATCCGCGTGGAGCCGAACCCCTGGGGTTGAGTCTTGCGACATGGATCAGCATGGCTCTCATCCTTGCCTCGCTTTCGTTCATCCTTGCAACATATGCTCGTCAACGCGCTTCAGATTGAAGCAATTCACCTTGAGGCAATTGCAATCAGTTGCTTAATTCTGCGGAACTAGACTCGTCCTCACCGACCAATCTCCGATCTAGTCTGTGTGAGGTCAGCGCATGAAAACTCGGCTTATTGTTTACGCAGTCGCAGCTTGCCTTCTAACCCCCGGCGGGCGAATTTTCGCAGAGATGGCAGAGAAAAAGCCGGAAGCCAAGGCCATCACTGCACCGGAAGCGGCTGTGGATGATCCGGGACTTTCCAATTTTGAAATCATGCAACTCGCAAACGATGCGGATCCCGACAAGGGAAAACGAACCGCATTTGCACTCTATCTTTTATCCGCTTCTTTCGGCGAAAAGGTCGATCGCGACGGATGCGAAACCAAAGAGAACGTCAAAGCGTCGTGCGCCACGATTGAAAACTCAACGGACAGGAGCTGTAAGATTGAAATCACTTCGACCTGCGCCACTCAAGGCATCTTCAGCTCAGAATGGATCGCGTTTCGCATTAAGAAGCTCGATTCTGAAGACGGGGCCGAGTGGGGTACTGACGCGAAGTCCGGGGTTCGCGGGGGAAGCTAGAACGAATTGCGGTTGAGGATTGATCGCCGACGTTTCGTTTGGCGTAGGAAATGAAAAAGGCGCTCTTTTTGAGCGCCTTTTTTTCGGTCTTAGATTTTCGTTTCGCTTAGTACGTTTTAGCTAGGAAGTCGGACCAGTGAGCGGCTTGGTCGAACTTCAGACCTTTGTAGCGAGTGCTGTAGCTGTTGAAACCGCTCGAATCCGTGGGCCACCAGATCGAGATTCCGTTGGCTTTCATTCCCGTTGTTGAGGTTGAAGTTACAGCCGTCTTGATCAGCTGTGACATCGAGTCGAGAGCCACTTGAGCCTCGTCTGTTTTGTCGAGCGCGGTGCGAACATTGTCAACTAAATCGCTGAGGTCAACATAGTCGCTGTACGTGAATCGCGAACTGCTCGCTGCCGCTTGCGAGATGACCGACATATTGGTTTTAGCCGCCAACTTATCCTTCAAAGCGCTGATTCCGGCGATAAGCTGCGGAAGCTGATTCATGTCAATAGTCGCCATCGTCGCGTTCGAAGTTCCCTGTTGGGTGTAGTAGGCTTTGTAAGAATCAACGAGGAATTTTCCGATTTGCGCGTTGTCAGCTGTCGGATTCGCATTCCATGAACCGAGAAAGAGATCATATGGCCAGCCGGCGCCAGGCTCAGTTTCTTCTGAACCAATGAAGGTGTCGACTGATCCCGCCATTTCTGCGGCGACTTCAACCATCGACATCATGCATGCATCGCTGCCGTAGATATCGACTTTGTGGCCAATCACCTGAGCTGCTTGGGCCAGCACGCCACCGAGTTCTTCGGTCGTGATGTGGTTTCCAGTGCGTTCATCGAAGCTGATGTCGTAATTTTGAGCCATCGGTTTCGGCGAGAGCAGGTGCCAGCCAGCGCCGTGGTCCCAGACAACTACGAAGTAGTGATCAGCGGGATACGTTTGAACTCCCCAAGTGATGAAATCGAGCAGGGTTTCTTTTTTACCCATGTCGACAACCGGAAGATCCTGAACGGTCGGTGACGTTACCGTCGTAGCTGCGGTATCCTTTACAACTAAAAGACGCTTAGTGTCTTCTGCTGCTTGGCTGGCCCACTGCACCACCACATTGAGGTGATCCGTAGATCCGGCCTTTTGCATCTGGATGATATTAAAAGCACCGAATTGATCGAGATTGTTGTTACCGTTGAGGTAAACCAACATCGTCCAATCCTTTTTTGCAGCAGGGGTCGTCGTGTCCGCTATTGCATTTAAGGAGAAGAAGCTCAAGCCCGCGATGCACCCTAAGACGCCTAGAACAAAGTTTTGTTTTTTCATGAACCTATAATGGAACCACTTAGTTCCAAAATAATACTGGAGGAAGGTCCAATTTATCGAAGATTTTTGTTTGCTCTGCTATTCGAAATAGTTATTCATCCGTTTAGAATGGGTAAATAAAGAGGCATCTGACTCACAACAAAAAGCATGAAAGCCGCTTGCAGATGGGCTTAGGCCCTATACCGCTTGTTATGCCGCTTGTGCGTCAATCGGAAAAGAGTCGGAAGAGTACGAGACCTACGGTTCTTCTTTTGGAAATCGGATACTCACGACGGTTACCTCACTTGTGCCTGTTTTTTCCGCAGAGGCGTTGGGTCTGCGCTCGAAATTCAAGGTCCAACCGTACTTGCGGCAAATCGTGCGGACCCATGCCAGTCCCAAGCCGAATCCATGACGGTCTTTAGCACCATAATTGAACGGCTCTCCGAGGTGCTCGACGACATGAGCCGGAAGGCCCAGCCCCTCATCGATGATTTCGACGCGATCTTCAAGCACCCGCACGGTGACGGTAGCGCCTTTTGGCGAGTAGCGAAGAGAATTGGTGATCAGATTTGAGATGGCCTGGTGGACAAAGCCTTTTTTGGCAAAAATCCTTCGGTCTGAATCGCCTTCAAATTTCATGCGTTCAGGATCTTGACGCTCAAACCGTTCAAAAAGTTCGCTCGCGATGGTGCCGAGACGGACAGCATGCAAATCGTCGGCAATTTCAGGAAAATTCTCTGCTGCCGACCATTCCAAAAATGAGCTGATGAGCGCGTTGAGATGCTCGATCTCCTTAGATGCTTCGAGCAAATTCTGTTCGCGGCGCTCGGTGTTCGGCTCCGTTCGCGCTTGCTCCAAACTATTTTGCAAAATTGTCAGTGGAGTCTTCATTTCGTGCGCCATTTGCGCCGTCCATGCCTGGGTATTTTTCAGGCCCCGGCCGATCATGTCGCGCAAGCGTCGGGTCTCATTGACGAGCTGACCAAACTCATCGTCATCATCGCGAATTGGCGGAACGGGCGGCTCAGACTCACGAATGTCGGGAGATACCTCGAGGCGACCACTCATATGCCGCAGGTAATTGGCAAGTTCCTTGAGAGGTCGGAGAAGAGCTTCCGCGAGCCAAAAAGTCGTAAGCAAAATGAGCGCCATGATGAGGGCGCTGTAAGCCAGCACGTGCCGACTCAATGTTTTCAATCTCAAAAGATCTTCGTCGAGAATCAGACCCGTCTGTAGAATCCGGTGGTCGACACTGGGGCCGCCATGCTTTGGCACGTGCGGCCGCGCGAGCGGAAGGGTGAGCACGCGAATGATGTGCCCGTCGGTTTCGATAGTCTGCCACTTTTCATCACGGGGAATTTTTTCGGGTAAAACTTCGGCATTTTCAGAACGGTAAATTTCGTTGCCGTTCTTACTGTAGATTACGATGAACTGGTTAAATTTCTCGCCGCCAACGACGTCACTGATAATCGTCTCAGCTTCGTTAAAATCCTTGAGATCGGCACTCGAAAGGTCAGATGAGATGAGCAGTGTCGCGGTTGCTTCGATTCGACTGTCAATCAAACGGTACTGTTCCGTGCGAAACAGCACGTACTGTAAGACGCCGACAGAGCCGATCGCCGCCGCCAGGACCAGACCGATGGTTAATAGAAATCTACGCTTCAATCCAGTATCCAATGTTGCGACGACTTAAGATTTCAGATTTCGATCCCGCCGCTTCAAGTTTGCGCCGTAAGTTTTTGATCGTCACTTCGACCACGTTGCTCTCGATATCAAACTGCGTATCCCAGACCCGATCCAAAAGTTGAAATTTATTGTAAACTCGGCCAGGATGCTGCATGAACGTTAAAAGAACTAAATATTCTTTATTTGATAAATCAACACTTTTTCCTGAAGCCGTGACTTTGTGCTCAATCGCGTTGATGTGGAGGTCACCCACCTCAAAAGTCGACTTGGCAGTAGGCTCAGCACTCCGCCTTGCTAGCGAGCGAATTCGCGCCGAAAGTTCAACGAGTTGAAAAGGTTTTCCGAGATAATCGTCAGCTCCCAGATCCAGTGCCGAAGCCTTCTGCACAGGATCGGTGATTGTCGAAAGCACCAAGATTTTCGCATTCTTACATTTTTCACGCACCAGTGGAATCAAGGCGATCGCGTCGACGCGGTCGAGGAGGCGATCCATGATCACGAGGTCGCAGGTGCCACTCAAAGTCGAAACCGTCTCGCTTGCTTCCGCAAAAGTTGTGCACGGATGCACCGTATGGCCTTCCTTGCGCAGCGCTTCGGTAAGAAAATCGAGAACTCGGGTTTCATCTTCGACGGCGACGATTATCATGGCGATATTTCACCTTTAACTAGATGGCGGGAGTAGTGAAATTCACGGATATGAAGCAAAGCGGCGGCGTTCTTTTCAAGACTGACAATGGGAAGCTGCGGCTTTGATTTGGCGACGCACACGAATCCACGATTCTCATGAATTATTTCAATCGGGCCTAGCCGTCGATAAAAGTGCTGGGGGCTAAGAAAAAAAAGCCCAGGTGGTGAACCTAGGCTCTTGGCGCGAGCTGTCGATGAGATCAAAAATTTAGCTCATGGATTTAAGCTCAGCGCTCATATCACTTGCCGCTCATGCACTCTTTCATAGCTTTTTTGCCTTTAACGCCTTGTTTTTTGCACTCAGCGCGTGTTTTCTTTCCACTCGTAGCGCCCATCGGAGCAGCGCCACCAGCGGGAGCAGCCGAAGTCGTGCCAGCATTCGGAGGAGTCGTTGCAGCTCCGCCGCCTGCTCCGCCAGATTGTGCGAAAGCGCTAGAACACATTGCCACAGTAGCGAGAGCCAAGAGAGTGCGAATCATAAATACTCCTTTTAGACGGAAGCAGACCAGGGGTTCCGGCCGTTTTTCCGCTTTGTTTCATGTACTCAGACTACGCTGAACTCCTGACGTCAACGTGATCCGAAAATGAAAATTTTTTCACATCCACGACGGCGGGCAACATGCTGAAATAACTAACGAAAAAATAATTAATTGCCGTTTTTTTAAGCGTCGGTGGGCGGACACCCCGCTCAAAACCGTGGCCGTTTTCAACGCGCGACACCCCAGACCCATAAAAACTGGACGGGTGCGAAAGGCCAATAGAGACGTGGTTACGTAGCGCAGCCCGCAGACCCTGAATAAGATAAAGGGTAATGCGCAAAATCGATTGGTTCTTAGTTACGATTCCTCTTTTTGTCGCCTGGGGAGTAGATCGCCTCACCAAGATGTGGGCGATGCACTTGATCGGCATCCAATTCTACGGCCCTCTCGGGTTTGTTCTGCACCATAATCACGGCGCCATGCTTGGGTTATTTTCGGAGACCTCGCCAGTTATTCGGGTGGTCAGCCTGTCTACGGGCGGAGCATTTCTATTATTTTTCTTTGTCATCATCCAGTATCTCCTGCCTATTAAATCTCTCACTTTGCGTTCGGGACTCTCGGTCTTACTCGGTGGAATTCTTGGCAATGTCACTGACCGTATTCTCTACGGCCAAGTCATCGACTTTATTTTGATTGGCTCGCCGACAAAGAGTTCACCCGCCTTCAATATGGGAGATGCGCTTCAGTGGGTGGGCTACGCGATGGTGGCCGTGGCCCTCATTCGCGAGAGCGAGCTTCTCTGGCCAGAAAATGAAAGCCGACGCTTTCACTGGGTCAATCTAAAATTTCAGCTCCGCTATTGTCTGATCTTAGTTGGTATCGGCAGCTGCTTTGCTGCAATTACCGCCGTTTACTCCTATACGTTTTTGCGTGTCACGATCATCGATTTCGGCGGCAACAATCCGAAGCTCCTCGACAGCTATCTCATTCCGTTCTTGATGAGCTTCCTTGCGGTCAGCTCGGTGTTCTTTGCCACTTTATTTTTGATCGGGAGAATCCTTTCCGCGCGCATCGCCGGTCCGCTGTACGCTTTTGAGAAATTTCTTGAAGATCTTTCCGCTGGACGTCCGCGTGTTTTGCGCCTGCGCGCCGGCGACGAATTTAAGCATCTCGAGGAACTCGCACTTAAGCTCACTCATCACCTCGCAAAATATGCGCCTGACGCCGAGGGAAATTTAACGGGTCCGCACTTGCCACTCCCCACAGGCTCTAATACGCCTCTTCCCCTCGCTCTGTCTGGGAAACCATCTGAGAAATCGCCTGAGACCTCCGCGATGCAAACAAGCGAGCCAGCCCAAGGTAAAACGGGCACATGAGAAGAAGCCCAACTCGCTGGATTTTATTCTTGGCTTTTGTAGTTTTCAGCCCGTTGGCTCACGCCGTGCCCATTCCATTTGAGCTTTTTCAAGAGTCAGAACCTCGGGTTTGGCAACAGAAAATACGCACCGAAAGTCGACCTGAAGTCACCATGTGGATCCATTACTTCACCACTCGCAAGCGCGACCGCGAACGCTTTGACCGTTTTATGTGGCGGGGCGCGCTGTACAAAAATTTGATTCAAGATATCTTGGTCGAAAAGGGCGTCCCATCCGAACTCTACTATCTAGCGATGATTGAGAGTGGCTTCACCCGCTCGGCTAAATCTAGCGCGCGCGCACTCGGCGTTTGGCAATTTGGCGCGGCGACCGGCAGGACTTCCGGTCTAAGAATTGATCGCGAAGTTGATGAACGGCTCGATATCGTTCGTGCCACCCGAGCGGCGGCCGTACACTTAAAAAGTTTACACCAGCAATTTGGCAACTGGTACTTGGCGATGGCCGCCTACAATTGCGGAATTGGTTGCGTCAAACGGGCGGTGCGCCGCTCGGGCAGCCATGACTTCTGGAAACTTGCGCACGGCGGTTATCTGCCCACCGAAACCGCCAATTACGTACCGAAATTCGAGGCGGCCATGAAGATCACACAAAACCCTGCAAGCTATGGCTTCGAAGAAAAAACCTATTATGAATTTCCAGATCTCAAGCCAGTGCGCGTGACGGGTGGAAAAAAACTTCAAGAAGTTGCCGCCACTCATGGCATTCCATTGCGCACACTCATCGCGCTGAATCCGCATCTCCTCCATGCGCAAACACCTCGAGAGTCGCGAAGCTATAAAGTCTGGTTACCCGACGAGCGCATGTAGCCAGTTTAAACTAGCTTCGCGGCAGTGATTCTCTCTAGCAAATAGCGCTTCGATTTCTGCTCGGCCTCATCATAGGCGACGAGAAAATCGCCATCTAACGAGCGCACGATGCCCTGCGGATGAAGCCGCCGCGGCTCGTTTGGTTTTGAACCACCAGAGTAAACAATTTCAGTGATTTTTTCTTCGATGACGGCGTCGATTAACACCTTAACTTCGGGTCGTGCATGCAGTGCTGCCATCGAAAAGCGTTGCCAGGTCAGACTTCCGCCTTGGTATTTAAAAACTTCGGAAAGTGGCGAAGCACCCGCGCAGGATTCGTCGCATTTTTCGAGGCAGCGCAGGGCAACTTCCAGGCAGGCACGGGCATCGTCTTCAGCCCGATGGGCGACTCCCTTTGCGAGACCGAAAAAGGAAACCAAGGTCTGTAGCCGGTGGTTTGTGCTCTCCGGAAAAATCTTGCGGGATAAAAGTGAAGAACACAGAGCCGGCTCCAGCGGCAGCGAAAGCCCCGCCTTTTCAAACTCGAGAGCCATGAATCCCAGATCAAAAGGAGCGTGGTGGGCGATCACGATACCACCTCGAATGAAACGGTGAAACGCTGCAATTTTTTCCGCCATTCGCGGTGCATCTTCAACCATCGCGTTGGAAATGCCATGGATGGCGATGACTTCGGCATCCATCGGGCGCGAAGGTTTCAGCAAGGTTGAAAAGCGATCGACGATTTGCCCGTCTCGCCATTTCACTGCGGCGAGCTCGCAAACTTCGGCTGATAGCGGATACTTGCCCGTTGTCTCCGTGTCGAACCCTATCAGGTCAAGTTCACGCCACGCTTTGGTTTCCACCGAGGTCTCCCCCGTTTAATGCTTCTTATTTTTTTGCGACTGCGGCTCGCGGCGTTGCTTTGACACCTGCGAAACAAAGTTATCATACACCGACTTGTCATCATTTGACTTTGCAAATGTGCCATTGAAAACGCCATTTGACAGAGGCCGGGGCTTGCTGCCGTCGGGCAGGGTTTTCTTTTGCTTGATTTCGAGGCGAATGTATCCACCGCCGCCGCCTTTTTTCTCACGCACGCTGCGATCGTCGAAGCGGCCTAAGCTGTGGCCGGTGACGTCAACAGTCGCTTTCTCGAGCGACGCTTTGACTTTTGCCTGAATCAAATCCAGTCGTTCTTCGGCGATGTTCTGCGCTAGCTGGTGTGTCTCGCCCCGAACCGACTGGTCAAAGACGACCGACGTGATGACCACATCAGCGTCTTCCAGACCAGCGGTGACACCCTTGACTCGTTCCATAACCGGAACGAATTGGCTGTTGGGCATCGAGGTGCCCGGATTAAACAGCTGACTGTCGGGAATTTCAAACATCACGGTATCCGAAGAGACGTCGACTTTGCTCGCTACATTTCCGAGCTGTTCTGCCATGTGGGCATAAACAACTTTTTTCATGCCCAGGGTCATGATGTTCGGAGCCCGATCGATCGGCGTTACAAAAGATTGAAAAACCTTAAGTGGTTCGTTGATCAAATCGAGAAAAAGTTTCTCGAGCGTGAGCTCCACACCGTAATTGCTAAACTGATACTCAATCACCGAAGGAGTCGAAAAATAGTCCGATATCGCTTTTTTCTGAGGTTCGCTTTGAGTCGCGAGTAGCCACATGACTAGAAAAAAGGCCATCATAGCGGTCATGAAGTCGGCAAAGGCGACTTTCCAGGCACCACCGTGCGCACCGCCATTGACGACGGTGATTTTCTTAATGACGATCTGAGCTTTTTTCTCAGCCACGGTTTAACTAACTCTTTTCTTGGCCTTTTGCAGGCCCCTCAAAATCACAGTTCTTTCAATCGTTCTTTCAGCCATTTTTTCGCCTACCCTTAAGCTGCCTTCTTCACGCCTTTAGTTGCCGAATCGAGTTCGGCAAACGACGGGCGGTCGACCGGGTAAATCGATCGGCGCGCATACTCCACACAAACGAGCGGAGGCGCCCCTCGTTGCAGACTTACCAGCGCGGCTTTTAGAACCTGCAGGTAACGGCCCTCGGCGTTGATGTCATTTCCCATTTTACTTGCTGTCGGACTGACAAATCCGTAACACGCTAGGACCCCCATGAAGGTTCCGACCAGGGCCGCACCGACGGAGTGACCGATGACTTCGGTCCCTTGATCGAGCATACCCATGGTGTGCACGACGCCTAAGACGGCGGCGACGATCCCGAGACCCGGAAGGGCTTCTGCGATGGAGTTGATCGCATGCTGGGCCGCATGTTCTTCTTCGTGCATGACTTTGATATCTTGATCAAGCAGGTCATCGACGTCGTATTGGGAAAGGTCGGCCGACAACGTGATTTTCATGGTGTCGCAGAGAAAATCGACGGCGTGGTGGTTTTTGAGAAAAGTCGGGTAATTTTTGAAGATGTCGCTTTTTTCTGGTTCCTCGATATGTTTTTCAACTGCTTGCGGACCGTCCTTACGGAAAATTTGGAACAGTTGAAACAGCATTTGTAAAAGTTCGAGGTATTCTTTTTTGCTAGGGCCCTTGCCAAGCCACGCGTGCACCGCTTTGGATAAGCCCATCTTGATAGTCGTCATCGGATTTGCGATCACATATCCGCCGATCGCAGCTCCGAAGATGATGACCATTTCTGAGGGCTGCCAAACGACTTGAAGATGTCCGCCGTGGGCCATATAGGCGCCAAAGACGCAGCCTAAAACGATTAATGCTCCGACGATTCCCATACTCACACCTCGTGTACGATATCGGTTCACTTCGAAATTCTATTGAGGATTTGCTGTTGGAACTTGACGTTTGTCGAGAGTCATCTGCTCTTGCGAACCGCGCAAATCTCGGTTTAAATCGATGTAGCGGCGGCTCATCCGCGGCTCGTCGGCGGCTCGTCGGCGACTCATTAGTGACACGACACTCGGGCTGCTTAGGCGCGGCTTAAGTCCTTTGGAGCCCCGCGCGCGGGCGGGGTCAGACGATGACGAAGTTGGTTTTTATGCATGGACTGAATACTTTTAAAGACGACGACCTGCATTTGGGGCCGCTCCGCTTCGGACCTATGGACAGTCAGCTCAACCGAGCCTTGATGGCTCGCGGGAGAAGTCTTTTTTCTCCGGTAGGAATCGGAGCTGGCAGCCCCGTAGAGCAAGCAACGCTCGTTTGCTCACAACTTCTGGCCTTAAAAGACGAGACGTTTTACCTGCTCGGACATTCGATCGGAGGTCTCGTCGCACGCGCGCTGGCCCACCGGCCGGAGCTTAAAGGGCGCATAAAAGGTGTGATCACTTTCGGCACGCCCCATCATGGCGCCAATGTCGCTGAACTGGGTCTCACATTTGCCGACCGCCATCCGCATCTCAATCGGGCGCTCAGTGCGAGCGGTTACAAAACAACAGCGCGAAAAGATATATACGCGCAATTCACTTGCGAGCGGATTGAAGATTTCAATCGTTTACATCCGCAGCCCAGCGACATTCCACATTTCAGCTTGATTTGCGAAGCGCGCGCCAACCAATTGGGATGGCCTCTCAGGCTCAGTTATCGCTATCTCCACCCCCGCTCACCTGGCGAAAATCGGCCGGCGAGCGACGGTTTTATTTGGTCCTCAGCTCAGCACTATGGCAAGAGCCTGGGACCGTTTGCTCTCGATCACTTTGCCGAAACCGGCTTTTTCTTTCAGCTCAGTCAAGTTCGACGAATCGAGGCCGAAAAGGAATTTAACCGAATGGTCGATGTGATTCTCGACCTGACAGCCTCTCAGGAAGGTGCCTAACTTGATCCAACTCACTCTCGTTATTTTTTTGATTCTGGCATCGCTAAATCCGCCCGCTCGCGCCGCTTTCGGTGACCCAAAGTCATCAGAAAGTGAAAACCTCAACCCCCTCCAGGCTCGCGCAGCTCTTCGCCCCGAAGTCGTCGAGCCCGGCGGTACCACTGAGCTCGCGATCGATCTGGATCTGGCTGAGGGCTATCATGCCTATGTGGAGCGTTTTCGGTTGCAGATTGAGTCACCCGACGACCTCAAGCTTGATACCTTTAAAATTAAGCCAACAGTCGAGTTTCAAGATAAAGTTTCAAATTCGACGAAGCTGGGAGTCTCCGGGCATGCCAAACTCCGCACGGTCATTGAAGTTCCGCCGGGCTTTAAAACCGGAAGTCATCAAGTTAAATTAAAGCTTGTTTATCAAGCCTGCAATGATGATCATTGCCTTTTTCCGAAGACAATCGAGCTCGCAGTGAAACTCAAAGTGGAATAAGTGGTTGAGCCCATGAGGTCGAGGGGCGCGCACGCCCCAGCCGCAATCACGTTTGTTGCGCTCTTTTCAACGACGCTTACCTAGCTCAGTGCGCACCTCTTCAAGCGCCGCATGAGCGTTGTGCAAGGTCAGTTCTTGCTCGGCATTTATCCTTTGCAAGCTGGTGAGACGATTTTCGAAATTGCGCACAATCGTATTGTGGCGATCGATCAATTCTTGGACCTTACCGTCAGTCACTTTTCGTTCGTTCACTTTTGCGGCGATCTGAGCGAACTTCTCGATGTTTTCTTGATTTATTTTCTGCTGTTGGTCTTCGAGTCGAATGATTGCCTGCGAAAAGCGCTCGAGGCGCACGTGCACGCCTCGTCCGAGCTCTTCGAGCTTGGAATTAAAACCTTCAGAGCGCTTTTCGATTTGATTGATTGCCACCTTCAACATGGTCAAATGATGCTCGATCGTTTTGAGCTCATTGGGTGGATAAGCGACCCGAGACGGCGCCGAAACTGCAACCTGTGATTGCGCCTGGGACCGCTGGGCCTGAGAATCCGTCCATCCCTGAGCCGGGACCTGGGTGGGACCGAATAAATGGGGGTTTAGTTCACGGTGCATGACGATTTCGCCTCCCTCGAGGTGAATTTGCTGGACGGAGTCACGATTCCTCCCTATCAATTAGGAATCATGGCTCACGTGACCGGCTTGGCCCAGCATATATTGACGCTTGAACCCGATAAAGACGCTGCGCGTCTTTGTTTCTACCATTATTTGAAGAACCTCTGCGACGCCACGGAGCCAGTGAGTCCGGAGTTGATCAGCCGTTTTTTCAGCAGAGCGCTGTCGTTTAGCCACTGGCAAGAAGAGAAACAGCGACTCTTTTTGGAAGTCGCCACCATTCTCCAGCATTACCAAGACACCAGCGGCGAGAATTTGCAGCTTCACGAGATGATCCATCCGAGCGACGTGCAAATCGTTCCGGTTGAAACCCTGCAGACGATGGAACACGTCATTGGGCGGTTTTTTGAAAAACACAGCACTTCGTTTGATCACTTTCGCATTCTAGCCGATCGCGACCAATCTGTCGTTGCGATTGCCCTTCAACGTGACCGCAGCCTGAGGGTCACTCAGTTTCCAAAAGTGCTCGCCATTCGCGGCGGTGAACTCACCCCGCTGACTCTGGATTTCACGCTATTTTATTCAAGCGACCTCAACTTGCATTCGCAAGTGGTACAAAACCTTGAGGTGGGCGCGCACACTTCGGCACGCTTTTTTCTTGATCGCGATCCCCAGGGAGGACCTGAGGGCGTTTATGGAACCGTCGTCCGAGGCTATACCTTCCAGCGCTATGCAGTGATGGATGGAGGAAGTCTCCACCGCTATCCGTTCTTGTTCTACCCGCTTAAGCGTCTGGAGCAATTATTCGTCAATCGCAAGTCAGACCCCATGTACCTAGAGCTGACGAGTATTTTAGAGAAGGCTCTCGATCTTCTTGGCAGCCGCCATCCCGAATCCCTTAAATTTGGCGAAGCTGCGCTTGAGCGCGGCCGCCTAGCGCTCGAGCATATCTTTCCTGATGATAAACTGGTCAGGCTTTTGATCAGCAACCTCGACAAAACCCTGGCTCTAGAGTATTCCAACGCTCAGCTTCATCGGCCCCGGGCACAGTCTAACCCCAGCGGTTTCTTGAATGAATCTGGCGGCGATTTGCTGGGTGGCCCAGATGGTGACCCAAATAATGACCCAAATAATGACCCAAAAGATGAACTGAGCGACCCGAACTTCGGAACCGAAATGAAAGACGAAACATGGCCAAAGACACCAAGCTTCAATCTGTAAATTCCCAGGCCATAGAATCCGTTCGCCTCAACAAGTACCTATCGGAATGCGGGATTGCCAGCCGTCGCAAAGCGGATGAATTGATCGCTGACGGCGCTGTTGTTATCAACGGAAAAAAGGTTTACGAACTTGGTACCAAAGTTCGCCCGGGCCACGATCGCATTACCGTCTCGGGCAAGCCAGTCAAACCAGCAACTCACAGAGTTTACATTCTTTTTAATAAACCCAAAAATGTTGTCACTACGATGGATGACCCCGAAGGTCGACCAACGATTGCTGACTTCTTTGAACGTTTACCGGTGCGAGTTTTTCCGGTCGGCCGACTCGATTGGGATACCGAGGGAATGATTCTGCTTACAAACGATGGCGAGTTTGCGCAAAAAGTAAACCATCCGAGCGAAGAGATTTTAAAAACTTACCTCGTTAAAGTGAGCGGACATCCCAGTGAAGATCAGTTTGAAAGACTTCGTAGGGGCGTTTCAGTGATCGGCGGCAAAGTGGCCGCCCGACACATTGAACGTGTGCGGCGCGGAGATTCTGATAAATATGACTGGGTCAAAATCATGATCTCAGAGGGAAAAAATCGCCAGATCCGGCGCATGTTTGAAAAAATTGGATTCGACGTGATTAAACTTCAACGCGTGGCGATTGGTCGCCTTAAGATGCCGTCAAATCTTAAGCGCGGCGAGTATCTGTTTCTAACAGAAGCTGGGGTCGAGCGGATCTTCCTCGCCGAGAAAAAAGAAACCGCACGTCCCGAGCGACAGCGCTCACTGAAATCGGATGCGCGCACTCTGGCCTCTCGGCGCCCCGCTCCAAAACCAGGACGCGTTAAGTTTCAGTCTTAAACGCAGAGCTTGCTCGCGTCAGCAAGACGATTCCAACTGTGGCACCGCTTCTAAAT